>NC_013792.1 GCF_000005825.2 Alkalihalophilus pseudofirmus OF4
CTAAACCAGCTAATAGTTTGTCAACATTTTCAATAAAAAAATGAAATTACACATGCTATACTAAAAATGAGTATACCAAATAACCTACCAATCTGTACTTTTTGGAAGGTCTTGGTCTATCTAGTTAGATATAGCTATCAAGCTACATCTTGGAAAGGTGTTTTGCTTTTCAGTAAAGCATAAATCCAATGTAAGAGTTTATTGACACAAGCAATGACAGCGACTCTAAATGGTTTACCTTCTTCGCGTTTTTTATCGTAAAACTCTCTGAGTCTCTTGTTCCGTGCAATAATTTCGTCGGTTGTCTTTTGCTTACGAGAATCTCTAATCCCGCATTGAACGGCCATAAATAAGGCATGTCTCAGTCTGGAAGAGCCTCTTTTAGTTATCCGATTAACGGAAGCTGTAAACTTTCCTGAAGAGTAAACACTAGGGTCGACTCCAGCGAATGCAACCAACTTCTTTGGGTGATTAAACCGATCTATCTCACCGATCTCAGAAGTAATCGTGGCGGCGATCTTTTCTCCAATTCCGGGAATAGATTGGATAATCTGATATTCTTCAATTTCTTTCGCAAGGGCATCTATTTCAGTTGCGATGTTGGATAGGTGCTCTTGGTATTGAAGAACGATGTTCGTTAACATCTCCAAATTAAAAATATGACTCTCATACAAATTCTTTTGAAACGGGTTACGCAAGGCAGCCTCTCGCAGCTTTTGTGCTTTTTCTATGGCCCACCTCTCAGAACGACTTTTACATAACGAAGCGATCTTTTCGACCAATTCAGACTCATCCACTTGTAAGACAGCCTCTGAAGTTGGAAAAGCCTGCAGGGTTAATAACGATACCTTCGAATACAAACTACCAAATACGCCTCTGTATTCAGGAAACACCTGATCCAATAAGGAATGGAGTTGTAGTTTCGTATTCGCCGATACTTCAGCGATCGTCTCTTGTTGTCTGGTTAAATTACGAAGATTTAAGAGTTGAATCCCTCGTTTTTTATAGGGTTCAAGCTCCTCCTTGTAGTAAAGCTCGCACAAATGATACGCATCAACGGCATCTGTTTTTACCTTGCGTAAGCTCGAACTTTTCGCTCGATGCGAAATGAGTGGGTTGATGACAATATACACATACTTTTGGTCCTCCAGAAACTGAATCACAGGTAGATGATAATGACCTGTCGACTCTAAAACCACAGAAGGTGGTTGTCCTTGTGCTGCTTGTTCGACTTCTTGAAGAAATGCCAAGAATGTCTCGAGACCCTCACGATTATGTTTAATACTGAAACTCTTACGATAAGGCTTTCCCTTGTCCAAGAAGGCTTGAACCTGACTTTCTCCTTTTGAGACATCCAGACCGATGACTGGATTCATTGTTTATCAACTCCTAGAAATAAATTAGTCGGTAACCCCTAGAGCTTCTTGTAGTGTCATAGGTTCGCTTGTTAAACGGGATCATTTCTATGTCCCAACCAGCCTGAAACATGTTCATACAAGTAGGGGGCGAACAGTTTAGCTAACGGGATCGAGTCCCACGGGTGCGACGTTCTACCCCGACTACCGCTATCATATGACCATAAAAAATAAGGTCAACCAGAAATATTTTCTTATCTGGCTAACCTTATATTACGAACGGGTGCTTTAGTTGAATAAGGTAATAAAATTGGACCACACATATTAGATATGTGTGGTCCTTTTAATTTCAACTGTTTCACTTATCTAACCTAAACAGAAGAAATCTGAGCGTTTTTACATGCCATTTACATTACCAATTGGTTGTTAATATATATGCTGAGTAGCATACTATTGACATAGTTATTTCTACTTTTCTCCTCGTCAACCGAACCCGTTATTTAGCAATCACTTCTTTTTTATATTCCAATTTTCAGTATCTACTTTCTTTTGCTTACCGATCCACCAATCCCTTGAATGTTTCATCATACGTATCCATCATTTCATTGACACTATCTAAAAAATCTTGGTCAACTTCCTTAGTGGCAGGAGACTTCTTTGATTTTTGAATGCGAATTTCATTGCCTTCCATATGAAAAGAAATATGATCCCCATAATTGATACCTAGATGCTGCACTACTTTTTGAGGGAGCATAATCCCTAACCCATTTCCAACATTTGTGATTTTACTTTCCACTTTCCCCACCGCCATTATCATTATTTACGCTCCAAATATTCTTCCCATTATAACAGACATATATATCGGCTACATACTTCCAACTTCCTTGTTAAGAACGCAGTCTTTTAAAGCCTCCATACGTAATCTAGATTGCAAGGGGGAGGGGATTGATACCCCTTCTTAGTCTGATTTCCCGTCGACACCTTCGAATCAATCATACTTGTAATTCACAAAAATGTTGACTTTTCCCAACCGAACTATTAATATAAATTCTCATATATATGAGGTGATATAATTGACAAGAATTCTAATGATTATATTTTTAGGCTTCTTTCTTATTGTTGGTGCTGCATTACTATTGATAAATGACAGAGTAAATGTAGGTTTAGAAGATTTGCAAGGCAAGGGTGAAGTAATTGAATCAATTACTTCACCTGATGAGAATTATACTGCTAATGTTTATCTTATTAATGAAGGAGGGGCAACAACTAGGTTTCAAATTAGAGTAGCAATTTATTCAAATAACAATGATACTGCATATGAAAAGACTTTTGATGACAACACAATTTATTGGGAATACGGTACAGGTGAAAAAACTACAGTTTTTTGGGTCGATAAAGAGACTATAAAAATAAATGATGTCACCTTAAATATTTTTAATGACACATATAATTGGAAAAAAGACAGAATAGAATAGATTAATAATTGAACTTACTATCTGTGAACTACCCACCACTTACCACCCTTACGGGTTGCTTGGCGTAGTACCCATCTATATGAACCAAGCTAACCCTCTTGTTCCAAGAGTTTGTATTTTTACTAGGCAATCGCTAACAAGCGAATTAGCAGGATCCAAATCCATGCAGCGCGTAGGTAAGTTCAGAAGATACCTACCCTAAGCTCGTTTATCTTTCTTGAGCAGTAAAAAAGGCTTCAAGAGTTTTAATTCTACCTTCACGGATCTCAATAGTACCTCTCATGAGTTCTTTCTCCCTTTCTACCCTCAATTTCGCCTAGACCAGCTACATAAGCGACATTTAACTAAATATCCCAAAAATCATTCATTTTAAGACCAGGATCAACTTTTCTGACGCTTTTCAGTATCTTCTTCATCACCGCAGGACTAGGAACATAATCGGCTTCATTGCAAGCCTTCGTCAACGTCCGTCTACTTACACCTGTCTCCTTAGAAAACTCTACCGTAGAGACACTATGCTTATCTATAAATTTTCCTAACTTACTTCTCTTTTTCCCTAATCCGAACATGGTATCACGCCTCCTATGTGAACCATATTTGCCAAAAAAAAGAATACCTATACTCAAAATGAGTAAATTACTTCGCTTATTGTACAATGTCCTTCCCAACAAGACCCGATTCTAGAGGTCAATCTCCAAGGAGTGAAATTACTAGAGGGTTGACAGGTATGGAGTAGCGAGGAATATTAAAACCCAAAAAGTCGGCCCTAGGAATATAGGAACCGACCTTTCTAATGTAAAAAATGCTCATTTTTATATATTTAGAAATGCTTTTAACATCCAATTATTTTTTTGGAGTTTTTCGATCAATCCAAGAAAAAGATCACTTGTAACTTCGTCGTTGTTTTGCTCAGCAATAATCATACCAGCTTTTAATTCATCGATGATTAAAGAAAAGTCTTTGATCACCGTTTGTACCATTTCTTCTGCACTTAATTGCTCAGTTGTTTCCTCAATTGATGCTAGTTGAAGGGACTCTTTTAACGTTGATATTGGTTTGCCATTATTAATAAGTAATTGTTCTGCAAATTCGTCAATAATGGTAGCTACTTCCTCATATAACTCCTCAAATTTAGAATGTAAAGTAAAGAAGTGTGGCCCTTTCACATACCAGTGAAAACGATGTAATTTCGTATATAATACGTTCCAGTTCGCAATTTGTTGGTTCATTACTTGTTCAAGTGTCATGTGATATTCCTCCTAAGTGATTATATTATTAATTATAATAAATAAAATTTAATAATCAATACTATATTATAATTATTATAAATAACGGTTGTTTTCTTTCTATTGTGATCGAAATAATGTAGTTAATGGTGGTGAGAACACAGAAGAAACTATGCTGATCGGTATTGCCCATCCAAGTTCTTAACCTCTCATAAACAGAAAAGTTCAAATACTATCCTATCCATTCCTTTCTAATTTCCCTTGTTATATAGTTAGTATTGACTAGGAATATATAGGTGTGTTGCACACCGCATATTGAGATATTGTGGAAGAATTTAGGTTGAGATCGAGAGGAGAAAAGGAATGAAGGGTTTTATGAATGTATTTAAAGCATCATTAAAGATGAAGTTAATTATTTCTTTTGCCATTATTTTAATCGTACCGTCTGTTATTATAGGCATTTTAGCTTATAATGCCGCTAAAGATGCTGTGGAGGACGAAATTATTTCGGCCGCAGCACAGAAGGTAGATATCTTAGATATGATCATCACTGATACAATTGATCCTAAGATGAATGACATGAACGTATTCTCTGAATCCACTACATCTGATTTATATGATGGACCAGAGAGTCCCGAATTAAGAGAACGCTTTTCACAATACGCTGCCTTACATCCGGAAGCGACGAGTATTTTTGTAGGGACAGAAGAAGAGGGGTTGTTTATTCAGGAGCCTGCTGTAGCAATGGACCCTGATTATGACCCAAGAGAAAGAGGCTGGTACAGCGACGCTATATCCAATAGAGGAGATATCATTATTTCAGAGCCTTATATAGCCGCTGGAACGGATGACATGGTTATTACCATTTCGAAAGCTATACAAGATGGATCTGGGGTTGTAGCAGTAAGTGTAGACTTAACTCATCTCCAAGCACTAGTAAATTCGATACAGATAGGTAATCAAGGATATGCGATCTTATTAGATGCCAACCAAATGTACATCGCTCATCCATTTGAAGACGGCGGTTCACAAGCAACTGAACCATACTATGGAAGTCTATACAACCAGGAGAATGGTGAATTTTCATATGCTTCAGATGGAGATTCGAAGTACATGGTTTTTGAAACAAATGGGACGACGGGATGGAAAGTAGCTGGTACTATGTTTGAAGAAGAGGTCGATCAAGCCGCACATCCTATCTTCCTTACAACAATTGCAGTAATTGCTATTTCAGTACTGTTAGGAGCGGTAGCCGTTTACTTTATAATCCGTTCTATTATCAGTCCAATCAGAATGTTAATTGACACTGCTGAAACAGTGAGCAGAGGTGACCTTACTCAAAAGATAACTGTTCACTCTAAAGATGAAATAGGTCAATTAGGAACAGCATTTAATAATATGCAATCGAGCCTTAAAGAGTTAATACATGAGGTTGACTCAAGAACGGATTTAGTGGCCGCTTCAGCGGAACAACTAACTGCCAGTTCCGAAGAAACAAGTGCTGCTACTTCACAAGTAGCTAGCTCTATCCAATTAGTTGCTAGTAGCGCAGAAAATCAAACAAACGGAATCGACAAGAACTCACAAGCAGTAGATGAAATAGCGATCGGTGTGGGAAGAATTGCAGAAAGTTCAATGAGTGTAGCTGAATTGACTCAACAGGCTACATTGCAGGCAGAGGAGGGGAATGAAGCCCTTCAAAACACAATTAGCCAAATGAATTCAATTGATGCTTCGGTTGCTGAATCTAATACTATGATACGTTCATTATCTGATCGTTCAAAGGAGATCACATCTATCCTAGATGTCATTACGGGAATTTCTGAACAAACCAATTTACTTGCTTTAAATGCGGCGATTGAAGCGGCAAGAGCGGGTGAACATGGAAAAGGATTTGCGGTGGTAGCTGGTGAAGTTCGTAAGCTTGCAGAACAATCTCAAGACTCGGCTAAACAAATTTTTGAGCTGATTCAAGGTATACAAAAGGATACAGATAGTTCCGTACAAGTCATGTCAAAAGTAACGCATAATGTAAAAGATGGGATGACGATCTCTCAGGAGGCAATGGATAAATTCAGAGAGATATTATCTAGCATGAGAAACATTACACCTCAAATGCAAGAGGTCTCTGCTACAGCTGAACAAATGTCAGCTGGAGTTCAAGAGGTAAATGCAACAGCAAGTGAATTAGCAAGCATTGCTACCAATAATGCAGCAACATCTGAAGAAGTGGCAGCGACAACAGAGGAGCAGTTAGCTGCTATGGAGGAAGTAGCAACCTCAGCTAAATCTCTTTCTGAAATGGCTGAGGAATTAAAACTATTGCTATCTAAATTCAAAATCTAAACATCCAGCCTAGCCATTACTAACCCTTGTTCCGGCCATATTTAATATTGCGTATTGACCCAACTATTCCGAGGAAAGGATTAGTTGGGTCTTTTTCCAATGTATAACTAGCTCCTAGCACATTTATATACCCATATTTATATACCCATATTGAGAAAAAAATTGCGCATAATGTACAAGGTGTTTCTCATATAAATAAGTAAGACGTAAAAAAAGACGTCACTTACAAGGAGAGTGTGTTTACATGAGCAAAGAGTTAGCAACAGAATTATTAAAAAGAAAAGACGTCTACCTTACCGAGAACGGGCGTCAGGAGTTAATTAGAATTGTAGAAAGGGAGGAGGGTTGAGATCTATAGACCAACTGTACGTTATCCAGACACCTATAAGAAGTATGTAGATGACGTCTTTGAAGCTACTACATTAGATCGCAACCAAATTATGAGAGCTGCTTTATTTCAGGCAGCACTTTCCGAAGATTTTAATCGGATTATTCACGAACATTTGAAAGAAGGGAAGGAACTACCTAGACCACGATGGGGGGAAAGTGATGACTCCGTTTGGCTAGAAGCACCAGCTAAACAGAAGGTTATTACAGAAGAGAAGCAACCATTCTTGATTAGTCAGTCGAAAAAGAACGGGAAGATTAGTATTGTCATCACATGATTCCTATATTTTTCTAAAGGTACTCCATGCTTTTGTCGCGGTATTGTAATATTTCCATGCTGTTGTGACCGCTGAGGAGAGGCAGCCATTCGTAATCGAATAAAAATTGGAGGACATTGCGAGGAGGCAATGTTCTTTTTATTTACACCACCTGTCCGTTAGATTATATCTAAACAGGACATTAGTTGTGGTAATATAATATCAGTTTAATATTATATGCTTTTGCTTTAAGGTAAGGAGATGCTCATCATTAGCAAGTTTTTTAGCTTCTATTTTTTTGAGAAAATGGCTATTTTAAACCTTTTCTTAGTTATACCTACATGTATTTCACTCTCCTATTTAGGGATATTTCCTATTTTAGTGTACACGATGATTGCACTTGGAGTCTTGGTGAATTTTACAGGGATTGTTTTAACGACACCTCGCTTCGCAAAGAAATTAAGTAGTTAATTATAGCGATAAGTTGCGCTTTAACAGAGAAAAATTTCAATAATTAAAGAAAAGGTAAAAATAAAAGCATACTAATTTAGTATGCTTTTATCCTTTATTTATGTAGTCTACAAATTATATAAGGTTGTAGACAGCTAAAAGAAATCTTTGACTGAATTAATAACAACCAGTATAGCAAACACTACTAATACGGATGGTAAGATAGCTTTTTTTTTAATTTTCTTTTTGTTTGCATAGTGCGCTCCGAATACAATCCCCGCTGCAACTACAAGTAGACTTAGATATTCCTCCAAATTAAATAAGATCCTTTATAACATTTACAATAATCAACAGAACAAACATGAGAGCAGAAGCTGGCACAATAGATTTTTTTGGCATCTTTTCTTTGTCAAAGTAATGCGTCAATAATACAATACCCACTGCAATAAATAATAGCATTATGTACTGAGTCACCCTAGTCATCCTTTCTCTTGCTAATACTATGTGACCCATCTGGTTTGAGTGTAAATAAGAGTGGTTTGCTGTCTCTCCAATCATCAGGGTCTTTGCTCAGATAAAGCAATACTTCTTTTGTACCGCTGGTTGGTACAGGTGTGCCGGTGATGTAGCCCCAATACGGGATCTTTTCTTGTACAGCATACCCTCCAACACTTGCAATTACTGTCCCAGCACGTGAAGAATTAAAGGTTTTATCGGCTTTATCAAAGAGTTTATTCACTCCGGGAATTTTAGAAGCGGTTCGGCCCAACATATAAGATCCATAAACCGTCGTAGTCGCTTGAGCTGTTAACCCAACATAATAATTCACGGTTCCTTGCTGAGCATTTTGAGTGTAATAATAATAATCAGGATTATCCTTGAAAATGATAAGTTGGTCATCAACAATTTCATATCTTACTGAAACGCCATCTACTGTTACACTTGAAGGCTCTTTACCCAAATAAGCCGCCGCATCAAAACTTTCCCCTTTGGTTATAGCCATTTTTCCATTGTCACTTTCCCATTTAATCTCCCCATTCCTCCATTCTTCCTTACCATCTTTATTCGTCGGAGTTAGTGCCGCATTTAACTGAGTGTAATAAGCTAATGGATTATGCCATTTGTCAAAAGTCACAGGAGACTTTGAAAGAAACAAAGGATTATGTGTGAATGGGTTTGATTGTCTATGCCTGCTAGCTAACGATGAATTTAACAATAACGAGGCAGGGGAAAAATGTAGGGCTGTACCGTTAAAAGTAGCTTGCCCCTTAGAAACTTGAAACGCTGACTGAATCTCTTGTAAATAATTATTCATGAGAGCAAGGTCTGCTTCAAGAGTATTTAGGCTTGTTGTGGTCTGATAATCTAATTCATTTAACTGTTCAACCGTGTCATTAGCTTGTTTTTTTGCTTCTATGATATCCTGCTGTACGTTTTTATCGGATAAAGGTGGTAAATAAACCAGGTCGGATACCGATTGCATCACTTTATTCGTTGATGAGGTCAGCTGAGAAGTGGCTTGCTCCAGTTGGGCTAAACCATTTTGGACGTCTATTTCAATAAATTGCTCTCGAACAACTCCCGAAGTAGATGGTTCATATTGAGAGATGGATTGTTTAATTTGATCTAAAGTTGAATCATATTGCAAAAAGCTCAAGTGTAGAAATTGAAGAAAAGGAAGGTGGCACTGCTCATAAAAAGAGCGGATTGCTGAAGCTGCTGCTCCAGTGAAGAGGTGTTTTGTTTGTAAAAAAGAAGTAATAGAAACCTCTACTTGATTAAGTTGTTCTTGTTGCTTACGAACTTGTTGTTGGACCTCTTCAATTCCTCGAAGTAAATCTTCAACTACTAATAATTTCATCCTAACACCTCATTCCATTATTCCATTTAAATATTAACATAATATAGGAAATGGTGAAATTATTGTTAGTGAAAAAGATCACAAAATTTATACTTCAGTATGCACACGCATACTTAGTTCGTGAGCATATTAATTTACTTTAAGAATGGAGGAATACTCTATGCGCACCCTAATATCATCTTCAGTTAAGATGGAAAGTTTCTGTTTCATGCCAGGTTTCTCAGAAATTGTACCAGTGACACTCTGTACTGACTCCAGGTCCCAATAATAGATGGTTGCTGGTTCCCCATATCTCATCTTCTCTTCAATCAAATAACCAATTTCGCTTAGTTCCTGCTCATCTAATTTGGGTCTGATCGGCCTTTTCTTTTCTTCTCGTTCCCTTCTAATCATTTCAATGTGCTCGGGTATGGCCATTTGAGTCCATTTAATCATGCCTCGATATTGCATCAATAACACTTCCTTATTTTTTCAGTTTATAAGAACGTAAGTTCGGTATATACTAATTATAACGAATAATATCGGAGATTCAAGGGAGCGAGTGAAATGAACTATGATCTTTTTCCAAAGCAGTCGTATTTATGTCTCGACGTGAAAAGCTTTTACGCCAGTGCCGCAGCAGTAAAAAGAGGCTTAGACCCTCTTCATTGTAAGTTAGCTGTAGTTGGAGACACCAAGCGACAAGGTAGTGTAGTCTTGGCAGCCACTCCTAAATTAAAAGAATGGGGGATAAAGACAGGGAGTCGATTATGGGAGATCCCTAAACACGAGGACATTCATATCGTCAATGCAGAAATGGAAGAATTTCTAATTATCTCCACAGAGATTACGAAGTTGATTGAAGAGTATGTGCCCCCAGAAGATGTTTGGTGCTACTCTATAGATGAATCATTCATAAAACTGACTTCTAAAAGGATGAAGGGAAGAGATAATCAAGAAGCTTTTTCAAGACATCTCCAAGAAGCGATAAAACTATCGTTCGGCTTAACTGTGGCCGTAGGTTCCTCCGAGTGCAATATGCTATTGTCTAAGGTTGCCCTAGATATAGAAGCTAAGAAGAAACCCAATCATTTTGCTCATTGGGATCACGACGATGTTCCAAACAAACTTTGGCCCATTCAACCATTATCTGATCTATGGGGAATTGGACGTAATATTGAAAAGAAGTTAATGAATATGGGGATTCGATCAGTAGGTCAATTAGCTCGAACTCCAGTAGATCGACTAGAAAAAGTGTTTGGTCGCGTCATGGGGCAGCAGTTGTATCAACACGCATGGGGTGTTGACCTTAGTGATATTCATAAGCCTGCTAAAATCAAGGCAAAGAGTTATTCTTCTGGGCAAATTCTACTCCGTGACTACCTAGGGGAAGAAGAAATTAAAGTACCTCTACTAGAACGCTGTGAGGAAATTGCAAGAAGAGCAAGGAAAGATCGCATGGCAGGGAGAACATTAAGTTTGGGTGTTGGTTATAGTCATGAGCAGGGTGGAGGAGGCTTTTCTAGACAATTGAAATTGTCCCATTCTACTAACATCACAATGGAGCTATATGAGCATTGTATGAAGCTTTTTAAACGTTATTATAATGGTATGATTATTAGGCAAGTCCACGTAAGTCTTAGTGATGTAGCGGACGACTCAGTGAGACAAATTTCATTATTCGAAGATGAAAAAGAAATCACCCGTAAAAGACAGCTGGGATACACGATGGATGCGATACGTGACCGATTTGGTTCAACAGCCATATTACGGGCTAGTTCCTACACTAAAGCAGGTACAGCTCTACACAGGAGTGGTTTAATAGGTGGTCATAAAAAATAAATGTAGGGGGAAGTAAAATAATGGACGCTTTTATTGAAACAAGGAGACAGCTGATAGTGATTCTGAGCCTTTTCTTAGAACTTCGTATCAACCTACAACAGCATTTGAGGATTTAGTACAATATTTGCAAACCAAGCATCCTACCGTCGAGCCAGCACTCATTCGTGCAGTCGCCAAAACAGAAATTGAAGCCTATGAAGATGAAATTGTGTAAGGGTAGATACATTTTATGATTAAGTCCTTTTTCGACTCTATGGATACATTGATCGAATCCCAGATAAATAGCTTGTCCTGTCATGGTTTGGCAACCTTGTATCATGAGTTTTTAGATGAACACTTGGTTCGATCCGGTACAGCAGAGAATTTGACTGGTTTAAGTGAGTTTCTCGTTATTCGGTACTTCACTTTCTTATTGAAAGATAACCCAATTTATCGATTGGATGTAAATCAAACTATAAAGGGGAAAGAAGGCAAGAATAAGCCGGATATTGTGATTTACAAGCGAGATGACATGTTTGCGATTATCTCCATTAAAGGGTCAAAAAGTGTGTCTCAAGCAGTACTTAAACAAGATTTAAGTAGAATCGATAATATACGACCAGAGGGAGTTAAGTCGATGTTAATAAGTATGAGTTCTAACCATTCAAAGACTCCCTTCAATAGATATGATCACAAACTCCTCTATTTAAAGGATAACAGTAGCACATTAAAAGGTGAGATAGATGGCTTTTTTTCCTTTAATTAAACAAGGCGCTTGATAAGTCACTTCTACCGTAACTGAATATCATTTAGAGAATAACCAATTAGGGCTAAGAAGGGCTTTAGAAGGCAGTTGCATCCATTGCAACTGCTTTTTTTGAGCCACTAATATAATAGCGGCTCAATTGTGGAGTATATCTAACGACCGATAGTTAATTCTAGGTGTAGAGGTGTCGTTATTTCTAGCCTTAACTAACCTTTTAACGAACTTCCGAAAGAAGTCTCCCTCTTCAAGCGTGTGAAGGGCATAGCCCAACGGTAAGGGGGAGACTTCTTTCGGTTGGGCGACAGCCCAAAGACTGTTACTTTCGAATGCTATATGGTATAGTCAGTCTTATAACGAATAAGGAATGATGTATCAATGAAATTAGATAGTAATAATCATTCAGTCTTCTCGATGTATTACCATCTTGTTTTGGTTGTGAAATACAGAAGAAGCGTCATTGACGACACGATTTCAGACTATGCCAAAAATAAATTTGTCTCTTTGGGCGAGAATTACAATATTACATTGGTCGAGTGGAACCACGACATTGACCACGTTCATATTCTGTTCAAAGCTCACCCAAATACGGAATTATCCAAGTTCATCAACGCTTACAAAAGTGCCAGTTCAAGGCTTATTAAAAAAGAGTTTCCTTTTGTCCGAAAAGAGTTATGGAAAGAGATGTTCTGGTCAAGAAGCTTTTGTTTGTTGACGACTGGCGGTTCACCTATTGAAGTCGTGAAAAAATATATTGAAAATCAAGGAATGAAATGAGGTGATTTGATATGGCTAAGCAAAACAAAGCGTATAAATTCCGTTTGTACCCCACAGAAGAACAGGAATTGGTTATCCGCAAAACCTTCGGTTGTGTTCGCTTTGTGTATAACAAAATGCTAGATGAACGAAAAGCGACTTATGAGTTACTGAAAGAGGATAAAGAAGTATTGAAAAAAGTGAAACATCCTACTCCCGCAAAGTACAAGCGTGAGTTTGAGTGGTTGAAAGAAGTAGACTCATTATCTTTAGCGAACGCTCAACTAAACTTGGATAAAGCGTATAAAGCCTTTTTCAAAGGCAATGGTAAGTTTCCAAAGTTCAAAAGCAAACGACATAAACAAAGCTATACAACCAATGTCGTCAATGGAAACATTCAACTGTTGGACAGTCATATCAAATTGCCGAAACTCAAAATGGTTAAAATCAAACAACATCGAACCATTCCTTCGGAATGTATCATTAAGTCCTGTACCATTTCTTTGTCTTCATCAGGAAAATACTACATCTCTATTTTGACAGAGTACGAAAAAGAGATTGAAAGCAAAAAAATTGAAAGTGTTGTAGGATTGGATTTTGCGATGAATGGATTGTTTGTCGATAGCGAAGGTAAGAAAGCCAATTACCCGAAGTTCTATCGTCAAATGCTCGACAAGTTAGCACAAGAACAACGCAAACTTTCTCGAAAGAAGAAAGGTTCTTCAAATTGGAACAAACAACGGATTCGAGTTGCCAGAATTCAAGAGAAGGTCGCCAATCAACGAAAAAACTTTCTTCACCATAAGTCAAAAGAATTGGTGTCCAATTATGATGCCGTCATCATTGAGGATTTGGATATGAAAGGGATGTCACAAGCCTTGAAGTTTGGCAAGAGTGTTGCCGATAACGGATGGGGGATGTTCACTTCCTTCCTGAAATACAAACTAAATGAGCAAGGAAAACAACTTGTGAAAATCGACAAATGGTTTCCGTCAACAAAAACTTGTTCCTGTTGTGGAAACACACAACCAATGCCAATGAACCTTCGGTCATACATTTGCAGCTGCGGACTGCATCTCGATAGAGATGTCAATGCGGCAATCAACATCAAAAAAGAAGGCATTCGCTTATTAGCGATCGCCTAATCACCAAATATAAACTCTTGGAACAAGAGGGTTAGCTTGGTTGATTTCGTCAGCTATCAAAAGTGGCGATTACCCAAGAAGCCCCCACTTCAAGCAACCCGTAAGGGTGGTAAGTGGCGGGTAGTTCACTAAATATCCATCCAAAGAGGTAATGAATATGGACAATACCAATTTATTTATTAGACCCATGCTCCTACATAAAGCCCCTAATAATGAACCACTACAGTCAAAAGATTATATTAATGAGGTTAAATTGGATGGTATTCGCCTTGTGGCATGTTTTTATAATCGAAAACGATTTTTTACTCGTCATGGTGTAGATTAACTATACTATAATAATAGTAGAACAATTAGTATAATATATGAACCTATTCTATTATTTTTTTACATACTAAAATTATTAAACAGATTTAAAAAGATTGGTTCAATATGTATAATATGTAAACGGTTCAGAGGGGGACATAGATGAAAGTTCAGGAAGTCTTATTGAAAATAATATGAAAAGATACATGTTACTGGATGACAAAGGGCTGCTAGTCCTTCCGGTGATGAAATACATAAAATACCTAGATACACGGGGAAAAAGCCCAAATACTCAAAAAACGTACTGTTATGCATTAAAGGAGTATTTTACATTCTTAGAGGATGTCAACCTGGGATATAAAGATGTAAGATTAGAAGATTTGGTGGACTTTATTGCATGGCTTCGGAATCCATACGGAATTAATAAAGCAGTGCCACTTCAACCAACTGAAGCCAGAAAAAAGGAAAACACTATCAATCTAATTCTTACAGCTGTAAATGGTTTTTATGACTATTTATATCGAAATGAAGAGTTAGATAAAGCCATGGTTGATTTAGTCACGAAAGAACAATTATTTAAAGGGGCAAAGAGGGCATATAGAGATTTCCTCTACCATGTTAATCAAAATAGTCCTTCGCATAAAAACGTCCTGAGGGTCAAGAAGAGGAAAGTAAAGTTAAAAGTGTTGTCAAAAATGGAAGTTGAAATGCTCTATAATGGAGCAACGAATATTAGGGATAAGTTGTTAATACAAACTCTATATGAGACGGGCTTACGAATTGGAGAATTACTTTCGCTTTTTATTGAGGATTTTATATTTGATCATAAGGGCGGTCATAGGATTAAGCTTGTTGACCGTGGTGAGCTTGAAAATGGTGCCAAACTAAAAACTAGCGAAAGGGAAATTTATGTATCGCAATCACTTATGGACCTATTAGACGATTATCTTTATGAAGTGATTGACGATCTTGATATTGATACGAATTTCGTCTTTGTAAAATTAAAGGGAAAAAATATTGGACACCCAATGAATTATCAAAATGTTTCTGCTCTATTCAAACGGCTACGGAAAAAAGTCAAATTCAAGGTCCATCCACACCTTCTTAGGCATACTCACGCAACCATGTATTACAGACAAACTGGCGACATTAAACAGGTGCAAGAGCGTATAGGGCATAGCCAAATTCAAACGACTATAAATTTTTATCTTCATCCTTCCGAAGAAGATATCCGAAATAACTGGGAAAAGGCTCAGTCAGCGTTTCAAATCGGCAGTAAAGAATATAGTAATGGGGAGTAATGAAATGAACCTAAATGAACATAAGAGAGAAACTGAGGATTCGTTCTATCAGCGATTGACGAAAGAACTTTCCTTTTACATTGAAAAGGTGAAAACCAAAGAGGGATTAACTAATCTTACTGTTAATGACCCATATTTTTTATTGAATGATACATGGAGTATCGAAAAACTAGCCACCATCGAAAATTTTAAAGATGCGATTGCGAAGAAAAAATTTAATCGAACGAACGTTATTTTTAGGTTCAGTAATCCTCAAATTCTACTAGAAATGAAATATTTCGTCTTCCGGAAAATGTTCGATGATAACTGGACTATTAACACTTTATTTGTTCAAGGAAATTATAATTTAAAACAGTTAGGACTTTTTCTGGATGAAAAGTTTCCAAGATTGAATTCTATTTTAGATCTTGACATCGAAAAAGCTAATAAAAGGTGGATGATGTGGCTTCAGGAAAAGGGAATCGGTACACATACTAAGGATAAAAGATATGAGAATCCCGTTAAACGACCGGTAACAAGGTTTCTAAAGAGTGTTTATAATGATTTATCAAAACTACTTGATTTTCGGGATGAATGGGAAAAAGAAGTTTGGGATGTGCGTAATCTAAACCAGAAATACGGGATTTATTATAATCATGCTCGTAGTCATGTGAGGCTAGATTTTACAGTTGTGAAACAAATCCCCTTCCGTTTTGAAATACAAAAATGGCTGAAGTATCGCCTTCTTTCAAATGACTTAACTTGGGGTACAGCCGTTAATTATATGGTCAGCATTCCAAAGTTTCTGGATTTTATCTTTGAGTTAGAACCCACATGGAAAAATCTTAATGAACTTTCACGATCTCATTTTGAAGAATATTTGGACCTTTTACATAAAGAAAATGCCGAAAGGCAAAGAGTAACGTATTCTTATGAATACGTTACAAAAGCCATTTCTTCGGCAAATAAATTCCTTGAAGGTTTACAAACGATCAATTCACCTTTAGCACCTAAAAAAGATGTTAGAATGATTATTTTTAGATATGACCGTCCTAAAAAGAAAAAGAAGTCAAAAAAAGTAAAATATATTCCTGATTCTGTTTTACAACAACTATTTGACAATATTAATTACCTTCACGAGGAAGTACAACCTATTATATGGATAAGCTTTAAGACAGGATTAAGGGTGTCTGATACCTTGAGGCTGACACAAGACTGTTTGTTGAGAATTGATGGAAAATACCAACTTATTTCAGACGTGACCAAAACATGTTTAAAAGATCATTCGATACCGATAGATGATGAATTGGCAGATGTAATTGCGGTATTAATTAAGAATTCAAAGGAAAACAGTAACGAAGAAAACAATCCGCAAAACTACATATTCGTTCGCTATCGAGGAGTCCGAAAGGGAAGACCGTACTCTGCCGATTGGATTGGTGAAAGACTTAATTCATTGGCGAAAGAGAAAAAGATTGTTGATGAAAAAGGAGAGATATATCATTTCAGAATGCACCAATTTAGGCACACCTACGCTGTTAAAATGTTAAATAGTGGCGCAGATTTCTTTACAGTTCAGCAGTTATTGGCGCATTCCTCTCCGGAAATGACGCTTGTTTACGCAAGATTATTAGACACGACCAAGAGAAAAGTATTCGAAGAAGCAATGAAGCAAGGGTTGTTTAGTTTTGATGTGAACGGAGAAATGAAACAAATCAAGCCAAATGAAGAAATTCCTGAGGATATTTTAGAAGTCTTGTGGCGTGAACAAAAGTTAAGTGCTGTTGACAATCCTTACGGAACTTGCCACGCTAGAATCAATGGAAATTGCCCACACGCAGAAGAACCTCCGTGTCTTACATGTAATGGCGGTAGCCCTTGTAAGGATCTCGCAATAGGCTTTTCTGAATTAGACATCCAAAAATATGAGCTGCTTGTAAAAACTTCCTCTAGGACTATTGAAGTGTTGGAACAACGTGGTCGTCAAGATATTGCTGAAAAGAACAAAAAGAACTTGGAGCGATACCAAAATATCTTAAACACCATCCAATCCGGCAAATTTATTTTTGGACGTTTGGACAGCATTAAAAGAAAGCAGGGTTTGGCAAATGTCTAATTTTAATCGAAAAGAACAATTGAAAAAAATCCACGAGAGCCGCAAAGCAAATACGGCTTTAAAAGTGGACGGAGCAATCAAAAGGCTTATAAAAGCAAATGAAAGTATTAATTTTAACAGCGTGTCAAAGGAAGCCGGCATTGCAAAAGCAACGTTGTATAACAACGAGGACTTCCGTTCGAGAATTGAAAAATTAAGAAACCAACAATCACAAGTACCCACCCCGAAACAAGTGAAACAGGAAATGAATGAAAGCAACAAGGATGCCCTCATTGCATCCTTAAAAAGAAAAAATCAAAAACTGGAACAGGAAAACAAGCAATTAAGGAAGCAGCTGAAAGTTGCTTATGCAGATGTCTACAAAAAGTTATGAGGGAGAACAACGTTCTCCCTTTCTTCTTGAACGAACGGGCAGTTTAATTGAATAAGAATCAGACATTGGGAATTGGGATAATCCAATTTTTTATTTTTCATTCAAATAAAGGTTTGAATATCATTTAAAAAAGGAGTATACTTTAATCAAACAAACATTTGAATAATAAGGGGGGATTTTATGGAATTAAATAAGTTAGAGTTTTATTTGATGAATAATCCGATTAGACGTTGGTTACAAAAAAACGTTGAATTTAAAACTTTTAAGGGATTCTTAGATGAGCATAATCTTTCATTGGAGGGAAAAGTAGTATTAGATGCTGGTTGTGGATCGGGCTATAGCACAAAATTAATCCAACAATTCTCACCTGCTGAACTTGTAGGATTTGATTTAATGCCATCGCAAATTGTAAAGGCGAAACAAAAATATCCGGAATTGGATTTTTTTGTTGGGAATGTGTTAGACACACAATTAGATTCTAATAAGTTTGATGCAGTTTTTGTTTTTGGGATTTTACATCATATTCCTAAATGGAAAGATGCTATTGGAGAACTTTATAGAGTATTAAAGCCTGGAGGGGTACTTTTAGTTGAAGATTTGAATAAAGATGGCTCTCACTTCTTTGCAACTTATATGAAATTAGATCATCCCCCGGAAGCCTATTTTACTTGGGATGAGTTTACTCATCATCTTGAGGATACAGGATTCACTATTTTAGAACAAAGAAGGATTATCTCAAATGGAGTCGGGTCTTTCCTTTGTTTAAAAAGATAATATTTAAAACATTTCATTGATAAGGAGTGGTCAGTTTGAGTAAAAAAGACAATTGTGAGATTTATTGTTATGACGAAGAAAAAGTCAATCGAATACAAGGGGAATTGCAAAAGGAAGATATTTTTAGTGTTGCCCAACTATTTAAAGCACTTGCAGATGATAACAGGGCAAAGATTTCTTATGCTTTATGCCAAGATGATGAGTTATGCGTATGTGATGTTGCAAATATCATTGGTTCCTCTGTGGCAACAGCTTCCCATCACTTACGAACTCTTCATAAGCAAGGGATTGTGAAGTATCGAAAAGAAGGAAAACTTGCGTTTTATTCGCTAGATGATGAACATATTAAGCAGTTAATCGTTATTGCTTTGGCACATAAGAAAGAGGTGAAAGTAAATGTCTGAACAACAAGCAAAATTATCTGAAGAAGAAATGAAAACCTATCGCGTTCAAGGGTTTACCTGTGCAAATTGTGCAGGAAAGTTTGAAAATAATGTTAAAAAACTTCCTGGAGTTCAGGACGCAAAAGTAAATTTTGGTGCGTCTAAGATATCTGTTTACGGAGATGCAACGATTGAAGAATTAGAAAAAGCCGGTGCATTTGAGAATCTTAAAGTAAATCCTGAAAAATCTGCCCGTCATGTTTCGCAAGAGGTAACCGATGATACAAAAGAAGAAAAAGTTCCATTTTATAAAAAGTATAGTACATTACTTTATTCAACTTCGTTCCTTGCTTTCGGTTATCTCTCCTACTTTGTAAATGGAGAAGAAAATCTTCTTACAACCCTATTATTTTTAGCATCAATGTTGGTAGGTGGATTGTCGCTTTTTAAAGTAGGTTTGCAAAACTTATTACGCTTTGAATTTGACATGAAAACCCTTATGACAGTAGCTGTTATAGGTGGAGCCATTATTGGTGAATGGGGAGAAGTTGCTATTGTTGTCATTCTCTTTGCTATCAGTGAAGAACTTGAACGATTTTCCATGGATAGAGCAAGAAATTCGATTCGTTCTCTAATGGATATCGCTCCTAAAGAAGCACTCGTTAGACGTAATGGTCAAGAAATAATGATTCATGTCGATGAGATTGCTGTTGGTGATATCATGATTGTAAAACCTGGTGAAAAAATAGCGATGGATGGTGTAGTTGTAAATGGTTACTCTGCCGTCAACCAAGCAGCTATTACGGGTGAATCAGTTCCCGTTGAAAAAACGGTTGACGATGAAGTATTTGCAGGTACTTTAAATGAAGAAGGATTACTTGAAATAAAAATAACGAAACTTGTAGAAGATACAACGATATCTAAAATTATTCATCTTGTAGAGGAAGCACAAGGAGAACGCGCTCCTTCGCAGGCATTTGTCGATAAATTTGCAAAATATTACACACCCATCATTATGATCATTGCAGCATTAGTTGCTGTAGTCCCTCCCCTACTCTTAGGTAGTAGTTGGGAAACATGGGTTTATCAAGGATTGGCCGTTCTTGTTGTTGGTTGTCCATGTGCGTTGGTCATATCGACTCCGATTTCTATTGTTTCAGCAATTGGGAATGCTGCGAAAAAAGGTGTACTTGTAAAAGGCGGAGTGTATTTAGAAGAAATGGGTGCTTTAAAGGCAATAGCATTTGATAAAACAGGTACATTAACAAAAGGTGTTCCCGTTGTAACTGATTTTGATGTATTGAATAACCAAACGAATGAAAAAGATTTATTGGCGATTATTACTGCACTAGAGTATCGTTCCCAGCATCCCCTTGCTTCAGCTATCATGAAAAAAGCAGAAGAAGAAAACATTTTATATTCTAAAGTACTGGTAGAGGATTTCTCATCTATTACAGGTAAGGGTATCAAAGGAATTGTAAATGGGATGACATATTATATCGGTAGCCCGAAACTCTTTAGGGAATTATTAACTACTGATTTCGATAAAGACTTAGAACAAAATATTACTGCTCTTCAAAATCAAGGTAAAACAGCAATGATTATTGGAACTGAAAAAGAAATACTTGGAATTATTGCAGTTGCTGATGAAGTCCGTGAATCAAGCAAGGACATTATTCAAAAGTTACATCAACTTGGTATCAAAAAGACTATTATGCTTACAGGTGATAACAAAGGTACGGCGAATGCAATAGGAAGTCATGTTGGAGTATCTGATATCCGAGCCGATCTGATGCCTCAGGACAAATTAGAATATATAAAACAATTAAGGGCCGACTTTGGGAATGTCGCCATGGTTGGAGATGGTGTCAATGATGCACCTGCATTGGCAGCCTCAACAGTCGGTATCGCAATGGGTGGAGCCGGTACAGACACAGCCTTAGAAACGGCAGACGTCGCTCTAATGGGAGACGATTTAAGAAAACTTCCATTCACTGTAAAACTTAGCCGAAAAGCTCTTAATATCATCAAAGCTAACATTACTTTCGCCATTGCTATTAAATTTATTGCCTTACTATTGGTTATCCCAGGTTGGTTAACACTTTGGATTGCCATCCTTTCAGATATGGGGGCGACCATTCTAGTAGCGCTAAATGGTTTGCGCCTAATGAGAGTGAAAGAAGAATAAAGGAAAAGGGCTAAAAAGGCTTTCTAGACAGTTTGGAAAGCCTTTTTCTAAAATAATTTCAAATAGTATTACTTCTTAATATCCATCCTAAATAAATATGGGAAGATTGGGTATAAGTAAATAACAGCTTCATATTACATATAGGTATCCATATGGATAAAAAGAACTTTCATTGGAATTAAAATTAATTCTATTCTTTATCAAATCAAAGGAGGAAACTGATATGACTGTTGAAGGAAAAAGAGAAGTAGATTTGTTAGTTATTGGTGCAGGTTCAGGAGGTTATGTAGCTGCTATACGTGCTGCTCAGTTAGGGAAAAAAGTGGTGTTGGTGGATAAAGCAGAGTTAGGAGGGGTTTGCCTTAATCGTGGATGTATACCTTCAAAGGCTCTTATCAGTGCTTCTGAACGAGTAAAACACATAAAACATGCTAATACAATAGGGATAAAGGTTTCAGGTGAAGTTAATGTAGAGATGCCAGAAGTAGTGAAATGGAAGGACGGTATAGTGAATAAACTAACGAATGGTGTTCAGACTTTGCTGAAAGGAAATGGTGTCGAAGTCATTAGTGGGGAAGCATATCTGACTGAACCCTTTGTTGTCAAAATAAATATTGGTAACCAAGAACAAGTCTTTTCATACAAAGACTTAATTCTTGCAATAGGATCATTACCTACTGAGTTAAAAAGTATGCCATTTGATAGAAAAAGAATCATCTCTTCGACTGAGGCATTGACACTTCAGGAAGTACCGAAACATTTAGTTGTAGTAGGTGGCGGTTATATCGGTTTAGAGTTAGGAACTGCTTATGCCAAATTCGGAGCTAAAGTGACCATCCTTGAAGGATCAGATACAATTATTCCAGGTACGGACCCTATGCTGACAAGCGTAGTCAAACGTCATTTAAAGGAACATGGAATCACGGTCAAAACGAATGCTTTAGTCCAAGGCGGAGAAAATACAGGCGATGAAGTAAACATTGAGGTTCAAATTAATGGAAAAGAAGAGATAATCAAGGGTGACTATTGCTTAGTTTCCATTGGAAGAAAACCGAATACAGGGAAAATGGGGTTGGAAAATATTGGGGTAGAACTTGACCGACACGGGTTTATTAAAATAAATGATAAATGTCAAACAAATGTTGAACATGTATATGCGATTGGAGACTGTGCTGGTGGTTACCTCCTTGCTCATAAAGCTAGTTACGAGGGTAAAATAGCTGCCGAAGTAATAAGTGGGCTAAAAAGTGTGATTGATTTTCAGGCAATGCCTTTTGTAATTTTCAGCGATCCTGAAGTAGCCTATACAGGTTTAACGGAGAAGGAAGCAAAGGAAAAAGGATATGAAACGGTTTCTAGTCGATTTCCATTCCAAGCTAACGGTAGAGCCTTATCTGTTTCGGACGGTGATGGTTTCGTAAAAGTTGTAGCCGACAAAAAATCCAATCGAGTGTTAGGTGTACAAATGGTCGGACCAGATGTATCATCCCTGATTGCTGAAGCAGTTTTTGCGATTGAGTGTGGAGCAACAGCAGAAGATCTCAGCCTTACGATACATGCACATCCAACTTTACCTGAGCCCTTAATGGAAGCTGCTGAAGGTGTTATGGGACATGCTATTCATATGTTAAATAAAATATAATTAGAACAAGTTTGAGCATTAGAGTTGTCTAGAATAATAAAATCACGCCTCCCAACAATTTTTTTAATACATCTATATAAGAGTGTAAATTAAGGGGTTTTTAATATGAAGAAAAGTCCACATCCCAAAACATTGGAGATGGAAAAATGATTGTAACAATGCTTACAGCTGCTACGGTTTATGTGGCGACAGGAATTGATTATCTCGTTATCTTAATCCTCTTGTTTTCGCAAATAAAAAAAGGTGAGGTAAAACATATTTGGATAGGACAATATATAGGAACTGCGATTATTATAGGAGTAAGTCTTTTTGTTGCTCTAGGGGTTGCAAATTTAATTCCTCAGCAATGGGTTATAGGACTACTAGGGCTTTTACCACTTTACTTAGGTGTAAAAATATGGATTAAAGGAGAAGGTGATGAAGATGAAAGTAAGATTTTATCCTTATTCTCCTCAGGTAAATTTAATCAATTATTTGTGACGGTTACTTTCATTGTATTGGCTTCTAGTGCGGATGATTTTTCCATTTATGTACCGTACTTCACGACGTTAAATATGATTGAAATCTTTGTTGCTATTATTGTCTTTTTAATTATGGTTGGAGTTTTATGCTATGTCAGCTATCGTTTAGCTTCCTTAGATTTAGTATCGCAAAAAATTGAGAAATATGAACGTTGGATTGTACCAATTGTATTCATAGGGTTAGGGGTTTATATAATGTTTGAAAATGACACATTCGATGCTTTGATTTCATTTCTTCTTTGAAGTGACAAATCCAAACAATAAAGGAGAACTTTTTATGAATGTTGTTATAATCGGTAGGCCGACAGGCTGGTTAACAATGGGGAGGCACTCAAACAACATAAAATAAGTTTCATAGCGATTGCTAAAAAAATGTACAAGGTAAACAGTCGGTCTTCCGTAATGGGCACGATTGTTGAATAAGGAGTAAAGGAGTGATACATATTAGTCATAACTAGTATGTATCACTCCTTATTTTTTATGACTTTTTTTGATTTAGGTCTTGATAAAAACAGAAGTTACTTCACGATTTCCAGAGTTGCAACAAATTGAAATAGAACCAGGTACGGTGTTAGATGGAGAGCTGATTGTTACAGACAAAGAAGGGAAACCAGATTTTGAAGCAATGATGCGACGGTTTCAAACTAACTTAGTGAAAGATAGACAACAGGTACAATATGTAGTCTTTGATGTGATCTACAGGAACAACCAGAATGTAAGTAGAATGCCTTTGGTAAAGCGGAAGGAACTGTTAGCAGATTTCTTAGGTCCTGACACCGAACTATTAGCTCAAATAAAGTATGTGATAGGTTACGGTAAAGAATTATATGACGCCATTAAACAGGAGCATTTAGAAGGCATTGTCCAAAAACAAGCACAGTCGGTTTATGAGATCGGAAAGCGCAGCCATTCGTGGCTGAAAGTGATCGATTATAATTTTGCAGAAGTAATGATATCTGGTTATTTAAAGAATAAGTTGGGTTGGTTGTTGCAGTTTGATAATGGTGTATATGCAGGAATGATGGAATTAGGAATACCAAGTGAGGCTAAAAATGTCTTCTATTCAATTGCTTCCCAATTGATCACTCGTGAGAAAGAAAACGTTGTATATATAGAACCCATCATCCAATGCAAAGTAAAGTATCGAAATATGACTAGTAAGGGGCTTCTACGACTTCCAAGCTTTGTTGAATTTATAATTCAATGAGACTGCCTAAACAACATAGGAAAGAAACTATATAGCCATTTTTGAACCTTCAAAGAAATTTTAACGTTTTTTAAAAACACCTATACTTTCTTTACTAATTTTACTGGAGTTGATATTAGAAACGTAACAAAGCCCCTTTTCTAAGCATTAAAAATGGGGCTTTGTTCTTAACACTTTTAGACGGAGGCTCTATTTACTTCAATAACCCTCTTAACGATTTCAATTTTATTTTTCACTCTTAACTTCTTCTTGATTCTACTAATATTATTATTGACTGTATGCACACTTATACATGCTTTGTTTGCTATTTCTTCAGTCTTGTACCCATTAAATAGGTAGTGGACAATATCTTTTTCAGTTTGGTTAAACGTAGAGAAAGGTTCTTGGGTGAAAGAAGGAGCCTCTTCATTCTCTTCCCCTTTTTGTACCTCTTTTAGGACTAGTTCTTGAAAGGTTAATGCTAAATAGGGGTGGTAAGTGACTGCTTTATTTAATTCTTCACCAAGAGTCTCCTTTATAGAAGGGATAACACTCGCCTCATGGTACGTTAAAATGGAATTAACTAATGCTCTCTCTTCAGGGTCTATAGCCCAAATAATCATTGAATCATTAAGTTCTTCAAGTAAGTCATCTATGAAAGAAGCAACGTGTTTCCATTTCAGATTTAGGTAATGTATTGTAATGGTTTGCGGTGTTTTTTTGAAATGACGTTTAATGGCAGGGGATAGTGAACGATGAGTAGTAATAACAGCAATGCGTGGAACAATAGGGCTTACAATCAACCTTATTCAACTTCCTTTCTCAACCTCATTAGGCATACAAATATTCCCTAAATATAAAAAGAATAGTAACCCTTAAGAATATTAACCTATTTTGCATACTATAAGAAACATGTCGAAAGTTGTATTTTATTGTTGAATAATGGTAATTGGGTAAACGGGGAAGATTATTCTGTTGACGTTAAGTGGTTTAACATATCATGTGCGAGGAGTAGCATTTCGGTGTAATAATCAACTGGCAAATTTAAATTAGAGGCTGCAATATCAAAGGTTCGACGAGTATCGAGGTATCCATTTTTGGCTTTTTCTATCTCAACGCGTTTATCTTCGAAATAAATTTCTCGCAAATCGTCTGGCAAATAAAAGAGAGCATTTTGACGCTCTAGGTGTGTAATTAGTTCATCTACTTCATCTTGAAACTCTTCTTCTAAGAATGATAACCATTCTTCTTCGGGCAACTGTTTAAATCCATCTTCCATATCTTCATTCATCTGTCATTCCTCCTTATATAGCATTTTTCGACACTCTCATTGTTTTTTCCTTTAATTAGTAAAATATTTCTTTACTACTAAGAAGAGCCTATTGGAAAATTATGTTGCTGAGCCTTTTCCATGGTACGATAACACAGTAAAACAAATGAGGAGGATGAGAAATGAATAATCGGAGTATATTTATTACTTTATTGATCGTATTAACTTTGATTGTTACACCGGTCAATGCACAGAGTAAATTCCCAGATGTCGCAAATACACACTGGGGAATCAATGAAATTAACTATCTATCTGAAAAAGGGATCATTAATGGGTTTCCTGATGGAAGATTTGGCCCTACTAATAACGTGACTCGTGGGGATGCAGCAATCATGATAGCTGGTGCTCTAGGGCTGGAGTTAACAGGATCAAAAGCCCCTTTTAACGATGTTCCGAAAACTTATTATGCTCATGATGCCATTTCAGCTGTTGCTGCAGAAGGGATTATTGGGGGGTATAGAGGTAACTATTCTCCGCGTGATCCATTAACAAGGGGACAGATGGCCGCAATCCTTCAACGCGCCTTTAACTTATCTGGAACGTGGGACAGAGAGTTTAAGGATGTAGCCAACGATCATTTATTTTATTCTAGTATTCAAGCAGTAGCTTCTAATAATATTACGGTGGGATACCCCGACCTAACGTTTAAGCCAAGTAATCAAACGCAACGAGCTGAGTTCTCTGCCTTTTTAGCTAGAACTCTTGAAGAAGAATTCAGACCGAAGTTGGTATCACCATTACCAATCGACGACTTAGAAATTCACCACTTAGATGTAGGACAAGGTGACTCGACCCTTATCATAGCTCCTAATGGCAAAACCATTCTAATTGATGCAGGTACTCAAACTGCTGGACAACAAGTGGTAAGCTACTTAAAACAAGCGGGTATAACGACAATCGACCATCTTATTATCACTCATGCTCACGCAGACCATGTAGGCGGTGCTATTCAGGTGATGAATGAGTTTCAAGTAAATAATGTCATAGACAGTGGGATTCCTCATACCTCCCAAACATACTTAAACTATTTAACGTATATTGATGAACATAATGTTCCGTTTGAAGTAGCAACAGTAGGTGACTCTATTAACCTAGATCCTTCACTAGATATTATAGTTGTAAATAGCGGGGAAGAAGGAGATAGTTTAAATGACGCTTCCGTTTCCTTGCACCTTACGTTTGATTCATTCACATACTTAATTACAGGCGATGCAGAGGAAACAGCTGAGCACCGCATTGTAGAACAATTCAACGTACAATCTGACGTATTAAGAGTAGGGCATCATGGATCTCGTACCAGCACGACTCCTTACTTCATTACAAATGTTCTACCACAAACGGCCATTATTAGCGTCGGTGAAGGTAATTCTTACGGACATCCCCATCCAGAAGTATTAGATCGTTTAAAAGAGGTTGGAGTAGAAGATATTTTCACCACGATCGGTGGAAGTGTCATTGTCTATTCTGATGGTAATGACTATACAGTAGAAAAACAAAACGGTAATGGGCAGCCCGGTTCGGATCCGATCATCGATGATCCAATCGACGAATCACCTTCTTACCCTATTAATATTAATACAGCTGGTTTTGAGGAGCTTCAGCATATTACGGGAGTAGGTGACGTTATTGCTCAAAGGATCATTGACTACCGTCAAGCGAATGGTCCATTTCAAGCGATAGCAGAGATTAAAAATGTTAGTGGTATTGGAGATGCAACGTTTGAAAGAATGAAAGACCAAATCACAGTACACTAAAGGGTGAGGGTCATGGAGAAGTACACAGTAGATCGGATAGAAGATGGTCAAATGGCCGTCCTTTTGAAACGTGATGACGAAAAAATCAGCAAAGATGTTTCTCTGGATGACCTTCCCAAAGGTATTTCAGAGGGGGATATCTTATCTATCCGATTTGATGAGCAGGGTAACATAGTGCAGGCTAAAATATTGAAGGTTGAGAAAGAAGCCGCTCTAAAGAAAGCTAATGACTTATTAGAGAAGCTGAGAAATAAAAACAAAAAATCGTAATTATTCGTTCGAGCACTTACATTAGTAAGTGCTTTTTTGTACATGACCGGTAATGGCGAACTCTAGGGTGCAATTCTTGTGGAGGAGCATACAACTAATGGAGGTGTATCTGATGAGACTAAGCTTGAAAATTTTCTATTATCTATGTGTTATTTTAATAGGGATTATACTTACTATTGCTATTTACAATTACCGATTAAATCTAGTAAGCGGTAGTAAAATAGAGAAGGACAGAATTTTACAAGAAACGATTTGGAGTTTACAAGAAGAGGGATATAATAAAGAGGATATTCATTTTGTTTATAGTGATTTCAATTATTATAAAGGTCAATCCTATGAAGCGTATGTAGCGTTTGAAGAGGATCATCAAACCTTATATATCTATACCTGGAATGATCCTAAGAGAAAAGAGTTTGTAAAAAGAGTAGGAGAAACTGGTAATACTTTAAATGACTAAAGCGTTTTGAAAAGATTCAGACGCACCTTGGTTACGATCACAATTGTAATTAATTAAAAAAGACCATTAGTAACCTCAAAATCTCTGTTGTTAATCTGTTGCCTATGATAAAAATAAATATTATCATTAATAATAACAGAACCCACCACGCCTCTTAGCAATGCGGACCAAGGTGGGTCATTTTATTTTTAAGGAGAAATATAAAATAAATGGGATCTATTAATACCTGCACGGCTTGAAATACGTTTGATGAAGTATCTCATCTGGGCATTGCTCATTCGATGTGAGGATCGATCTGTGAAAAAATAGCAGGGGCAGCATCTTTCCGGTTGTGGATATACCGTTTTAAAATAAGGTCTTTGGAAGTTGTAACAAAGATGCCCGGCTAATTATTAATTATATCCCTTGCTCTCCTATATTACTGAGCTTTTTTCGAACGTATGTTAGTATTAATATAATCTGAAATTTCTCAAGGGAGGAAAATAAAATGGACCAAGTGAAACCTTTAACCTTTCAGATCGAAGAGATACAAGCTAGATTTGAATTATTTGTAAGCAACGTCTTCTTAAATGATGAAAATAACGTGGTGAGAACAGAGATATTACCTAAGCTATGGGAAGTCTCGGTTCCAGAAAAAGATTTCAAAGTATTGGTCGAGTGTAAAAACATAGGGAATTGGCATGGAGTAGAGCAATGGTGTGCTGTAGTTACTGAGCCAAACGGAGATAGCTCTAATTTTCTCCTATTTGAAGAAGAAATCAAAGTGTGGTTAGAAGAACAGAGGAGAATGAGAGGGATAGAATCTTGAAAGGAAGATGCTTATGGCTGACATTAATCAAGTAGTCCTGTCTGGCAGGTTAACTTCCGATCCACAACTCCACTACATTAATCGAAATAACGAAAAAGTAGCAGTCTGTAATTTCTCAATCGCTTCAAAGGATACACATGGCCGAACTTCCTTTATTAGCATTATTGTATGGCGTCAATATGGCGAGGCTGCAGCCAACTATCTAGAGAGTGGGCAGGATGTAACAATAGTAGGTAAATTGTATAGTCGCAAAGATCCGAAGTCATCTAGAACATTCATAGAGGTTCATGCTAGTGAGATAAAATATGGGAATAAACCAGGTGTTAATCATGAATGATTTTAACGAACTTATAAATGGGCTATGTAGACCTTTTCCACCAGAAACATATCAACCTAGACATGATGGCCATGGAGTGTATATTCCTATTAGATATTATATCGAACGTCTTAATCAAGTCGCTAGCGACCACTGGTCACATGAACGAGTAGGAGAGCCTATATTTTATGAAGACGATAAATTTGTCCATACGGTAGTCAAAGTGACCATTATGGGCAGAAGTCATATGGGAGAAGGTTTTTCCAGATATCAGACAGATGATAAAGGGAAAATCATAAATAGACATTATGCTATCCGTTCAGCAACAAAAGATGGCATTAGAGATGCTATTTCGTTCTTCGGGATAGGGAAAGACCTAGAGTCAGCTACTAAGCCTACAGCGGCTAAAGTAAAAGAAAACGAGAGAGTTGACCATTCAATACAGAAACTCATTTGTATAAAGTGTAATAGAGAGTTGAGTGACTATGAAGTGAGATTGCTTCAATCACACAAAGTAAAATTAACGTATTGCGAAGATCACATTCCATCCCACTTCTTAAAAAAATGATAAAAGAAGCAATTTTAATCAGTAGGAAGGTTGTGTCAAAATGATCGACTATTATAAGTTTGACGTAATGTTCTTTGATGAGGTCATTGCCTATGTAGATTTAAGACCTTATGGAAGTGATAAACCATATGTTATTAATTATATTGAAGGATTTAACAAACAATTTTCCCCGAAACCCGAAGGAAACATCACAATAGTTGAATTAGAAAAATGGCTAAAGTGGCGGGTGTTTCCTGAAACTAGGGTCAATGCTGATGAATTACTAGCAGCACTTGGTTTAAATAGCTATAACCGGTGGGCTATTGTTCGTAAAACACATGGTGTAATGGCTGATGATGAGATCTGGCTACGCTTTAAAGGTGAAACCTTGAAGCATCGTGATGTCACCCTGCGCAAATCTCTCTATTATCCAGATTCCCCCTCTATATAGTCTCAAACTGAGAACTGGGATTAATACAGAAAATCTGTCATGGTAATCAGATCTATCGATATCAATTATAAGAGTGGCGGTGCAAATATTTATTTTGAAATTAGATAATCTTTAAGTATGTAATAGGTGGAGTTTTTCACCTGTTACTTTTAAAATTCGTGCTACAAGTATCTTGAGGGTAGGGGTCTTAATCTAAAAAGAAGTCATTATTTTATTGTTCGTATAATATAAATTTCATGAACAATTGGTGGTATAATTATTTTATAGTAAAAGTTAAATGTCGCCAATTGTACGTTGAAGCAAAGTCATATACATATGGGAACCGAAGTTATATACATAAGAGAAATTTCACTTAAATAGCATCATTATTCTCTATCTGTTGGGAATCAAAGTTATATACATACCGAAAGCGATGACGCAAACTCATATGCATTCTCGTGTGTCCTTTTTAAGAATAGTAATTGGTAAATCTTTTTTATTTATTCAATCAGCTATTTTATTTAATATTAGTGTAAAGGTCTTACTAAATAAAAAGGTTGGTTGATTACCATGGCCCTTAGCTCAGAAAATAAAGATAAAACATTAAATAGTTTTCCTTGGTTTGTAAAAGAATATTTTGATAACAGTAATCTAGTTACACAAACCAAAGAAGGTTATATTATTGATCTTCTAACATTTTTTAATTGGCTATCGAATTCAAAGCTAAATAACTGTTTAATTTCGGAAGTTTCTCTTAAAGATCTCCAAAATCTTAAGGCTCGTGATATAGTGCAATTTAAAAAATACTTAGAGACAAATATCTTCAATCCTAGAAATAATAAATCTGGTCTGAGCGATTCTGCAGTTTCACGCAAGCTATCTGCATTGAGTTCACTTTTTAATTATCTAGCTTATAAAGCAGAGTTTGATGATGGTGAACCTTATCTGAATTACAATGCTGTCTCTCACATTAGAATAACCAAAGTTAAAAATGAAAATATCAATAGTATTAAAAAGCTCGATGACTCACTATTTCTTACTGAAGAAGAATATAACAAATTCAGGACTTTTATAGTGAAAGATTATGAATTAATGATTAAGAACAATAGACAGTTGCTTTTATATCAGCGTAATAAAGAACGCGATATTGCCATTATATCTTTACTATTGGAAAGTGGATTACGTGTAAAGGAGCTCACTAATCTGCAATTAGAGAATTTAGATTTAGAAAAAAATAAAATAATTACTAATGACTGCACTCGAAGCACTGTCGTCTTACCTGAACAAGCAAAGGTAGATTTAGAAAACTATCTTAAGGTTCGAAAGGTGCGTTATAATCCCAATGAAAATGTAGTTGATGTATTCATAACCAGGTATTCTCAAAGTGCGAAGTCACTTAGTGTTAGAGCAGTTCAAAATATAATCGACAAGTATGCTGAAGCTTTTGGAATGGTTGGACTTACTGCACAAAGACTAAGGTATTCTTTCGCGATTAATTTGTATAAAAGAACAAATGATTTAAGATATGTTAATGATCAACTAGCTCAAAAATCTACAAATTTGAAATGGTTCTATAATAGTTTCGAGGACAATTTATAACATAATTAAATTTCAGTCTTAGGTATATCCATATTATCAACAGCATTTTTCAAATCATCATTCTTAATGTGTGTATATATCATAGTTGTTTGAATAGAAGAATGACCAAGTTGCCTTCTTAGTTTAGGTACATCATTTATTTCCCTATGGTATCTTGTTGCAAAAGAATGTCGCAGTTTATGAACTGAAAGAGAAGGTTTACCATATGCAAGTGCATACTTTTCAACCATTTTTTCAATGGCTCTGGCACTTAACCTTCGAGATGTTCCCTTAGGTCCCATTGGAGCAGATACAAAAAGCGCTTTTACACCTTTCTCGACTTTATACCGTTCGGTTCTTACTGTTAGGTATTCCTGTAAATCGTCCATCGCTAATTTACTAAAATAAACGAATTGCTCTTTGTTCCCTTTGCGAATTGCGCGTGCTGTAAATTTGTTAAAATCGATGTCAGCCAAATCTAGGTTTACAACTTCGGATAGTCTAAGGCCTGAACCTAGAATTAATGATATGATGGCTGTATCTCGTTCCTTATTTAAAATATGAAAGTTAAATATTTTTTTGTTGTTTTTATTTATTTGACCGTAATCGTGGGAGATGAACTGCCTAAAGGCTTCATATTCATCTCCCATGAGTATTTTCCCTTCCATTTTATTTGCAGTAGTTTCTATACTGTCTTTCATTACATTAAAATCTATTTTGGTCATAACATTCCTGCTAATATATGGATTTAAATCAGGCGTTTCAGCTATATTTTGTAGATAATTGAATAATGATTTTAAGGCGGAAAGTTTACGGTTGACTGTAATTTCTTTGTTTTCCAATACATATTCTAAGAAACCTAGAAAACTTTCCATTTGTTGTACAGTTAATTTCTCCATTATTTCTAATGGGACCTCTTTGATATTACCTTGATAAATAGATTCAGATATAATCCAATTAAAGAAGATTTTAAAATCATGACAGTAATTCATCAGAGAACTCGAAGAAAGTTTTCTTCTCCTGTGATCAATGAACTCTCCTACGTACCATGGCAAATCCTTAAGTAACTGCTGCATTTTTATATAATGATTTTGTTGCTGTGAATTTATTGCCATATAATCACCTCATTTTAAGTAATTCTATAAATAAGTCTTAAATCCTTTAAATTTATTACGTAAAAACAACATTTTACGTAATAAATTGAAGGTGATACTACATATAGAATTTAGATTTGTTGTTATATGTTCAAAGCCAAAAAGTACGTACAGTAAAGACATGAATTTATGTACCAAAATCTTTAATTGTAATTACCAATCAAAACGGTTCCTTCTCCCTCCATAAACTGTTCTACTAGTACAAAATTTTATGTCTTAGAATTACAATGTACATACGTTATTTGTTTTAATTTAGAGACAAAAAACGTATGTACATTTTTCGTTAGCATTTGATACTTGATATCTTGTACAGATTTTTATATCCTTTTACATTTATATTCATTCAGACTTTAAGCTTTTTCAATGTTTATTTTTATGTTTGTATATAAGCTTTTGTATCTCAGAGTAATGCGATCATTCTCCATTTATGGTAGAAACACGCACCACTGTCCTGCTCATTTAATTTAAGTGTAACATTTCACAATCTAAAAGCCTATGAGATATCCTCAAAGGATGGTCATTATTCTACCATTGCACTAGTAAACCACTAGAAGTATTTTATAAGCGCTAGAACTTTTTTTAAAACATTACGTCTTTATTTCATATCTACAAAATGACTGAGTTGAAAATAGGTGTTTGCACCTGTTTGGACCTGTTTAATTTAACTGCAAATAGGCTTTGCAAAAATCAATCGCCCTGTACTTGTTTGTAATGCCTTCGAAACAACAACAATTACATTCTGCCCTATATGTTCTTGGCCATCATCAACTACGATCATTGTCCCATCATTAAGATAGGCAATACCTTGATGATATTCTTTTCCATGCTTTATAATTTGTACCTTAAGTTTTTCACCGGGTAGGACAATAGGTTTCATTGCATTTGCCAAATCATTAATGTTCAGAACCTTAATACCTTGGAGTTCGCATACTTTATTTAAATTAAAATCATTTGTAATGACGACACCTGGTAAAACTTTTGCTAACTTTACTAGCTTACTATCCACCTCTTGTATATCTGGAAATTTGCCTTCATAGATTTCAATTTCAACATTAGCATGTAAATTGTTTCGTATTTTATTAAGAATATCTAAACCGCGCTGACCACGAATTCGTTTTAATTTATCAGACGAGTCTGCAATATGTTGTAGTTCTCCTAACACAAAATCTGGAATAACTAATGTCCCTTCTATAAAACCCGCCTCACAAATATCTGCAATTCTACCGTCAATAATCACGCTCGTATCGAGAATTTTCATTTCTATTCTGTTTTTCTTATGTGCTCCTTCTTCCGCTTTCTTCTTGTCTTTACTGAAGTGTCTTGTTAAAGAAAATAAATTATTTAACTCATGACGTTTCTTAAATCCAATCTGATAACCTAAGTAGCCAATAAAAATCGTTACAAAAATTGGTGAAATTGTACTTACAACAGGAATTTGAATGGCACTAATAGGAATTCCAATTAAATACGCAACGATAAGTCCGAGAATCAATCCCATCGTACCAAATATCACATCCGTTACTGGTGCTTTAATTATGGATTCCTCCATTAGCTTCATTAAATTGACAATATAATGAGTCAGCCCAAATGTCGTATAATAGAAAATAATTACTCCAAAAGCTGTACCTACATAAGGATTTATCAACCATAAAGGTATTTCTCTTAAAACATTACTAATTTCTGGAATGAATAAATAACCTAACGTTCCTCCAATAAATATAAATAATAAATGCACAAGACGGTTTAACACTATTTACCTCCTGCTTTTTCTTTTTGAGGAGTTTTCAACTTTCAACTTTCAACTGTTAGCTGATTTCTGGACTCCACTATCTATTGAACTACTTATAATGACAATTAGGGCACACAATAATTTGTCGAGTTGATTTGCTAAATAGAGAAATAAAGGAGTTCTAACATTTCCGGCGAACTTTTATATATTAATTTACCATTTTTATTTGACTTCAGGAAATTTAGGAAAATCCTATCATTCCTATCACTAGTTCAGAGATTAAACAAATAAAAAGGTCGGTATTTTGCATTTCAGATTATTATTACTGCTTTGTACGAATTGGTCTTTATCTTAATTGTAGACAATAAATTTGAAGAAAACGTGAATTTAAATTTATTAGGGAATACTTATTTTCTTTTTAATATAGTGTTTCTGTTAAATTGCTGATTTCATTAACTCATCTTTTAAAATCCTTTTTATTATTTTCTTGTGGTTAAATCGTGTTCTTCATTTTTAGCAATAATACTCATTGTTTCTTATAAAAACCATTATGATAAATAACACGATATGAATTATAAAAAAGACAACCCTAGTCCTTTTTGGAACCAGAGTCGACTTGAACGTATATATTCGTAATGAATTACTCTTTTTCCTGAAATAATGCAGTAGATAAATATCTTTCTCCCGTATCAGGTAAAATAACAACCATAGTTTTGCCCTTGTTTTCAGGGCGTTTACCTAGTACAGAAGCTGCATGAAGAGCTGCACCGGAGGAAATTCCAACTAAGATACCTTCTTCCCTCGCAAGCTTACGCGCAGCTTCAAAAGCCTCCTCATTACTAATCTGAATAACTTCATCATAGCTATCAACATTTAACACCTTTGGAACAAAACCAGCACCTATTCCTTGTATTTTATGAGGCCCCGGATTTCCTCCAGATAAGACAGGAGATGCAAGTGGTTCAACGGCTACAGAAAGGAAAGATGATTTTCGTTTTTTTAGTACTTCTGAGACACCAGTGATCGTCCCACCGGTACCAATCCCGCTAATTAGGATATCAACCTCTCCTTCAGTATCAGCCCAAATTTCTTCGGCCGTGGTTTTTCTATGGATTTCTGGATTAGCGGGATTATCAAACTGTTGTGGCATATACGCATTTGGTGTACTTTCAACTAGTTCGTTAGCTTTTTCAATTGCACCTTTCATTCCTTTTGCTCCCTCTGTTAAAACTAACTCTGCCCCTAGGGCTTTAAGAATATTACGACGTTCAATACTCATCGTTTCAGGCATAACGAGGGTACACTGATAACCTTTGGCTGCACATACATATGCTAGTGCAATTCCCGTATTCCCACTGGTTGGCTCAATTATGACTGTCTCTTTATTAATGAAACCTTGTTCTTCGGCAACACTTATCATCGCAAATCCGATCCGGTCCTTGACACTAGACAATGGATTAAAGTACTCCAGCTTTGCTAAAACTTCAGTACATGTGCTGTCACTAATTTCGTTGAGTCTAACTAAGGGTGTTCTACCGATTAACTCTGTGATGTTTTTAGCTATCTTCGGACGATTTAAATCCACTATGAAACTCCTCCTTAGAATTAATATTTTAATTGTTCATATTTATCATAGGATTAAAATGTGTTGAAACTATGAAAGATATAAAAAATAATAAACTCTTTATGAAGAAACAAAACTTAATCAAACACCTTCAATTGTATCTGTGTTATCCCTACTAATCCGGAAACTTTCTTCGGTTAGTTTATGTCTAAATAAGGTACTCTAAATAAGCTGACATTTACTGTTAATAGTTTTTACGTAATTTACTTTGCCTACTTTTCCCATATCGCGTCATTCCTTGTGGCTTATATACTGACAAGATAATAGTTAAAAACAACACCACTAATCCACCCCCAGCATGAAGAAGTTGGCCCCACAGACCATCAAAGTTAAAAGCACCAGTCTGATGGGTGATATTCGCTAGATAACTAACTGTCGGCATATTTAAAAGCAAAACAACAGTTGCAACTATGGTAAGAAGAAGTTTAAAGAGAATCCAATAATGCCTAAATAAGCCCCAGGCGGTCCCGAGTGACATGACAAGCCCAGTTAGAAAAGAAACGAGTGCTAATGGGACAATGACATACCATCCAATAATCTCCATAGCACTCCACGCAACTCGCCCCGTTTGAACATCTTGCGTTGTCAATGCAGCTATTACGAGAGCTATGTATCCAAATACCGCTCCCAACCAGCCAACTGTAGATGTAATATGTATCGTGAGTGTTAATTTGCGAAACCATGGTACCATAATCATTAATAACTACCTCCGGACGCTAAATGGCGACCTGGTCCATGATCGCCTGTGAAGATCATTATGATAACTAGTACAGCTATGAGGATCACAATGATTCCTATTACCTTAACCCAGGTTGGTGTTCTATGGTTAGAATCAGAGCCGGAATTTTCCATATCCTTATCAATTTTAGTGTCTGATGAAAACTTTTTCATTTAGGTAACCTCCAAATTATAAACTACAGTTAAGTATAACAATTTTTTATGAACATTCGATGAATAGATTTTCTCTTTTTAGCTATCAAAGAACAGATGGTTTATCGAATTTTTCTCTTTCATATGTTATATCCTTTTTCCAATTCCACTAACAAAACACTTAATAATTTTTCATCAAGGAGACACAAACGTGTCGTTCTACAAACTTTCTACAAAATTTATTTATAATATGTGGTTAGAATATAAAATCTAGAGGCGAAATCAAGGAAACTTAGATTTTTGTGATGACTACCTTAGGGAGAGTAATAGCTAAAAAGATATAAAGCAAACAAGAACGAATACTAGCTAATATCCGCATCTTGATATTTAAGGTCCTTACAAAAATTGCGTTTTCAAAATATGTGTATAGCTGATTTGTCAGACTTTTATAGCCTCAAAAAGTATAGGAGATGTATTATGATATATGGAATAGAAAGCAGAAGGTTAATTTTTATTCGACATCTAGGCGTAGCGGTAATTTCCGCTATATTGGTTTATTTGTTTTATCTATCTTATTCAGCATGGGGGGTTGTTCCTGCTTTATTCCCAGATTGGGGAGCTGATCATCCATTTTGGAGGGCATGGGCACATGCTGCATTTGTTCTTCTTTTCCTTACCCTGATCATTTCACCAGCTGCCACACTATGGCCCCCTATTAAACGATTGTATTCTTGGAGGCGTGAATTGGGTATATGGTTTGCTGTGTTATCTTTCGGACATGGTTACGCTATATGGGACCGTTGGGCACGCTGGGATGTGGCAAGATTATTTGGATTTGAATATATGGAAGACGTAGGTGGATATATTCTCTTTAGACCAGAAGTTGGCATAATGAACATGATGGGACTTATAATAGCTCCTATGATCATCTTACTTGTCGTTACTTCTTTTGACGGGGCAGTAAAGTTACTCGGAGCATCTGCATGGAAGTGGCTTCACACCACATTAGTACATGTTATTTTCTATATTGTTATGATTCGCGGTGTATTGTATCTTTTTTATTTCTTTCAATATTCACCTCCTAACTGGCGGGCGTATCCTCCAATTTGGTTCTTATATGTTTTTCTTGGGATGGCTATTTTTGTCGTTTTACTTCAGGCGTGCGCCTTTACTAAGACTGTACTCCATCGGAGAGGACGCAAACAAAAGAATGGTATTATCCAGATAGCTGCAGTAATTAGTATAGCCATAATGTTTGCAATGCCTTTAGTGCTAATGACGGGAACGGTTGCGTATTTTGACAATCGAACGATAAAAGAACCACCCGAGTTTACCCAGGCCGCAGAAGATTATGCACAAAATTTTGAAATGGTTATCCATGAAGAAAACCAGAATATTTACATTTGGGCAAAAAACCTTGACAGTGCACCATACTTTCGCCAAATGACCGAAATATCAGGGGAGAAGGTTCTGAACCAGATATACCGTTACGACGATCAGACTTTATATATGGAAGAACTAGATGCTGACATGGAGCTTGTTTGGTCTAAAATAGAGAATGTGAGACCAGAAGATATTGGAATTTTAGAAGTTGCCATAGAAACAGGGGGATGGGCAGAACAGTACGGAGCAGGAGAACACAAAATTCCATTTTCTAGTGGAGAATTACAAGTCTCCATTCATAATGTAGGAGAAATCATTCCCGATGCGGTGTTTGAAATTCCCGATGATATTGAATTTAGTTCACCTTAATGAGGTATCCGTAAGTTAATTCTGAAATTATACATTGTAGTGTGGCTATATATGAAGAGCTTGTTTTTACAATCACATTGAATTTGTAGAGACAAGCTCATTTTTTTCATAAAACATGGAATATAGGAATCGATTATAAATCCTTATTCATTACCAACAAATTACTTTCCCACAAAAAAACATTATAATTATATTTCAACGTGTAACACGCTAACTAATTTAATAAAATTATGGCTCTATACCAAAACATGTTCTTGACTAAGAGCCATACTGAATCCATTCTTCATTGCATTCTAATAAAATATGTTGTTTATAACACTCTTGGTTACGCGTGAAATAGTGACGACGTTGAAGTGCCTTGATTTTATTGTTTTTCCCTTCAACGGCCGCATTCGTAAAGCGTAATTGATGGTAATTACAGATTTCCTCTTGCCAATGAAGCATTGTTTTTAAACAGGATTCTACAATCGGATGCTCAATTGCTTTCCCTTGTGCCAACCATCTTTTGTAGCTTTTCTGGGCAATGACATAGGATGGACTACAGTCATACCAAGCAATAAAGGCTTCTTTCCATTCATACACTTGGCGAAGTAATTTTGCATAACCTAACAGTCGTTTTAAGATATCCATTTCGTCTTGTGTGAGCTGGTCATGGCGCTTCCCTAATATACGGAAGTGTTTGCTTTACATCCGCTTTCGCAAAGGGGGAGAGGCTTTTTTGAACCAACTTTCGCGTATTTTGTAGAGCGTCCGTTACATAACGATTGACGTGAAAACGATCGGCAATTCGAATGGCATTTGGGTACATTTCTTTTACGAATGTATGATAGCCTTGCGCTAAATCCATGACGACAGCGACGGGATTAAGCGTCTGCCAAATCGGCTGCGCTTGATAATAATCCTGTAATTCTGCAATCGTACGACCTGGGATGACATCTAAAAACGTGCCACCACGTAAATCGTGTAAGCCAGTGTTATAGCGATGTCCTTTACGAATCGCAAAGTCATCGATACCCAGTACAAGACCCGTACTCACTTTAGCCTGTTGTTCGCATCGTCTTTGAACGCGAACCGACTCCACTGCCATCCATTGACGTACAACACGGTGAACCGTTGTTGGTGGTGTTTCAGAGAGGCGCACCGCATGGGCAATCGTCGCTCCTATCGCTTGTTTCGGTAACGTGGCTTCAAATGCCTTTGTATAGCGCTTTTTTGGCGCAACACAGTCGTAATGCCACACAAAATGGGCATGACAATCTTTGCATGTTAAACGGATTGCGGGTAGAAGTAAATACACTCGCTTCCCAAACGCAGCGAGGTGACGTACTTTTCGTTGATATGCCGTGCCACGACGAATCGTTTGCGTTGATGCACAAACTGGACAAGGCTGTGTGGCATCAATCGGTGTCACTTCAATGAGCACTTGATCTTTTTCTTTTTGAATAGCACATACATTTAACTCTGGTAAATCGAGTAAAACCTTGATAGAATGGGAATGCATCTGTATACCTCGTTCTGTTGTTTGGTCGTACTTTCAACATTAACGGATACAGATGTTTTTTTGTATGCTTTTTTTAATGCAAGAACAGATTTTGGCGTTGAACCAAAATTATTTTTAAACTTTTGCTAGTCTCTAATTTACATAAGATTGAAATCCGAACTTTAAGAGGAGAGGTTGACATAGGAACCTCTCCTCCTTTTATTAATGTCCTCCGTGGTCATCTCCACCTAATGAGACAATTTCCAGTTTTTCATCTAATATACCTTGAGTTGTAAATGGAATATCAGTAAATGTACCAATTATAAAGCCGTGGTTATATGGTCCTTCTGTTGGTTCTTCCTGAAATGCGGGTTTAACTTTGGCAAGATACTGATAAAGTTCATCTGTGATTTCACCTTCATCTAACCAAATCATTGGAGCATGCTTCCCTAAATGAGCAAAAGGAGCAGCCGCAATGGCAAGTTCAGGTGTATTAGTTGATGAAAACACAAAACCGTGCCCAGGACTAGTAATTCCCCAACCAAATCCTGTTTCAGCATCTTTATATGAGGCGAATTCAATGGATTGAGCTACTGGATTATCCCCTTCAATTCGGTGAACCGTTCCATACGTTTCTAACTCTTGAGCAATCTCATCAGATATAATATCTTCTGGTCCTACAAGATAGATCGTTACCCCATTCTCTCTTGCATTAAGAGCATCAATTGTTTCTTGAGGAATACCATCATTGTCTACATAAAGTAAAGATTCGTTCATGTGAGCAATCCAATTCCCAACAGAAATTGTATATTCTTTTGCGTCTTCCTCTGAAGAACCAATGATTACATTTGGATGAACTTCGTTAATGGTTTCTGTGAATTTTGCTTCAATGTTTCTAGCGAAATCAGCAGCATTTTCACCTTGTACTTGTTCAACATTATAAGCGTTTAATTTATTAAATTCCGCTTCTGGAAGATCGCCAACCACAAGCACTTGAATATGTTCACTATTACCTTTTGGTTGTAGTCGATTAAGTTCATTTAAGACATCATCAGAAATTTCTCCGTCCCAATACAGCAATGGACCATCATTAGGATGGTGAACCAACGTTAGGGCGGCTAAGGAATATTGCCATTGATTTAAAGGAGCCAATATAACTGTCCCAGGTTGATTCTCCTCATGGGTTGCTGGCCAAACAGTTTGTGATACGTGAATGGATAATTGGATAGGGTCGTTCTCGTTTATTCGAGTAATATTCTTAGTATTTACGACCTTTAATTCATCAGTTGCTAAATCATTTAGGTTTTCTGGAGCTTTTGCAGCTTCCTGTTCTAAATTAGATCTATCAACATCAACTGAATCGTTATGATGCCCTCCATGATCCATCTCTTCGTCCATACGATCCATTTCTTCGCCGTGATCGATATCCTGATCGTTTCCATGCCCTGCATGTTCTTCTTCGGCTTGGGTACAAGCGGCAAGAAGCATACTTAACAGTAAGAAGGTTACAATTAACATCAACTTAGTAGCTTTTGCTTTTTTCAATTTATTCATTCCTTTCTACTCATTAGCTTCTTTTATATCTCCTGCTTTTATCTTATCCTAATCAACTCTACTCAATCGTTGATTTGAATTTTTTAAGTCTCAAAGTGTTTAACACAACTGAAACAGAACTAAATGCCATTGCTGCTCCGGCTAACATAGGATTTAGTAAAATTCCAAATAGAGGATATAGTAAACCGGCTGCAACTGGAATCAAGACAATGTTATACCCAAACGCCCACCCAAGGTTCTGCCAAATCATCTTCATCGTTGATTTAGATAGTCTAAGGGCCGTTACAACGCTTTTAATATCACCACGCATCAATGTGATATCAGCGGTTTCCATCGCAACATCAGTCCCCGTTCCAATCGCAATCCCTACATCGGCTTGTGCGAGTGCAGGAGCATCATTTATACCATCACCGACCATAGCCACCATTTTTCCTTCTCCTTGTAGTTTTTTTACTTCTTCTGCCTTATGTTCTGGTAACACCTCAGCAATATAGTTATCGATTCCGGCTTCCATTGCAATCGCTTTGGCCGTTCGTTTATGATCGCCTGTTAACATAATCACTTCAATGCCCATCGATTTTAAAGCTTTGATAGCTGGGATGGTTCCTTTTTTCAATGTATCAGCTACTGCTATGATCCCTGCAAATTCCCCGTCAATCCCAACATACATGGGTGTTTTCCCTTGATCAGCTAATGCAATTGCTTTTTCTTCGTATAACCCCAAATCAATATTGTATTTACTCATCAGTTTGATGTTACCAATTAAGACTTCTTTGTTATTTAATGAGGCAAGTAATCCGTGACCAACAATCGCTTCGAAAGATTCAGGGTCATTTATAGGAAGGTCTTTTTCTTTTGCAGCTTCCACAATTGCTTCACCTAATGGATGCTCTGATGCAGTTTCAACTGATGCAGCCACTTGCAATAGTTCCTGTTCACTTACTATTTCAGTTGTAATGATATCTGTTAGTTTTGGCTTGCCTTCCGTTATGGTACCGGTCTTATCTAAAACAACGGTCTTAATTTTATGGGCACGTTCTAAACTTGTAGCATTTTTAATTAGGATGCCATTTTCAGCTCCTTTTTCTGTACCAACCATGATTGCCGTTGGTGTTGCCAAACCTAACGCGCAAGGACAAGCAATAATAAGAATCGCAATAAAGGTAGTTAATGCGAAAATTAGACTTGGGTCCGGACCGACAAAATACCAAACAATAAATGAGACCACCGCTATTAGTAAGACTGCCGGTACAAAGTAAGCAGAAATTAAATCAACGACACGTTGAATGGGAGCTTTCGAACCTTGAGCTTCATTAACCATTCGAATAATTTGTGCGAGTGCCGTCTCTTTCCCTACTTTTGTTGCACGAAAACGGAAACTTCCAGATTTGTTAATAGTCGCACCGATAACCTCATCTCCAGCTGCTTTTTCTACTGGGATAGACTCACCGGTTAACATGGATTCATCTATCGTAGATCTACCTTTCGTGACGACTCCATCGACAGGAATACGTTCGCCTGGTCTTACAATGATCTCATCATCAATCTTTACTTCATCAACAGAAATTTCGAGTTCATTTCCATCTCTAATCACTCTGGCTGTTTTTGCTTGCAAACTCATTAATTTCTTAATTGCAGTAGAGGTTTGCCCTTTTGCTTTCGCTTCAAAGTAACGTCCTAAGAGGATAAGCGTCGTAATAACGGTTGTGACATCGTAATAAAGTTGGTACGGGAAACCCATTGCCGTAAGCTGATCTGGAAATAACGTCATCGCACCACTATAAAGCCACGCAGCTGACGTACCCATTGCTACTAATACATTCATATCTGCTGAACCATTTCTTAATACCTTATAGCTATTTTTGTAAAATCTCCAACCAGGTACGAGTTGGATGTAACTTGTTAACACAAGTAAGAATAAAGGATTAGACAAAAATGTCGGTACCCATGCTCCCCATCCATGCATCATGTGAGGGATGCTACCAACTAACACAACGGTTGTTAAGACGGCTGCTAATGTAAAATCTTTTAAAAGCTTTCTCGTTTCTACCTCTTGCTCATCAGATTCTTCTCTCTGTTCATTTTCATTGATAATTGATGCTTCATATCCTATCTTTTCAATTCGTTTTATAACAGCTTCGGGATCTAATATTCCTTTTTCTCCTTCAACCTGAGCTTGATTAGCAGCCAGGTTCACATTAACAGATTGCACACCTTCTACTTTTGCAATAGCCTTTTCCACACGGGTAACACATGATGAACATGTCATTCCCTTTACAGAAAATAGAACCTTTCTTCGATCATCGTTATCAATGGGCTTAGCATCATATCCAGCCTTCTCAATAGCCTTTATAATTGCCTCAGACATTTCTATTGTTTCATCCGCTTCAACTTGAGCTTGATTGGCTGCCAGGTTTACATTAACAGATCGAACACCCTCTACTTTTGAGATCATCTTTTCAACGCGATTGACACAAGAGGCACATGTCATTCCTTTTACCGAAAATATCATCTTACTCACCTGATTCCCCTCCTTTACAATTCGAATAATACTGTTATTGTGATCATATTTCCCCTATAGATTACCAAGAGAATGTAAAGAAAATATGTGAGATACATCACAGATTCTTCTTTGTTTCTATAAGTATCTTCATTTAGATAAAGCTAATGAAAATAGTGAAGAAGGTCGTACTAAAATCGTGCGACCTCACTTATATGATCCCATGCAACTACTTCATTCTACATCATATCCTTGTTCTTCAATCTCATGAATAATTTGATCTAATGAAATAACATCAGAATCATAATTAAGGTTTACTTTCCCTTCAGACAGCATAACTTTTACTGAGTTGACACCATTTAACTTTCCTATATTGTTTTCTATTGTACTTATGCAATGCCCACATGACATTCCGTTCACTTTTAATGTTTTTTGTTCCATTATTTTAGCCTCCCAAAATGTTATGATATGATATTTTCTTTTCAAACTAAATTTACCATACCCCCCTACGGTAATCAAGTTAATTGCTTCGTTGAAATTACTCCCCAAGCACTTCCATGCAGGGGAGTATTCGTTATGCAGAATTCTTTGATGTATAAAATACTTTACCCAAATTTTAAAAATGTATTCTTTAGTGGCTTTTTAATTGGAGGGATATAAGTTGCTAATCACACCAAGCATGAAAAACCTATGAATCTGATAAACGAAAGACATTTCGAATTTAATAATTGTATAAAAGCAAAAACCGAAAGTTCATTTGAAATTCAAATGAACTTTCGGTTTTCTTGTACAAAGTACATATTTCATAGTGTCGGAGATAGGGGTTAAATACTGTTAGGATCTTCATTCACTCCAAAACGTAAAAAAAGCATGAATGACAATATTTATTAATGCTACGATTGCTACAACTACCCAATACTCCTCATTAACACCGTACGCAATAAGGATAGTTAACAATATGCTTAGGCTAGCGTATACAAACTTATTTCTTTTCCTTTTAATCGACTTGGGAGAGTCTTTTTCAAGCTCATCTCTAAAGGCATCTAAAATAGAATCAACTTTCTTGTCAATATGGCCCTCTTTAATAAGAAATTGAACCATAGCGTCCTGGTCAACATTTTCAGCGGACAATTCTTGTTTAGTTTCTGAAATGACATGCCTTCTGACTATTTCCCTTAAATTACTCATTTATCCTTTTTGCCTTTCTTAAACTCTTTTCTCGCAATATCAGCTAACTCTTTTGCAGCTAACTTAATATGAGACATTAAGTGTTTACCTAAGTCACTGGCCATTTCTTCAGAAACTTTCTTAACTCCTTTTTCTTTAAGAAAATCTTGGATTTCATCATCTAAATGTAATTTAGAAATACTAACCTCTGTAGCGTCCATGTATCTTGCATCCTGCTTTTCATAAGGTTTTAGCGGTTCTGTTTTCAACTCGAATAACGCCAATTGACAAATTTTAATACCAGGAATAAGTCTAAAACGAACGGGTGTATTGTTTACTGCAATTAGACTAATTTGTCCGCGATATCCGGGATTCATATAGTGAGCAGGACTAATCATTAGACCCAGAGACTTTACTCCATACCGCTCATATATGCGAGCAGTCATATTATGGGGAACCTTTAAGAATTCATGTGTCTGAATCAAAACAGATTCTTTTGGTTCAAGCCAGAACTCATCTACAGAAATATCAAACTTTTCATAGTGATCCTCAGTTACTTCCTTACCTAGTATAATGGGCTCATTGGAAGAATAACGTTTAACAACTGTATCCAACGTTAAGTTGATAGTCGCTCCTTCACAATACTCCGGATTATATGGTGTTATCAACTCTTCCTCTATTGCTAGGGTGTGCAAATCACGATCACTTAACATTCCTTCCTCCCCCTTTCCATTTTCATTTTGTTACCTTAATATTGCCATAAAAAATGAATTTTACAAGGGGGAACATGTGAACTAATGTATAACCTTGAAATCTCCTCGCGTAATATCCATTTTTTCATTCTGCCATCAGTAGCATTGCATAAATAAATTCTACTAATGTCAAATCACTGTTTTTTGGTCGCTTAGATAAGTCTGAACATTCAGATTTTATGTTATTCAGGTCAAAGTGAAAAAAGGGCAACAGGTAAGTAAATGGTAGTCCTTATCCACAATTTTACATTTATTATTTTTCCTAGTTAAACAGTGGATCGTACGTCAAGTCGTCTAGATGGCTCACCTCACCTTCTGCGAATTGGTGCTCGATTACTCGAAACTCTTGTTTCCAATTCTGTTTTCGGCGTCCTGTTGAAAAGCGTGTTGGTTGCCTAAAAAGCGAACGAAGAAAGGTGTCAAAGCCTTTAAACAACAGATTCTGTAGGGTTTTCTTTATCTCGAGTAAAGGACCATTGTGCTGCAGCTGCTCTTGTAAAAGCACTTGTAAACAGTACGTGATGAGCGCGACCCAGATTTGATTGCACACCGCATTCTCACTCTTTCCATAGAACGTTTTGAACGTGAGGTGCTGTTTCATCCATTTGAAAAAGGTCTCGATCTTCCAACGATAACGATATAAGTCACCGATTTCTTCGGCAGATAAGTCAAAACAGTTCGTGACGATCATGACGACGTTTCCTTGACTATCTTGTGTCTCGATTAAGCGCAAGGGATGTGTCATTTTTGTCCCATTTTGCGAGTTACCTAGAAACACTTCTTGGTCTTTCACAATAGGTGAACCTGCTTGTGGAATTTGTTCGGATAGCACTTCGACCTGTGCGTTCTTCTTCAAACGAGTGATAAAGCGAACATCGTGTAAACAGAGATGATCAAATTGTTTATAGTCGATATAACCACGATCAAACAAGTGGATCGCATCCGAATCCATTTCAATGAGATCTCCCATTTGAGTGCGGTCTGCATGCTTAGCTGGTAAAAGAATTCCTTTATCGGGTAAGGTCAACTCTTTGGTAACCACGACTCGTAAATGAAGGCGAATCCCAGCTTTCGTTTTACGAAAAGTCGCCCAAGGGTACTGACTTACACTCATGCTCATCGTTGTTGAATCGATCACGTGTAAGCGACCAATCTCACGAATGATCGGCGATTGCTTCATCTTTGCTTGAATGTTCAACACGAGATAATGAAAGATCTTCTCAAATAACGTTGGGGATAAATCACCCAATTTCCTTGAAAGCTGTGACGTGCTAATCGTATCAAATGCGAGTTGAACTTGAAGCTCTTCCTTATCTTTTAGCTTCTTTGACATTTGAGTTAAGCTTTTGGTTTCTTTCAATTGCGAAATGATCAGCAGTTGAAGAAACTTATAGGCTGTCAGCTTTTTCACGTATTTATCAAGGTCAATCACGTTAATTAGATTGGAAAAAAGTATGTTCATCAATGACTTTTAGTAGTTCATTTATTGTAGATTTTATGGTATTCTTGTCCATGTGAAGGCTCCTTTTAATTTGGATTTGGACAGAACTACCAAACCTAATTATAAGGAGTTTTTTTATGTCTTGAAACCATAAATTTCTACTCGAAACTACTTGACAAATTTTTAATAACTTTATGCAAAGCTAATGTTCTGCCATTAGTTTATTTGACAAAAAAGTGACCACATTTTTAACGAAAAGTGAACACTACGTTAAATGTAATCAAAATCTCTTTTAGTGAGGGGAGATAACATTTAACATATAACTATATAAAAAAGTTTTTAAAAATGTAGGGGGCAAGAAGATGAAAAAATTTAAAGGTTTATTAGTACTGTCAATGACGGCTTTTGTTTTAGCAGCTTGTGGTGGGGACACAACAACTGAAGAACCAGATACGTCGACACCGGAAGAAACTACAGAGGAAAATACTACAGAAGAAACAGAAGCTTCAGCAGTTGAAGAAGGTCAAGTATTCACACTGGAAGAACTTAGTGAGTATAATGGGCAAGATGGAAACCCCGCTTATGTAGCGGTTGACGGAGTCGTTTACGATGTTTCAGATATTGGAGCTTGGGAAGGTGGAGAACACTTTGGTGGAGTAATGGCTGGTGCTGACAACACAGAAGAAATTTCAGCATCTCCACACGGCTCTTCTGTATTGGAAAACTTACCAATCGTCGGTACACTTGAATAACAATAAGAATGAAACAAGACACCTAGTTACGATTCAAACAATCGTAACTAGGTGTCTTTGTTTAAAGGTGGCGGGAGAGCCTTATTACAATCCCAGTGTTGTCTATAGTCTTGAGTTTTGGAGAAGTTCGTTAACAAAATAAACATTAGGGGCTGCAACTGACAACTTTGAGTTCCGCTCTAGTTAGCAATAGGTAAGCCTTTGAAGCCATCTCCAGCTTTTCCCCTGCTCCGCACCGAACGTGCTAGTTTCCCAGCATTCGGCGGTCCATCTAACGATGTATATTAAATTATAAGTTCTTCGTTACTTTTTGACGTGAGATGTTTCTACCTCTTCAAGCCCACATTCTATTCGAAATTGATTTATTTTCTTTATCATTAAGTTGTTAAAGTCGAATTTTTGTATTTCTGATACAATCATGTCCTTATCTTTACTGTGAATAAGCCTATGTATGTCTTTATGTAGAATGCGAAGGTTGTTAAAGTTATCCGTTCCTCCAAGATGTTTGGGTAAATAATGGTGACAGTGAACATCATGGGCGGATAGATCCCAACCTGTGATTTCGCATTTTCCCATTTTCATACTGAAACGACTAATTCGATTATCCAAATATTCAACCGTTCTGTTAGGAAGTGTTGCTTTCATCAGTACGCTGATTTCAGTTTCAATATCTGGTTTTAATTTATCATAGATTTTCTTTCTGCCTTCTTCTGTAAAGAGAGATAATGTTGGACTAAAGTTCATTGCATTTACCGTTTTTACGTTCCCTATCGGGAACAGGTGAACAGTGGCGATTTTGAACGTTTTAAATCCTGTACTGTAAAACTTTTTATAGGTAGACGTAGGATTAATTGGATGTCCATATTTCCCCACAGGACGAAGGCGATTGTACAGAAAGGCTTTTAGCTCGTAGGCAAGACGTGAGAATTCTGGATTGACTTGTGTAGCTCGGTTAAAATAGTTATGGATACCTAAAACAAAACTGTTAAAGCGTAAGGCATTTTGAATTGTAGGGGAGTCTTTAATTCTTCGGATGTGCATTTTAGCTTGTTCCTTGAGTTTCTCCCGTTTTTTGTGTTTAATGCCTGTGTGGGCAACTCTTTTCTTTCCTTTAATATCTGCCCTAATCGTGAAACCTAAGAATTCGGATTCTCGTTTTCGCAAATTTACGATTTGCGATTTCTCTGGTGAAATATCTAGTTTTAATCGTTCCTTCAAGTACAATCTTACTGCGTGATACCACTTTTGAGCCGTTTTTCCATCTCGACAGAGAATTTTAAGGCAAGTAGACCACTGGAACTTCCCCAGTAGTCTCTCTCAGAACCGGACGTGAACCTCTCAGCTCATCCGGCTCCCATTATTCAGCCGTAGGTTTGATACCTAAATCCCAGTGTTTGAAGAGTTCAGGATTTTGTTTAGAAATTCTGCCTAGAAAGTGTTCTGCCCTTTTCTTGTGTCGAGATAACTTTTTATATTTCCTTCTCGCCCACATAATTAAGGCTTTGTTTATGTGCCTTAAAGAGGAGTACATTTCAGATTTGTAGAACTTCCCATAGTAGTTAATCCACCCTTGAATTACAGAGTTAAACATATTAGATAGGTCTATGAGCTCCTTATCAGCCTTCAATTGTAGTTTCCAATCTCTCACTTTTTGCTGAATTGATTTCTTAGATTTATTACTGATAGCTGGCGTGAAATTCACAAAATGCTTTCCCCACCTGTTCTTCGACAGCCTTGGTCTGAACGTGTATCCCAGAAAATCAAACGTTATGTTTTTATGGTCTTCTCTTCTGTCTGCATCTTTACAATATACAATTTTGGTTTTGGAAGGATGCAGTTCGAGTTTACATTCGTTCATCCTTTGGTTTAAGGATTCAAGCACTCTCTTTGCTTCTTCCTCTGTCTTGCAGTGGATGACTGCGTCATCTGCATATCTAGCGAACGGATTTCGTGGATGATTAATAGCCATCCATTTATCAAACGCATAGTGTAGAAATAAATTTGCTAGTACTGGACTAATGACTCCACCTTGCGGTGTGCCGGAGGTACGTTCTTTTATTCCTTCTTTTGTTTGAAATGGTGCTGTTAACCATCTTTTGATGTACAACTTAACCCATTCTATGTCTGTATGCTTATCTACTGCTCTCATCAGTAACTCATGGTCGATGTTATCGAATAAACCTTTAATATCAAATTCAAGTACCCAATTGTACTTCCAGCATCTTTTTCGAGTTGTCTCTATTGCTTGAATAGCGCTTTTCTTAGGTCTGTATCCATAGGAATCCTCATGAAAGAATGGTTCTACCAAAGGTTCGAAATATAATTTCACTGTCATCTGTGCAATTCTATCCGCAACCGTTGGAATTCCAAGTGTCCTAATACCTCCAGCTTTCTTTGGTATTTCTACCGCTTTAACCGCTGGAGGAATGTAGCTTCCCGATGACATTCTGTTCCAAACTTTATACAGATTATCTTTTAGGTTCCTTTCAAATTCATCTATGGATTGCTCATCAATTCCTGCTGACCCTTTATTTGCTTTAACTCTATTAAAAGCTTCAAATACTATCTTTTTAGATATCGCATAAGGCTTTGTTTTATGCATAAGTTCCTCCCAATTCGATGGTTGACTTGTTTATAAAACTGAATAACATAACCCCTTTGCTCCTTCTCCGTTAGGAGATTTCATTGCTACTACGAGTTATTCCGCCCCTATACATGGTATTGGTACTCTGATTCTTGTGGGGCTTCCACTTGAAATCTCTCCCTTAGCATCCATGTCGTAGGTTCCCACGTTCCACACAAAAGCCTGTATTAAGTTCACGCCGCCTTTATACCAGTCACCGAACGGACAGTAAAACAGGTTTCCTCCGAACTTATCCTGAGTTAACGACTCCCCCTCAGTTTTGATGACATTTCTACGCTTTCGATACTTCTTCAGCGGTTCAGTGGTTTTCGTCTCCTTAATACGTACCTGACAGTGTCCTGCACTGCCTTTTCCCTAACGCTCAATACCATAGCTTTTGACTAAAGCACCTTAGGGTGGTTTGAAATCTCCACCTGTATGGCGATTTCGAGGGGCCCACCCTCATCTTTTGTGCAGCATGTTACACTATGCAACTCTTCGAGTTGCTTTTGTGTCCCTTCGTGGCACACAATCGTCCGCGTAACGGACGAGATACCCCTCTTTGAGATTTGTACGCTTCTTAGCGTATAGCTCACCTTCTCTTGTTTTATATTTATTTGTGAGATGGAAGAATTCCCATTGTTCGGAAACCCAGTGGTCCAAGTCATTGAGTACAACATTTGATAATATTGTCGATAACAAACCACCCTGCGGTACGCCTTTAGATGATACGCCTTCTTTATCAATTTCAGCTTTTAGCATTTTAGCAATGCAAGCTAGAACCTTTCTATCATGTATACCTAAGTTCCATAATTGTTTAAGAAGAAGGGTATGGTTGACATTATCGAAAAATCCCTTAATATCAACATCAACCACATAATGCAGTTGCGATTTATTGATTAAGAATTGTATTCTTGCCATAGCATGATGAGTAGACCTTAACGGTCTAAAGCCGTAGCTATGTTTATAAAAGTGAGCTTCGGCGATTGGCTCGAGAACTTGTTTAAAACATTGTTGAATAATGCGGTCAAGAATACATGGAATGCCAAGTGGTCTAAATTTACCGTTTTCCTTTTCAATCCATTTTCTTCTGACCTTCTTAGGGTGATAGTTTTCTAGTTTTGTTTGGATAGTTTTCACTAACTCATTTTCCGATAGCTTTTTAATATCTTTGATGGTTTTCCCATCTGTACCAGGTGTTTTCGAACCTTTATTAGATTTCATTGTGCGGTAGGCTAGTAGAATATTTTCCCTTGATGTGATGATTTCATATAGATAATCAAAGGACTCGTTGTTACTAGCTCTTTCGTGTAAATCCGTAAAGGTTTCTGTCATATTGTAGTAATCCCAATATCTCAAAGTTGACACTGTGGCATCCCTCCTTATGAGTGATGTCCCCACATTCCTACCCGATCGGTGTCATACGTGTGAAGAAAATAATCGTTCTAATTCGCTAGACTTGGGGCTGTTCCTCCACTCCCATTACAGGAGATTCGCCAGTCGTACCCCTACCTTCGCAAGAATAAATGCATTTCAGCTTTTGCCTTATAGCAAACGTTTCGAATGACAGTCCTTGATTCAACGTTTCTTACTTCCCAAGTACCTTACAACGTAGCTATCCATTCTAAACGTAGGTGCTTCCTTTAAGCCTGCGAGCTTGATACCGCCATTGTTCGGTATAGCGTTTTTCAGAGGGTGCAGTTTTACTCGACACCACTCGCCCCACCGTATGGTGGGACATAGCATTACACTATGTTCTAACTTTAGACCCTTAAATTCGGAAGTTTGTCAGTTCCTTTTGAATGGAACATTCTCACCATATCTAGTTTTTTAGCCATCCGGCATATCAGTTAACATACCTTTTCCATTGGAATGGCTCTAGTCTTCCTTCTGCCGACTCTACCTGTGCTTCGAACCCCATGAACTGTCATTCATGACGCACGCAGGAGTCTTGATGGGATTGTTTCGGGAAACTTGGTTCCATCATTCCAATCCGCCGTTGTAAAGTTGAAGATTTTCTAGTAAACTTCCTGTATTTTCACGCTAGAAAGCGTTTATAACAGAACTTGTCGCGTGCACCCGTTAATTGAATAAGTTAGTTTTTCTCCACGTCTCTGCTTTATCATCAATTGCCTTAATATAATTGTTCTTGCCTTCTATATACTTAGTTATATTTGTAGGGGATTTCTCTGCCAATGTTTGTTTCAATTCACTGTACTTTATAGCTTCCTCTGGATGTGCAATCATATAATCCCTAAATGCTAAGTGACGAGCAATTTCTTCATTACCTTCTTCGTAAAAATGAACATGATGAGTTCTATTATCGCCACCCTTAATAAAAAAACGCCTTTTAGGAATTCCGTATTCACCCATCACTACAGAGCCTAATTGTTCCATCTGGCTATTGAACTTATCAACTTCACTAATGTTAGTAACCTTAACCATAATATCAATTACTGGTTTAGCTTTAATATTTGGAATGGGTACTTCCAATATGATACACATTTAAAATTTCGTTTTTAAACAAAGCTTTAAGTTTCTAACTTTCCTCCCGAACCATTTCTAACCATTCCTCACTATATGGTAAAACCTCAACTCTTCGCAACATAAATAATACCAGAAAAGGACTAATTGTTGTTCTTGTTTTTCATAGGGTTGTAACGGATTGGGGGTTAATATCTTGGAAGTGACGGACTAAGAGATTTGCTTGCAGTCGGTAGGCATTCAAGTATGGGGCGAAAATCCTTCAATTCGTTTCTCAGCTTTGTATGCTTCCCAGGCTTTGGTTAGTTGCACAGCTTGTTCCCTCCTATGTATTATGTGTATTTTAGAGGAATTATTTCCATTAAAGATTACTTAGCTTTATCCAGCGAAGGATTAAAACCATCGAGTCTTGCTCATCGTGTTCGTTTTATCCGATCATTTTTTCGTTGGTTCACGAGGAAGGTCATATAACCACTAATCCTGCTGCCAAAATCACGGAACCAAAAGTAGGAAAACGAATCCCAAAGTTCTTAACAGAACGTGAAATTGAACATTTAAGGGAAGGTTGCCATACCCCGATGGAGAAGGCCTTGTTTGAGTTTATGTTTTCGACGGGATGTAGAATTGGTGAGATTGTTTCATTAGATAAGGATTGTATTTAATGTTGGGAATCGTTCAGCGAGTGTAAGAGGGAAAGGAGATAAAGAGCGTGAAGTGTATTTTAATATCAGATGTGATATTTGGTTAAAGCGTTACCTTTAGTTGAACAACCTATTGGACGTTTTAAATAACTTTATTGTAAATGTAACAACTTTATTTGTATTTAAACGACTTTATTGTCAATCGACATTCATGACAACGATGGAAGATTTAGACTTTTTGAAGTTTTTGAAAACTAAGGAAGGTCTAGACCACACTTTCTGTTCCCTTGAAAAGATTTATTGCCTGTTAGCATTCAGCAATTTATGAAGAAGGTCACGAAAAGGTCTTCTATATGCGAACGCACGTTGCACAAATAAAGAGGAAGGGTACTCCTTCCTCTCATACTAAAAAATTATTTAGAGTTCCTAATTTGTTTCAGTCTCGTCGCTTCCATATGATTCCATAAAGTTATTGCATGCTTCCATCATATTCTCGCCTTCTAAGGAATTCATACCTTCCATCATATTCATCATGCCATGGTTTTCATTAGCTTGAGATATTCCTGAGAACCCCATTGTTCCTACGACTAAAACAGAAGATAATCCAAATGAAAAGAGTAACATTTTCGTTTTTTTCCGCATGTTATTCACTCCTCTTAATAATGTATTGAATTTATTTTACATTTTTAGTTTAGACTTTAATTTTGATGAAACTGTGATAAATACTGATTTAATTTAATTTTTTTCTTTTAAATACGTATATTTTTGTTCGAATTCACTTTGTGTTTACAGCCATTAAATTGACCCAGTAATGCCATCTTTTTAACCCACCTCGGACATGGTTTTGACCCAAGAGAGACACGACTGACCCACCCTCCTATATAATGAAGGAGCACATACGTGCAAATTTATTATATAGGAGGTTTTTTTGTGATTAAGTACCGAGAAATTTTAAGGCTTCACTCGCAGGAAGTCACACAAAGGGGGATAGCTTCAAGTTGTGGTCACTCTAGGAACACTATTAGAGAAATAATTAGACGAGCGGAAGAGAAGAGTATTCAGTGGCCAATTGAGAAGGAAGTGACAGATTTAGATTTACAAACGATTTTATTCCCGGAGAAGAAGCTTCCTTCGGACCATCGTCGAAAACCCGATGGCGAGTATGTTCATAAGGAATTAGCTAAATCTGGGGTTACACTCTCCCTTTTATGGGACGAGTACTCATTACAGTGCAGGGCAAGCGATGAAATCCCTTATAGTTATCGCCAGTTCTGTAGGTTTTACAACGATTATGCCAGGAAAACCAAAGCAACCATGCGAATCAAAAGAAAACCGGGGGAACACATGGAAGTCGACTGGGCAGGTAAAACCATGCATCTCACGAACAACCTAACCGGTGAAGAGATTCCTGTTTATATCTTTGTCTCTACATTACCGTGCAGCCAATATTCCTATGTAGAAGGGTTCTTATCAATGGATATAGAGAGCTGGATTACGGCTCATATTCATGCTTTTGAATATTATGGAGGAGTCACGAGAATTATTGTTCCTGATAACTTAAAGACTGGAGTAACAAAGTCTTCCCGTACCGACCCAATTATTAATCAAAGCTACCAGGAAATGGCTGAATATTACCAGACTACTATTATCCCAGCACGTGTACGTCAGCCCAAGGACAAAGCAAGTGTAGAAGGTAATGTTGGCCATATATCAACTTGGATCATAGCCTCCCTTCGTAATGAAAAGTTCTTTTCTTTGGTTGAGCTAAACAAAGCGATTAGAGAGAAATTAGATGTGGTGAATACAAAATCTTTCCAAAAGAGAAAAGGGAATAGGCAGGAAGCATTCTTAGAAGAAGAAAAATTTGCATTGATTCCCCTGCCTCATTCACCATACGAGATTGCGAGCTGGGCAAAGACCGTTGTCCAGCCCGATTATCATGTGAAAATTGATAATAACTATTACTCTGTACCCTATGATTATATCAAATGTACGGTAGACGTTCGAGTAACGAGGAATATCGTTGAAGTGTTTTATAAGAATATTCGGATTGCTTCACATAAAAGGTCAAATAAATCAGGTGGGGATTTCAACACGATTCCTGACCATATGCCTAAGGACCATAGAAAGTATGCATCCTTTGATAGGGAATTTATATTAGAGTGGGGTGCCTCAACCGGCCCTTCCACTTTATTAACTATTGAAAGAATCCTAGAATCTTATCCAACGGAAAAGCAGGGACTGAAATCCACCTATGCATTGATGAAACTGGCAGATAAATACTCTATTGAACGCATAGAGACAGCATGTGAAAGAGTACTATCTTATACACCAAGGCCAAAATTAAAAAGCATACAGACTATCCTGAAAACAGGACATGATAAATTACCATTAGAGGACACAGGCAAACAAATAAACACACAAAAAAATGATAACGCTTACGGATTTACTCGTGGCGCTGCTTACTATGGAGGAAAGAATAATGACAACTGATAATACTTTAACAAAGTTAAATGAAATGAGAATGTCTGCGATGGCAGAAACATTTAGAGAGCAATTGAGAAATCCGGAATATCAAGAACTTTCTTTTGAAGATCGATTCGGCTTACTGGTTGATATCGAATGGTCCAGAAGGCAAAATAATAAACTGGATCGCCTCATCAAACAAGCAGAATTACGGGACACACAGGCATGTATCGAAGATATTGAATATCATCCGGATAGAAAGCTAGATAAGGCACAAATTTTGCGATTAGCAACTGGTAATTATATTGAAGAGCATCACAATATTATATTGATGGGTGCTTCGGGAAATGGGAAGACGTATTTAGCCTGCGCATTTGGCATCGCTGCATGTCGTCAATTCTATAAAGTAAAATATATTCGATTACCTGATCTTTTGGACGAATTGGCAATCGCAAGAGGAGAAGGAACGTACAGAAAGGTTATGAAAAAATACAAGAATATAAATCTACTTATTTTAGACGAGTGGCTATTAACCCCTTTAAAAGAAACAGAGGCAAGAGACCTTCTTGAAATCGTAGAAGCACGCCACCAGCAGGGTTCAACTATCTTTTGTTCTCAATTTGATCCGAGAGGATGGCATGAAAAAATTGGAGAAAGCACATTAGCAGACGCAATTTTGGACAGAATTGTGCACGATTCTTACAACATACTTATTGACGGTAATGCCTCAATGAGAGAACGTCATGGACTGGCGGTATCCAAGTGATTCCTGAAGAAGTAGAACTCCGTATAGCAAGGTATTTCTTTCATATGTATTTACCGGATGACGTTATGAGAAAGGTGGAAGCGAAGCTATTGCCTACATGTACATGGAAAGATGAAGAGGATTTGAACCATGAGGAACTCGTTCGCTGGGCACTAGAGATAATTGATAAACAACTAGACGGTAAACGTTTTAAATAAGCTAAACAGCCAGTGGGAATGAAATACATCCCCCTGGCTGTTTATAAATCTACTAGTGGATCACTTCTGTCATAGGTGGATCAATAACTTGTCCGAAGTGGGTCAAAAAGATGGCAGAGGTGGAACTAACTTATGTCCTTCTTCACTTTGCGTTAAATCTCCTTTTGCAAACCGTTCTTTTAAAATTTGAAGTGATGTATCTTGGTCCCAATCTTGAGAATTATTGTTAGAATCCTTTTTATTTAAAAGTCTCATGACTAATACCAATCCACCATAAATGATTAAACCTAATATAAGAATTACTAAGATCATGTACAAAATCATACCGAGATTCATCATTCCCCAGTTCATCATCATGATTAAACACCTCCAATTATTTAGACTAAATGATTCCTTAGATTAAATCCAAATTATCCTTGCTACTCAATTCAGTCACAATAATATATTTCTTATTTCAACTATCCTTCGTTACTTTTATTTTAAAATATAAATGTGATAAAACTTTGATACATCTAAGAAAACAGTTTGCTAGTTTTGAAAAAAATAAAGAACTACTGTGTATAAACGCGAATCCAAGGTTCGTGTGTCTCAATATTTACATAAATTAATATGTTTACTATCTTTATACACATGTAATCAACCTTCTGTTAGGTAAGAGTCTAATAGAATATTAGTTTTTTTCTGTATTCTTACTGTTACTTCATCATTAATTAACTGATGCTGAACTCCGCCATGTAGGGTTAAAGCTGCTTCTAAATGATCAGCATCCCCAATCGCCGTAATAATAAAAGGAGCTGATGAAATATTTCCGTCTACACTTATTACAGGCCCTATACATTGAATAAATGATGAATGTCTTAGGCGATACCCATTTACGGCAATTGCTTCCGCTCCAGCAACATATAATTCTTGGACCACCTGTTGGATATGTCCTTCATGAACAATGTAATCATTCGGATTAGCCCCGTTAGGTAAATAGTCTGAATCCTCTAATGAGATTTCAATTCCTGGTCCAGTTACTTGCACTTGTCCTACAATCTTTCTTAACCTCTCTATGTCTTCGAGCAAATTTTCTGCTTTTTCTTCACTTTTTTCATTAACGGTGCTTAAGTTTTCTTCAAGTTCCCGTACCTGATATTGATATAACCTTAACTCCTCTTGAAGCATTTTGTTTAAGGATTGTTCCATGATGATTTGGTTTCTAAGTTCATTTTCCTGTGCCCATGTCGAATTCAATCTATTCAGAGGATCAAAGTTACCTGAATCTGTAGACTCATAATTCACCACTAAAATAAAACCAGTCAAGAACAGGACAAAAAATAAAATAATATGTTTTCCCCTTATCTTCAATCTTCTCCCCCTCTTCTAAAACTAGTTTTCAACCCAAGAATTCTTTAAGGGTCGCACACTCAAATGGATTAACCGAGTTTTATAAAAAACATAACCTTAGCTGTATGACATCTTGAGAATAGCGGTAGAATCATCATCATTTTGACACTACTAGAGAAATAATCTTTAATTACTTTAACATTATTTACCAATAAAAGTATAGTTATCTGACTATGTACAAAAGTAAACAGTGGAGAGAAGCATATTCATAGCCAGTAAAGGGCCCTTAGAGAAAAATCGTAAGCGTCAAATAACACACACATTCCAATAGGTATAAGCCCATGCGATACTCTAATCAAGAACGATGAAAGGGTGTCGCTATGAATCGTAAAGAAAAATACCATCTATGGAAAAACCGCATGGAAGACTTTGAAGCTAGCGGAGACACTATCCATGAATGGGTAGCCAAACAAGAAGAGATTACGGAGTATCAATTCCATTATTGGCGAAAGAAATTCAAGTCAGAAACAAACTCACAGTCAAACAACCAGATAAACAGTGGTTGGACATCCTTAGATGTCCCTACCTTTACCACTAACACAGCTATTGAGTTGAGACTAGATGATCTATCTGTCTATATCCCTGAAGATGTGAGTGAAGAACACCTTTGCCGTGTACTTCGGGTGTTGAGAAATGGATGATTAACCATCGTTCCATTGACAGAGTCTATCTTGCGAAAGGAAGTACAGACTTACGGAAATCCATTGATGGCCTTGCCGCAATCGTGCAAGAAAGCTTTCAATTAGATCCCTTCTCTCCCTGTCTCTTTGTTTTCTGCAATCGTCAACGAGATAAGATCAAAATCCTCCACTGGGAACATAATGGCTTTTGGCTCTATTATCGTCGCTTAGAAAAGGGGACGTTCACTTGGCCAGATGATTCTTCTTCCTCTCCGCAAATGATTAGCCACCGTCAGTTCCGTTGGTTACTTGACGGCCTTTCGATTGATCAAAATTCTGCACATCCAAAAGTGACCGCAGGACGAGTCATCTAATGGATAAAATGAAAAAGCAAATCGTTGAGAGGTAGTGTATAATGAAAGTATGAAAACAACAGAAACCACCTCTCGACGTACAACTGAAGAGTTAGAAGAACGTGTCTCATCACTTGAGAAACAGAACGCAGAGCTGACGGCAAAAATTAAATGGTTCGAAGAACAATTCCGTCTTAGTAAGCAACGCCAATTCGGTACTTCAAGTGAGAAGACAAACGCTGACCAGCTAGAGCTACCTCTTTTTAATGAAGCGGAGATCTCTGCTGATCCAACTATTGAAGAACCTACGGTTGAAACGATTACATATAAACGTAAAAAGACCAAAGGGCAACGCGACATCAAACTTGAGAACCTTCCGAAGGAAATCATCGAGTATCGATTACCTGAAGAAGACCAGGTTTGTTCCTGCTGTAATGGAAACTTACATGAAATGTCGACAGAAATACGTCGTGAGTTAAAAGTGATCCCGGCAGAAGTAAAGGTCATTGAGCATGTTCAACATGTTTATTCATGTCGTCATTGTGAACGTGAAAACATTGAAACTCCTATCGTCAAAGCTTCAATGCCTAAACCAGTATTCCCTAAGAGTCTAGCTTCGCCATCTGCGATGGCTTACATCATGAATCAAAAATATGTAGAAGGACTTCCATTGTATCGGCAAGAACAGCAATTTGCGCGTCTCGGCGTTTCTTTGTCACGTCAAACATTAGCTAATTGGGTTCTTTATGGTGCTAATACTTGGCTAAACCTCATCTATAACCGGATGTATCAACATCTTATGGAGCGAGATATTCTTCATGCCGATGAAACGACGCTGCAAGTGCTTCGAGAACCTGATCGAGCATCAACAGCTTCTTCCTATTTGTGGCTCTACCGTTCTGGGCAGGAAGGTCAACCGATTGTATTGTTTGATTACCAACAAACACGTGCAAGTAAACATCCTAGGAATTTTTTATCTCCTTTCCAAGGGTACTTACACGTGGATGGTTACGCTGGATACAACGGAATACCAAAAGTGAAGTTAGTTGGCTGTTGGGCTCATGCCCGTCGTAAATTCGATGAAGCTCTAAAAGCTTTACCTGAACAACAACGGTAGAAAGATGTCACAGCCAAAGAAGGCCTGCAGTTCTGTAACCAACTCTTTGCGATTGAACGAGAAATCAAAGATTTATCTTTTGATGAACGTCATCAAGTGCGACTAGAAAAAAGCCGACCACTTCTTGATGCTTTTTCAGTATGGCTTCGCATGCAGACACCAAAAGTGTTACCAAAGAGTGCACTTGGACAAGCGATCAAATACTGTCGCAATCAATGGGATAAGCTAAAAGCTTTCTTAGAGGATGGTAGACTGGAGATTGATAATAATAGAAGTGAGAGATCCATTAAGCCATTTGTCATTGGAAGGAAGAACTGGATTTTTGCCAACACTCCGAAAGGAGCGAAGGCTAGTGCTGTGACTTATAGTATTGTAGAAACAGCCAAAGAAAATGGCCTTAATCCTTATCAATACTTGATGTACATTTTCGAGAAGCTACCCAATGTAGATGCGAGTAATGAGAACGCCATTGATCAGTTACTTCCTTGGTCGAATAGTCTTCCAACTCGCTGTCGTATTCAACATGATAAATAGATTATAAGTCAGTCCCCATCTTTTTTAATAGGTGGGGACTATTTGACGCTTACGAAAAATCTAAGAACCCTTTCTGTGAGAAGCGTGACATTCTTTATACAGTTGTGTCGGCAATCAAAAACGAAGCATTACATATCGCCGGGCACTTGTATTTCATATGGAATCATTAAGTTTTCGCCACTCGTTTTAGTGACATGAATATTTAAATAGGTCTACCAGAACCATGTAATAGTCCACCAGTCACTTGAAAAGTCCCTTCCCCTAACGAAAACGCGGTTATCGTTCTGGTCATAAAAGGTGGCATAAAAAGCTCAACATCAACATTCTTTATATCTTCTGATTGATCAAATTTTATAATTAAATCATTATATCCCATCTGAAATGGTGTCAGTGATACAGAGACATCAACAGGAGAATAAAGATCTGTGGGATAAATTCCTTGTTCAGCAGCCTTGGGTGACGTGTTGATCATTGATGCTGCAAAGAAAAGAATACTCATTCCAATAATGAGTTCGGTTCTTCCTAAGATAGCGGTAAGAGATGTATGATTATGATCAATACCGCTTTTCAATAATCTCATTTGATAGAATCCTATAAAAGTTATAACTAGAAATAAAATCACCTTAAAAAGGAGAAACTGCCCCCAACTACTTATCATTAAACTGTCCATAGTAAAAGAAGGAAGATAACGCAATAGCATTCCTATCCCTGTTAAACTCATAATAAATATACTTATAAGTGCATATTTGGAGAACTTTCGTCCATTTTCTTTTAGCCATTTTAAACCTTCCTCTTTAGGTATCATGACTATTAATGCAAACAATCCACCAAGCCAAATCGCAATAGAAAATAAATGCAAAGCATCTAACGTTATTGAGATAAGCCCACCATACCAATCTGATACAGCATGACCTGATAATGCCCACATCATAATCGTTCCAGCTAACAATAATACCTGTCCTATCATCGACCTAAGAAAAAATGCAATAAGTACAAGGACAAGTTGAAGGACCATGCCCCAAACAAATTGAAATTGAATAAACTCCACGACTGAAATATTAGTAATTTCATCCTTCCGAATTGTAATAAGTAGTAGAAACCCTACAACACTCATGATGAAGAAGATCCGTTTCATCTTGTTCCACCGGTTGGTGTTTTCACTACCTTTTGAAATCAATAATTGAAAAACCATACTACCAAACAAGATGAAAACACCCAGATAGGACAGCCAACTAGCAAATTCAATCAATCCGACATGTTGCCATCCCCCCATTGAAACTCTTTTTCCCTCTGGAGGGGTAATAGATGTGACTTCATCCACTGCGAAGTAGAAAATTCCATTTTTACTTTTGTTATCTTTACGTACGTACCAATTAATTTCATATGTCCCTTTTGATAATTTCTTGTCTAGCTCTATTATATAGTGGGAAGCATCAGCTGGATTTACATAAGTTTCTCCTATCGGTGCTAAACTTTGATTATCATCATAGATCGCAAAAACCTCTAATTCTATCTCATCAGAGAACCATAGTTCAATTTTGTTTGGAGAAGTTGGTACGATCTCCCCATCTGCTGGAGCGGATTGAACGAGGGTTAGATTTCTCCAATAATCTAATTCTGAAATTTGTTCCTTTTTAATTTCAAATTGGAAACGCTCTTTAATTTCATGTCCATCCATGGCAATTGCGAAAATCTCTAATGTATACCTGCCATCTGATAATAGAGTTTCAACCGGTAATGTTACTAAACGTTTGTCAGTAGGATCAATCACCGCTTTTCCGATTCGAACGTTTGATCCGATCGAATTGGTTAAGCGAATAGACTCTGAATAGACTTCTACAGGTTCAGCAAACAAAACACTAATACGTTCTGGTGAATGGTCCAATATTTCATTCATTCCCGGACTTATTTCTTTTATTTCTGAATGGGCTTCAACCGCAGTACCGTCTACCAGTGAAATGAATATTGTCAGAAAGAGAATAAGACCGGCTAGTAAGTCTTTTTTTGTCCACACTCCATACACACATCCCTATTTTTTCTCATACAATTGCTTACTTTCTTTTTTTGAACAACAGAAAAATTAGTCCAATCGTTAGAGATGGAATTCCTACCCAAAGACAAATTTTTAGGAGAGAGATGATAAAATTCTCGTCCGTCGTTAACGTTAAGGACATACTTAAACAAACTAACCCAATAAGCAAAAGCAGACTAACAATGACCCAGTCTATCCATTTCATATCTTTTCTCCCCTCTCCTTGTTCCCAATATCATTAGGAAAAGAAAGAGTAAATTGGGTTCCTTCGTTTTCCTTACTCGTTATATCTATTGTACCACCGTGTAACTTTACTAACATTTTAACGATGGCTAATCCCAATCCGGTCCCTCCGAATTCTCTTGAGCGAGATTTTTCTACTCGGTAAAACCGATCAAAAATAAATGGAAGTTCGTCGGCTGGAATTCCTGATCCGGTATCTTTGATAATGATGTTAATTTGATTATCACCTTGCCTGAACTCACAGGTTACCTCACCGTTAGTCGTATGCCTCATCGCATTATCCAATAAGTTGGTAAAAACTTGTTCTATTCGTTTTCCATCTCCATAAAACAAGGAAAGGTTTTCATCCACTTTAACCGTAAATAGAAGATCTTTTTCTTTTGCTTTTAATGAATATTTCATATCGAGGTTATCGGCAAGTTCTGTTAAATCGATCCACTCCTTATTTATGTCAAACTTCCCTTCTTCCATCTTCGACAAATCAAACAAGTCTGATATAAGATAATTTAATCGAGTTGCTTCATGTTCAAGGATTGATAAATACTGTTCTTTTTCTTCCTCCGTCTGATACAGCTTTTCTTTCAAGACTTCCGAATAACCCATTAAATATGAAACCGGTGTCTTTAACTCATGAGAAATACTAGCAAAGAATTCACTTCTTGTATCATGGTGCCTCTTTAGTTCCTGAGTTAGGTTGTTAATGCCAACAGCAAGAGAACCGATTTCATCTTTTGATCGTACAATCACTTTTGTATTTAAATCCCCTTTGGCAATCTTTTTTGTTGCAGCCTGCATTTCAAGTAAAGGTGACGAGAGCTTTCGTGAAGCAATAAATGTAAACCCAAGAGCTAGAAAGAAACCTCCAACACCAGCAAGAAGAAACAACTGTCTTACCGTAGACATCGAATCATACATATCATTAAGTGGAAATAACATGAACAGACTACCTTTGAATTGATCAGCATTTATTGGATGACCATACAAAAGATAAGGAATGTCAGTGAACGGTTCTACGTATTCATAGAAAACAGGCCTTCCTTCAAAAAGGTTTTGCAAGTCGAACTCTTTAATGTTTATTTCCAGATCATCCGTACCTGTAAACGTGATCATATCTCCATCTTCGTCTAGTAAGAAGATTTTTTTTTGTGTAATATTTCCTGCCATTTCGACCATTGGCGTTGACATTAACATTTGATTATTCGCTATCATCTGGGCATAATTTGACGTTAATTGATGAGCTTCCTCTTTTGCCTTATTGTAATAATAATTACAAAAAACCTGATCAATGACATAAACAAAAGGTGCGAAAACTAATAAAAAAACGGTAATCATCGTCAGCCCTAATTTTACATCAATTCGATTCCATCTCATGTGTCTATTTCCTTTAACTTATAGCCGACACCCCAAACCGTTTCGATGATAGTAAAGCTCAGCCCTTCTTTCTTTAATTTCAAACGAATACTTTTTATGTGAGAATCAACCGTTCTTTCATCTCCGAGAAAATCCACTCCCCAAATTTTCAAAAGTAACTGGTCTCGGTTAAACACTTGCTTAGGATTCAAGAGTAATAATTTTAATAACTCAAATTCTTTAGGGGTTAAATGAACAGGATTGTCTTGAACAAAAACTTTATGATCATCCACATCCATTTTCAGCTCGTGGAAATGGAGTTGTTTTGTTTGCGTTGTTTGATTTACAACAGCTCTTCTTAAAAGTGCATTCACTCGTGCGATAAGTTCTTCTGGTTTGAAAGGTTTAGTTAAATAATCATCCGCTCCAATATCGAGTCCCTTCACCTTGTCCGTTGTCTCAGTTCTAGCTGTTAACATTAATATAGGCAAAGCCAAATTTTCTTTTCTAATTTCTTCACACACTTCCCAACCATCCATCTCTGGCATCATTACATCTAAAATAATAAGTTGAAAAGAATGACATTTCATTTCTTTAAGCGCTTCTTTCCCATTCACAGCTTCCACTATGTTATATCCTTGCTTGGATAAATGAATTCGAATTAGATTTCTCATATTCCATTCGTCATCAACAATTAGAATTTTAGTGTCCATGTTCTCCCTCTTTTCTATATAAAGAATCTTACTTATAAAATATTTTTTTACACAAATCTACTTGAAAAGAAGAAAATGGAGGCAACTCAATTAAAAGCCTCCTCCACCGATTGATCTTACTATAATTTAGACCCATTGTGAGTTTGTTAAGCGGGATAATCTTACAATAAGGTTAGTTGCTTTTTTCCCGTTTATCGAAGGGGTCATTCTGTTTATTAAACGAAAATTCATAACCCTCTGGTTTTCTTTTGATAGTAGCATAAGAGTGAATCATCATCGCAATTATTAGTAAGAATAAAAGTATGATCGGAATAAAAATTGATAATTCCTCCAAACGTACTCCCCTCCATTATTGTGACCTTTTTAAAGAATCAATTTCCTTCATCAACTTTTGATTTTGTTCCATTAAGTGATTCATATTTTTTTGTAAATCTTTTCCGTTTGGTTCACTCTTATTACTGTTATTTCCATCAGACATCCTTTTCATAAAGAAAAATAACATCACTAACATTAAAGGACATAATAATAGTGGAAGATAATAAGCTAAATTTTCCATAGTCAAATACCTCCTAATTTTTAAATCTATTTATATTATAAAAGGTAATTGTGTTGAAATTTTGAAGAAAAAAATATAAATTTCCTTTTGAATTAGATCATGGTTTAATGCAATACATACTTTCTTAAATCCCCCAATAAGTTATTGTATCTAGAATCCCAAGGATGATCAGAAAGCCCCCTGCGACTCGCTGGATCCATTTTCCGATGTTTCTTCCTTTTTTCAAAAGTGTCCCGTTTAATCCAAAAGTCCAGATGAGATACATTGTAATGAACAAAGGAATCGATGTACCAAACGAAAACACCGTTGGTAAGATGAATCCGTATGAAGTTGAAAGGGTTAGCGGCATTAACAAAAAGAAAAAGATTGAGAACATGGTTGGACAGAACCCTAATGAAAAACTACTTCCTAATAGAAATGCCCCCCATTTTCCTCTGTTTTTATCACCAGCTTCTCTTTGTTTTAGACCGATAGACCATTTCCATGTGATGAGTCCAACTAAATAAAGACCGATTATGATAAAAATGGGCCCAAGTATTTTACGTATCCATGGAAGGTAACCAATTAGTTCTTGTTGAAATTCAGAACCTAATATCCACACTAGTAATCCTAACCCCGAAAAAACAACGACTTTCCCAAGTTGAAAGAATATGACTTCTGACCATGGAATAGCTTTTTGGATAGACCGATTCCCATAAAGTGTAATGGCACCTACATTTCCGGTGAATTGACACGGTGCAGCAGCTGCTAGAATTCCAATAATAAGCGCTGCTAAAAGCGGAATATGTTCAAAACCATACATTAGTTGAATTAAGGGATCATATAATAATCGACTAATAGAATTAAATACATCATACATATTACAAACCTCGCTTTATAGTAATCAATTTTATGAAGCATCCTCATTTGAAATTTCTACATTTTCTTTTTTTCTTTCTTTTTTTGCCCACCGGAAAAAAAGTATTCCAATGATTGAAATAAATACCCCTTCTTGAACCAGCTTCATTACAATCCCTCCAAGTTGTTGATCATCTTTTATTGATAAGAACGAGATCAATTGAGGAGCATTTATATAGGTTGTATAAAGTACGTTATTAGAAAAGATAATTAAAGCGCAAACCGGTGTAATTAATACACTATTTAAGAAAATGTAGCCTAAACTTTTCAATTCAGATAACTCGTAATTACTTTTGGAATGAAGAATAGATAACCACATTGTAAAAGCTAATATTGTGAGAATTAAATGATAAACAGATTGATATAGATGGTTCAAACGTAAATAGTCAAATAGACTTGGATAATGGTATAGGGAAAATAATCCATTAAATAAAAGCGATGCGATGATCGGTTTGCTCAATACTCCTAGTAATCCCCTGCTTAGTAACCTGGAGATGAAAGGATGCTTAGTTAATTGATTAGGTAGTCCTATAAGAATCAATGGTGGTGCCACAAAATAGACTATTGCCTGTTCAAGCATATGAGCACTAAACAAATAGTTGTGTCCGATTAAGTGAAGTGGACTTCCTACTGCAACATAAAAAACCCATACTCCTATAACAAACGATACGGCTTTTCCTTTACTGGTCCTATTAGCAACTTTTTTAGTGACATAGAAATAAAAAAATGTAATAAGAAAAATAAAGAAAAGCCACCCTATATTCCATAGCTCTTGGTAACTGTAACTTTCAAAAATATAATTCATCATCATATCTCCTACTTTTATAATCAAGCGTTCTTACTATAGCGAAAAAATGTGATGGATTTATGATGAAAAGTAAAAATAAAAACTACGTAATATCCATGGAACTAAGTTCAGAGTGAGAAAAAGACCAACAAACAGATTCCTTACCAGTGTCAATGGAATTTCATAGAAGTAGCAAGAAGAAACTCGAGGATTGAACGATCCTCGAGTCTTAATTCGTTGTTATTTTCATTAAATCAGTATTCGTACAAGGAAATCCACTTAAAAACTTTTATGATACTAAATGTTTTATTGACTAACCATCCTGGTTCATTAATTCGTACATCCACTTGTCATAGGGCATTCAGTAGCAGTGGCACAGTCAGAAACCCCGCGTTCCATTTTTTGTGCACACATTGCTACATGTTGTCCCTTCGACATTTGCGCACAATCCGCAACTCCGTTTCCACTAGCAAAAGCAGGAGTACCAATTGTCATGGTTGCAGCTAATACAAATAAAGCCAACTTCATTTTCATTCCATTCCCTCCTCATAAGTGTATGTTCATTACAAGAAAAGAATATAAAGAAATTGTGATGAAAATATGATGGAATGGAAAAAAATTATTGCTTAAAAAGAATAAAAATGTTGTGATACACGAAAGAGTTGGTTAGTTTTTTTCTTATCATACTGAGAATTTAAATAGCTGCCCGTTTGGAACTCGTAAAACCCTAAAAATTAGACTAATGCCTAAAGCATAGGTAATCAACTAGACATACGATGAACTTGTGATATAAGTTTTTTAAATTTAAGGAGGAATTAAATTGAATCATACTATGTCTTATCATATGGAAAACCACATGTCACAACACAGAGCACTTGAAACGGTTCAACATTGTGAAGCTATTTGTGAATTTACCGAGTATTCTATTTTGCAAATGGACAGCTCAAGTCACAGAAAAGAGCAATTGCGATTACTTAGAGACTGCGCTGATATTTGTATGTTAACTGCTAAATATATGGCCCGTTGTAGCGTCTTCGCAAAATCTCTTGCTTCGTTATGTGCCCATATTTGTGAAGTTTGCGGGAACCACTGTTTACATCACCCAGACGAAGTTTCGCAACGATGTGGTCAAATGTGCTTACATTGTGCTCAAGAGTGTCGCGCCTTTGCTATGGGTGCATAATTATAGTAAAGCTAAAGATAAGAAGTGAATACCAATGGCTAGGTAAAAACAAGTGCGCTACGTAATAAGTAGCGCACCCTTAGCTGAACCTATTTCTTCCTAAATCCTGTCAACAGCTTATTACTTTCAGTAGATTGAATTTTTGATTATCATTTATCTTTTTTTAAGAACTTGCTGCTGTAAATTTTCAAAGCCGAATCGATTAATAAACTTGAAAAACGGTTCTCTTTTTTTTCCAAATTCGTGATAAAGATCTAGTATATCATCCACCATCGCATATAATTGTTCAGGTACTAGTTGTTTCTTGAACAATGTACCTACCTTAGCATCTGCTCCCTTGCTTTTGCCACCGATGTATAAATCGAACTCATTTGTACCTACTTTAATAATCCCAATGTCATTGATTAATGGTTCACCACAACCAACTCGACATCCCGTATATGCTGGTTTGAGGGTAAAAGGCACTTCCCTTCCCGCAATTCGTTTATTTAACTCGATAGCTACCGGCATCCCTTCTTCCTCCGATCCTTTACAAAAATTACAGGTACGAAGGCTTTTAACAAAACTTCCAACCGGATAACAGATTAAACCAGCTTCTTTAAATTTTCCTTTTACTAACTCCAGTTTATTTTCAGACACATCAATATAGAGCTGTTGAAACGTTGTTAATTCCAATTCTTGATCATCATTCATATATTCAGCTAGAACTCGTAATTGTTTTGCATTTAACTTTGCCCCAAAGGATATCCCAGCATTCACAGCAAGTTTAACAAGTTTCTCTGTTTGACTCATCTATTCTTCCCACCTTGTTTGTTTTAACAATGTATTCTAACTAAAGTTACATTACCCTAGTAAGGTATGTCAATAACACAATAAGAGCCAGAATTTAATTCTGGCTAAGGAAAAATCACATTTCTGATTTACATTTTTAACAGAGGTTGAAAAATAAATAACAAGAGATAAACAACAATCCCTACTATTATTGTAAGATTCATTCCAAACGTTAAAGATAACATGGCTGCTACTATTGAACCGGCAACCGTCATTAAACCGTTGATCCCCCAACTAATTGAAATTTGATGCTTTTTAAGCCTACTCATCCCATATGGAAATGGCATTCCTATAAAAAAACCTACTGGGATAAGCATAGTAATGACAAGCAAGGTTCTTTGAAATGTGGAGAGTGCCAGCTCAGACTGATAGTAAAAATGAATTAATAGATACACGACAGATGTTAGAAATGCCACAAGTAATATTGGGACAAATCTTCTATCCTCTTCTCTTTTCCATTTAGTCGAATAGGCACTTCCAATTCCACCGGAAATAAGAAGTGTTGTTAATACGATAACAAATGCCCAAGTAGGATGCCCTAGAGGCAATGTCAGGCGTTGTATCAGTGTTACTTGAATAAGCATAAAACCGATTCCAATCCCACTGAAATAAACCATGCTTCCAACTGGAACTTGCTTTCGATAAATTAAACTCATTACAGAAGTGCCAAGACTTATAAGAATCAAACCAATCCATAAAAAAGAAGGAATCCCATCATTCTTATGAAAAAAGAAAGGCTGAGCATCTCGGTTTGCTTTAAAAGGGATGGCCGTATCATGAAGCCTGTTTGCTAAATCTTTGTAGTGATCAAATCTATATGGAACATGTAAAGGGAGCTGTGCGATATTCGCGGCAGAGTCGAAAAGTTTCGTCGCTTCCTTTTCTGTAAATGGATGCTTTTTCAAAATAAGCAGTGGCCGTTCGATGCTTCCCGGCTCGGCTACTACATGACCAAAAATGTGTTGACTACCGACAACGGCTATGTGATTTTTAATTTCATTAGATGGAATTCCCCTTTCTTGATAATAGCTTTCTGCACTATGGATGACTTTAGCTAGCTCCTTTTCGTCGTGAAGTAGAAATGAAAGTTGGCCATTTTCTTTGAGTTTATTAAAATAGTCACGTAACGCTTCATTCGTATAAATGAAATTTTCCGTTAAGGCTAACCCTAGTCCACTATCAGATTGCTTTGTTACCAGTGAAAGGAATATCAAATCATAAGTATTTGTTGTCTCACGAATATAATTTCGACCATCAGCTACAATCGTTTCGACACCATCTCGTTCAAATACATCCCCAGCAAATGATCGAAGTGAATGAACGGCGTTAAAGCTACCTTTATTTATGTCTAGAGCTTCAATCTTGGAATAGCCTGCCATTTCAGCAGATAAGACTTCTTGTCCACCACCACTTCCAATAATCAATGCCCTCTCTTTTTCTTTTGGATTCTGAAAAGCTAAATCACTTGTATTCATTTGCAAATAGTCTACTGTATTTAGGTCTCCGTCAAAACGAGAAATCGAAGAAACAGCACCTCCGTCTATCGTCATATACAAAAAATCTCCGTCTTTTGCATCGTAAACATCAGTGCGTGAAAATGAATCCCATTCAGAATAGATAATGTTTCCCTCTAGTTCAGAAAACGTTGTATATGGACTTGTTTGATAAGACAAAAAACGTTCCGTTGTTAAAAAAGGAGAAAATATATTTATCATCAATAAGGCTAGTATCATGATTAACATAACTTTTGCAGCTTTTTTTAATTGAGTAAATACCAGAATACTCCCAACTAAAAATAAAGCAAGTGATAACATAGATATCATTGGAATAGGGGATAAATGATTCATCAAGAGGATGGCAAGACTCGCCCCCAAACTTGCTCCGACTAAATCGATGAAATAAACAACATGAACTTTAGTATGTAATTTTTGAAAAATACTAGCTAAAATATAACCAGTAAACAAAAATGGTACTGTTGAGAGAATGGAGTAAAAGGTGATGCCTTGAAATGGCGTAAGATAAATTAATGACGTTACACCTATTAGTAAAACACCTTGCCCACATAGTGCAAATGGATATAGACTACGGAAAAGAATAGGAAACTGATAAGCAAAATATCCTCCAATTCCAATTCCTAATGTAGCTAACGAAATGACAAGAAATACATAATTGTAATCAAAAATAACTGCAAACAAACGTGTTAAAAAAATTTCAAACATGATCATCGAAAATGCAAAGAAAAAAGTCAGGGATAGATCCTTTATTAATTCTGGTTGTAATTTTACGAAGACTGATTTTTTCTTAATATTTAAAATTAGTTCTTGCATAAATCAATCACTTCCTATGCGAGAGTTTCACAAATAATTCTTGCCTCAAATCTAATTCTTTAACCCTTGAAACTCCATAGGATGTAATAAGCATTAAATTGGTTAGGAGTAAAAAAAAGGGCGAACAAAGAAAAGCCTTAAAAAGTTTACCTACAACTTCTTAAGGCTTTTCCTCTAGTTTATAGAAATACCATTAGGGTATTCCCCTACATCTAATCGTTTTACTTCTTCTAACGTTTTTAAATCAACAACGGAAACCGTGTCTTCAAACATATTTGTAACAAAGGCATATTGACTATCCTTAGAAATTACAATACCATGTGCCCCTTTTCCTAACGGAACCTCCTTTTCAACTTCTAATGTATCAAGTCCTATAATAGAGATCGTGTCTGATGGGTTCTCTTCACTTCCTTGATTTGCAACAACGACATATTGATTGTCGTAACTAGCAAACATTTGTACCGGACCTACTCCGACATCAATGTGTTTGATTACTTCTTGCGTTGACGTATTAATAACAGCTAGTTGGTTATCAACATGCAATCCAACAAAGGCATACTTTCCGTCATGGGAAAATCCAGTTTGAACAGCACCCTCTCCTACATGAACTCGATTAACTTCTTCATTCAATTGTAAGTCAATAATGCTAACATCAGCACTTTGCATATTCGCTATATAAGCATTTTGTTGATCGGGCGATATCCTTACTCCATGTGGATATTCTCCCACCTCTACATTAACAACTTCATCTGTCTTTCTATTAATAACCGTGACAGAATTATCACCAGAATTTGTTACGACAACGATCTCACCATTCTCTGTAGTCGTTACATGAGCTGGGTGACTCCCTACCTGATGTTCTTCCACTTTTTCTAACGTGTTTATATCATATGCTACAATCATTTCTTGTTTTACCTTATCTTGTTCTTCGTTACCATCATCTTCATGGTTATGACTATGTTTCTCATCTTCATTATCCTCATGTGGCGGATTAATAGTTACCCAAATTAACTGAGACTCGACATTGACTTCTAGATTATGTGCTTCCCCATCAAGGTAAACAAGCTCTTGCCTTCCTTCTGGATAGTAAATGACAGACATAGTTCCATCCTTTTCATTTCCGACTACAACAATGTACTCTTCTTCGAAATCCGCTTCCCCCACGTCCACTTGTTTTTCTGTCTCTTCCATACCATCGTTCAACTTGTTTTCTGCATTAGCATTTTCTTCGTTATTTACCACGCTTTCAGCGTTCTGTCCACAAGCAGCAAGCAAAAGTGAAATCGTCAAAATCATGAGTATAAAGCAAATTTTTCTATTCATCTATTTCCCTCCTAGTTCTTTATAAATGTAAGTATAAAAGGAGGATTATACGACAAATGTGATTCCAATCACAAAAGCAAATATTAAATGATTTTTGTTCAATAGATTGCCTTGCTTTCTTCATAGTTTCTATATAAATATCTGTAATGAAAAGTTGTTATCTGGTGACCCCTTTTTAAATTATAGAAATCAAAACACTTTATCTAATTTCCTAATTACCTGTGTATGATACTGCTTTTTCAAGATAATATTCATAATTTCAATTCATCATAACTTTTAAAATCATCAATAACCAATCTCTGAGTTAAATGGTTCAATTTACATTGGGGGAGAAGAACGGTGAAAAAAAGTGTAATGTTGTCTATTGGTGGTTTAGTTCTCTTTGGGTTCGTAACAGCTTGTTCAGATAGGGACGATGAAATATCAACAAATGAAGGGGAATACATAGGATCGAGACTGAATAAAACGAGCTTGCAGTCGAAAATGAGGACGATCACGAGCATCTGCAACAAAAGACACTGATGCCCCTCCCAATGAAGAATCAGAAATTGATCATCACGACGATCTTCCTTATGAATGGTCTGCGCTTTATAATTTTGATCCTGGTACTTATTCCTTAGAACTTAATCAAAATGATTCGAGGATGAGACTATGAGGAAAAATAAAAATATTAAAGACCTAGAACATCATGCTGCTCACCTTATCAAATCAACTGCCATTGAAGTAGCGGAAAATGACCATTTTGAGTTGTTTACGAAATACTGTTGAATTTGGATCAGTCGTTTTATTCGTTCAAAATTGAAGAAAAAGGAACTTATATGATATTTACAGAGCATCACCCAAATGAATTCGACATGATTATCGCTGCTGAAACAGGGGCAACTATTGATCCGCAAAATCCAACTGAATATAAAGGACTGGGACACAGTCCTAATTTTCCCCGTTCCCTATAGGATTCCAAAGGTTGAGGTGTGTAGCCATGGACAGATTGTTTATTATAAGTTTGTTGTTATTAACAATTATACTCATTACGAATCCTTCCACCACTCATGCACATAGGTTAGTAATAGAACCTTTAGAACCAGGAGAAATTCGGGTTGTATACGATGATAGTCGTTTTTCAACACGAACAACTGTGACCGTTTATGTTGTAAATGGTATCGTGTTACAAACTGGAGGACTTGATGATCAGGGCTATTTTCATTAAGACGAGAATCACGCTCATTTTTTTGTAGCTGATGATAGGATTGGTCACCGTACAGAGTGGACTGCGGGAGAAGAAGTTGTTTTATCTCGGATCCTCATCGCTGGCTTATAGCAGGAATTGTTCTCTTTCTTTTAATAAGCATTGCTGTCTTTTTCTCTTATCGAGTTAGAAAATGAAATTAACTAAACAAAAGTGAACTGAGCAATAGACAACCTGTAATAGTAAAATATTTGCACAACAGGAAGAAGTCCTCTTACCCTCTATTGCTTTAATAGCCCTGGCCTTCATGTTATTTATCAGGAACCCTACTTAAAATCATAAAAGATCCTCTTCAGGTTATATGCACAAATCCATTGACGATTTGTGCATTCATTTAGTTAGATTGTTATAATGGGTAGCCTCTTCAAGAGTAAGCTAAATTCACAAAATCGTTTTTTAAACACTATTCTACCTAGTAACTAAACATTTAACCAAGAGACTTTTCTTTTTATTTTTAACGCTGTAATACCTACAACAATAAGGAATAAGAATAGATATACAATATATTGTTCCTCAAATGAAATCAGTCCAATAGATAAAATAGATAGTACAAATACAAAGATAGCGTGACCAAACATAGTACTAAGTACGTAATCTTTGGTTTTTATATTACTCATTCCACATGAAATATTTATAATACTAGACGGAATTACAGGTGTAATGCGACTCACTAAAATAACTAGGAACCCATTCTCTTCAATCGTTTTCTTTATTTTCAAATGATTGTGTTTAAAGATCTTCCCTTGTGAAAAATACCTCGCTATATAAAATACAATCACAGACCCGATAATATTTCCGGCTAAACTCCAAAGATACCCATAAAAGAAACCAAATAACCAAATATTGAACATGGTGAGAACTAAAAATGGTAGAAATGAGAATAGATTTTGCATTATCATAAGTCCCATGGTTATTAATAAGACAATTATTAATTCATTGCCGATTAGTCTTTTTAATTCTATCCATTCACCAGCTTTCAGATATAAAAACCAATCATTTTGGCTAAAAATTAAAATTTTGAAGATAAGTAGTGTTACTAAAAATAATAATACTTTCATTCTATTTCACTCTCCTTCTAGGAAAGAAATAGAGAGGTATCATCTAGACTTAGATGTACCTCTCAGATGATTAGAACCAACCTTTAATTGCGTTATAAAGAGTTACCCATAGTTCTGAGAAAAATCCACCTACTGAACGAAGAACCAAGCTAAAGAAACCTGCCTCTTCAATCGCTTCATTTGTTATTACATCTACTTGGGCAATATAATGACTATCTATAAATTCATAATCATTTTCTCCTACATACTCTAACGATATCGTTCCTATTTTCTCTCCTTTTTCTACAGGAGCAATTAGCTCGCCATTCTCGTTTAAACGTTCTTGGTCAAAAGTAACTACAGGAATATAATTGTCTCTTTCTCCTACACGCACGAAACTTATTAGACTTTCGTCAGTAAAAACAGCAACTTCATGTTCTTTCCCTTTCGAAACTCCAACGGTTTCCTGTCCCTCAGGTCTATATCCTTTAGGGATAAGTTCTTCTATTGAAAATTGTGAAAAACCATAGTCTAATAGTTTTTTAGTCTCGCTAAAACGTTCTTCAAGTGAGCTTGTCTTTGTTACAACTGTAATTAATCGAACGTTATCTCTTTCAGCAGTTCCAGTAAAGCTATATCCAGCTTGAGCAGTATATCCCGTTTTCAAACCATCTACGTCCGGGTATCCATAAACTAAACCAGGGAGCATCCAATTCCAATTATCCATTTGGATAAAGTCCTCTGTTCCTTCTTTAAAGATTTTTCTTTCAATACTAGCTGTCTCTAGAACTTCTGGATAATCTTTTAGTAAATGAAAAGCTAACTTCGCAGTTGCCCTAACCGTTAATTCGTTCTCATCCTTTTCTGTCGTTCCTTCTGGGTGCTTTCCTAAAAGATATTGGTTCGGTAGACCTGTAGAGTTAACAAATTTATAATCAATTCCATACTCCCCTAATTCCAATTGCATTGCTTTATCATTCATCATGTTAACGAATGATTCTTCTGATCCAGCAATTAGCTCTGCTAATGCCATCGTAGCACCATTAGCTGAATATATAGCTACTGACTCATAAAGTTCTTTAACTGTATATGTTTCATCTTGCCGTAAATAAACGTTGGAAAGATTATTATTATGTGATATTTCACGAACGAGGTCACTTATAGGAACGACCTGTTCCCAAGATATTGCCCCATTATTAATAGCCTCGAGAACTAAATATTCACTCATCATTTTTGACATGCTAGCAACTTTTAATAATTCATTTATATTTTTTTGTAATAAGATCTTTCCAGAGGTAGCATCTACAAGGATAGCTGAGTTTGTATTTATATTTGGATTCGCACTAACTGACACGGGAGAAGTTATTAATACATTTGTTATCACCAATAATAAAACTGCCTTTATAAAACTTTTTTTGAATCTTATTCTCACTTTTTCTGCCTCCAGTTCCAATTCTTTATTTAATATTCATTATTTATAATTAGCGACCTTACTACTATATTAGCGTACCTCTTAATTGTGTTTTTTTTGTGGACTTCTATCAATTTATATTTTTTTAAACGTCAGCTCATCCATTTCTATGCTTAGAAAGTTATTCTGGTAGTTTTTTCAATCGTATAGTATTCGTTTTATATTCACACTAGCCTTTGTAGGATTATAAGCAAAAAGAAAAAGACAAGAATTTTTGAGATTCAAGTCTCTGATAAGGCGTGATAAAATATTTCATGCATTTACTTTTCCTTTACTTCTATCCAAAAAGGAAAAGCAATTATTTGTTCTGCAAATTTAAATTCAACCCATAGTTTGTAAAAACCGCTATCTATAAATTGAGCAACAAATACTGTTTCATGATCTGAATTAGGATGCACATGAATAAATTGCTTTACTTCATCATCAATGATTACTACATGTCCAAGAGCCCCTAGATAAGGTTCAGGTTTCTCACCTTTGAGATCGAAATGAAGTGTAACATCTTCTCCGATTTTCAATGGACCGTGAGTCATTTCAACGATCTTCCCACTAATTTCCTTTATCTTTTCTTTGTTAGGAATAAGGTTCATTTCATTATGACAGAAATGAGTATGATTAAGTATATTGTCCTCTATTGCATTCGCTTCAATTAGATAATGTTTCCCTTTCGGATTTATATCAACAAAAGCCTTATAAGATGTAAGATCACGAAGAGGGAGCGTTACTTCATACGTATACAAATCAATTTGCTCAGGATGTAAATGATAAAACTCTTGCAAATCATCACTGACGACGATCAGGTGCATATATTTCTCATGTGTTTGTAATAGCTCTAGTGGGCTCCCTTCTCGATCTTCTAAATGAATATTCAAAATAGAGTCCTGATATGTAATGGTTGTAATGATATCGTTTTCGGCTGCGCCCATGTGCATATGATGTTGCATTTCATGATGTTGATGTTGTTCCATTTGATTATCTTCCTATCTCTGTGGATGATTTTTTTCTGAAAAATACTTCTTGTTCCCAACCACTAAACGGATGAGAGCGGTTTTTCGTAGGTCCCGGTTGAACTCTTGGTGCGTGTCTCGGCTTATCATCTTGTGTCGTAGCCTTTTGTAATAATTGTTCAAGTGGCTGCCATTTCTTGAGTAATAGAACAACCAAGAATAACGCTACCCCTGTTGCTCCATACACGACCCACGGTAAATAACTAACTTCTGTTCCGATTTGAAGTAATTGACCACCAATAAAGTTTCCACCAGCTTCACCTAAGCCTGACATCACATTCGCCAATCCAAAGAAGAGACCGATCAATCCGGCTGTCGATAACTGTGAAATTGTACTATCGATAGTTGGTAAGATAAGCATTTCACCTACAACAAAGATGGCACCACTTAAAACAAGGTGAAAAAAAGATGTAGCAAAGTAAAGAGAACCGACTCCAAACCCAATAAATAACATCCCGAATGCAAGTGCGGTTAACGGATGTAACCTCTGAATAACTTTTCCTGTCATCACGTTTTGAGCCAAAATGACAATCCCACTATTGATCGTCCAAATCAAAGCCACATTACTTGGATCAGGCAAAACCTCCGTTGCCCGTAGTGGAAGCGTTAAAGCTAACTGAGCATACAAAGCCCAAATCACAACACTTACTACACCAAACATAATAAAAGGTTTGTTCTTAAACACTTCCTTATAAGCACCCGATGGGATAACGGGACAATTTGCACCTCCGCAATTTTTCGGAAGGAAAAACCAACTCTTTAATGCGAGTACCACATAAATAACTCCCGCTATCCAAAAAATCAACTTAGAGGATCCTGTCACAACAAAGAAGATAATAAGGCCAGCAGCTGCTGTTCCGATATTAGCTGCAATCCCACGCATCGAAAAGGCTGTCGTTTGCGTTTCTTCTGATGCCAGTGCCGCAATGGCCGCCTTGGTTGATGGAGCATTCAATCCATTGCCAAGACCTGTAATCAGTGAGGCTACAAGTAACAATCCAAATATATTAAAGAGTCCAAAACCGATTAATCCAACTGCACCAATCATGGCTCCTAACCCAATAATGAACCTTCTGCCAATACGATCTGCCAAAAATCCTCCGAGTAAGCTCCCAAATTGAAATGATATGGCATTCATTGCTAAGATCATTCCTATTTGCGCTAGAGATAATGCTGCATCTATTTTTAACATAATCGGTAACATAGGAATCACTAAGTATGTTCCTAAATGGGAAAGCAAGACTCCGAATAATAAAATCAGCATGGTACGATCTAATTTTTTAATGTCTTGTATAATCATTTGATCCCTTCTTTAACAGATATTGAACAAAAACAGGCAACCTTGATCACCTGCTTTTGCTCGATTTTAAGCTACCATTTTACGGCATTCTTCTGCACACTTGCGGCAGTAAGTAGCACATTCCTGGCAATGAGCGTCTTGGAACTTCTCACAGTCAGTAGCACAGGCTTCGCAGATCATAGCACACATTTCACAAAATTGTTTTGCAAACATACTTCCACGTGACATCCACTGAGATGCCATTGAACAAATATCTGCGCTGTCTCTTAACATACTGATACAGTGAGTTCTAGCTTGGACATCAGGCTCTTTTAGACATGATGATAAACATTCTTCGCATGCTTGCATACATTTGTTGCAAGCATCAATACACGCCTGATGTTGGTGTATAGTTGAATCAATCAAAGTGGTCATTTTACATCTCCTCCCTTCTTTCTTATTATTTAATAGACCACTCCACATAAAACTAGTAAATATTACCAGTTTGCACAAAGAAGAAGTATTAAAGGAAATTTGTTCAAAATTTAATTATTAATCATGATACCAAAACGTAAATAAGCCCCCTTGCGAAGGGAGCTAAGAAAAAAAGATATTAGTTTTTTAACTTTAATTAAAATCTACTCTTCAAAGCTTACTCAAATCCTAAGTATTCTTCTAACGTTAACCCTTGTTCATGAATTATTTTGGCCGGCTCTTTGCCTACAAACCGAAGATGCCATGGCTCGTATTGATAACCTGTAATTTTTTCTTTATCTTTTGGATAACGTATGATAAATCCAAACTGCGCAGCATTTTCCTTAATCCATTGTCCCTCAGGTGTATCTTCAAATGAGGTGACTAATTGAAAATTCACTTCCGGACTAGTTACATCCATGGCTAGACCAGTTTGGTGCTCACTATGCCCAGCATTCGCACTTACTCGACTTGCCTTTTCTTTACCGGTTCTCTCAACATAATACGCAAAGATATTTTCCTGTCGTTCATAAGAGCGATACCCGGATTGAGCATAAAGATTTAAGTTTTCATCATTGGCTTTTTTAAATAAATCTTCAAGTGCTGCCGCTGCTTCCTGTCGTATTAAGCGTTGAGGCAGCTCCTCAATGAACGGAAAGGGGACATTTGGCTCAACTAAATCCGAAGGTACATAGTCTTTTGGTAAGCCCCGCTCTTTATCTATTAATAAAAGAACATCATCTAATTGCTCTTCCGTGTAAGATTCCCATGGTTTATCTTTATCAAAATCTTCTTGGGATTGTTCGCCTTTATCAATACTATTTTTTATTGGAGCACTATCTAAATCATCGTTCTTATTCTTCATTTTTCCGTCGTCTGTTGATAAGTGAATCAATTTCATAAAGCTCAAATCAAAGTGCCGATAAAAGTCGAATTTTCTTCTGACATCTTTAAAAACAAGTGATTAAGCAGCTAGATTACCTTTTACTTCAGAAGAACATTTAGCTATACGATCACACGCGAGCTTCGCTCCGTTATAAACCAATTGTGTCAAATCAAACTGTACCTTTGCTCGCTTTCCTTTGCAGTAACGAACGTTGTTTAACTGGAAGAATCCTTTGAGATAAGCGATGACTCGCTCGACGGAACTTCGTTTCTTGTAGAGGGTTTTCCAAGCTTTGGACCCTCTGGCTGGAGCTGTGTAACGACGCAAATCAGTGGTGATTTTCACTTTATACACCTTTTGACACAACGTATCTTCAGCTAAAGGGCAGCCGCTGCACTCTTTCGGACGTGTGTATTTGAGCATCTCGTACTTAGAGTCATAACTATCATAACGATAGGAATGTTCTCGAACACAAGTAGGGGCAAAGTGCGGATCAAACCCTTCCATCTCAGATTCGTTTTTCTTGTTGTAAGCAATGACCGATTGAGCACCCATTCGATAGATTTGTTCGTAAATCGCTGGGTAGTCATACCCCGCATCGAGTGTGCTAAAGCTAATTGGAAGCTCAGATAAACGCTCTTGAACCCCCTTTAATAAAGGGATTGCGGCTTTTCCATCATTTAAGTTTCCAGAAGAAAAGAGCGATTGAAGGATGTATTGACTCTTGGTGCCAACCGCAAAGTTCCTTTGTAACCAAACCAAAAGACGTTCTTGCCTTCGCTGTTTTTCTTGATGCCCCATTTAGGATCGAGAGGAACCGAAGATCGTAGTTCAGCTAATGACACGTCAAGTTGATCTTCTATCTTTTTCTCGAAAATCGGAAGCGCAGCTTCTCGCTCAGTCTGTTCTTGAAGCCATTTTTCTTGCTCTTCTTTGGTTTTTCGTCCACGTTTTTTGGGTGTAGTTTTGGGCTTCTCTTTTTTCACGGGCGCTTGATCACGCGCTTCAATATGAGTCGCATCGATGGCGATCGTGTCATCGGTAATAAACCCTTCGTGAATGGCCTGAAGGATGAGCGTTTCTTGAACGCGTTCAAGAACAGGCGAGTCGACTAATTTAGAGAGCATTCTTGAATAAGACGCTTCGGATGGAATCGCATCAGAGAGAAGAAAACCACAATCTAAACGGAACATATAATCATGTTTGAGCCGTTTAATTAAGTCCTTTATCGTTGGGATTCGCTCGAGAATTCTAGCGATAAGAGAGTAGAACATTGCTGCATAATTAAGCTGAACAGGTGCGCCGTATAAGGCTTTTTTTGAAACCACAGCTAGCACAGGATAAATATCAATCGTTGAAAAGACGGCTTCAAATCGGTGGGTAGGTTCTAAATCATATAAATCTTGCAGGTCAAATAGGCTTCCTTGTCGTATAATAGTCATAAGGGAGTCTTCCTCCAGTCTTTAGTTTTGTTGTGGTAACTAACTAATTCGACTTTTGGGGAGGTACTCCTTTTTTTGTGTCTTGAAAACCTTGCGAGACTAAGGGTTCAAATTATGAAATTTGTTCAAGTAGTCACTTAATAACATTTCTTTATTTTCTTCTTTTGTAGAATCTGTTAATAGTGAATTTTCTTTATAAATTACAATTAAGATTCCAAATACCACTGCTAGTGCAGCAATGTAAAAATACCTCATTTAATACATGACCTATCCTTTCTATGTTATTACAGCAAGCGTTACAATTTAGCGTGGTTACAGATTTTAAAATTTATTAGTAAGTGGCTGATTCAAGCAGAAGTGGGTTGCTTCCTTTTTTTCCAAACAACAAAAATTAAATAAATCGCTACAATGCTAAGGATCATTTTTCCTTGCCACTCAAATTGAGTAATCTGATAAACTGAATACGCTTCAATCAAAAGCGCAGGTATTTTACCTATTGAGCTTGCAATAGCAAAAGTGATAAATGAAACACTACCAATGGCTCCTGCAAAAGTAACCAGACCTGAAGGAACAAATGGAAGAAGACGAAGGGATAAAATCAAGTAAAAGGCTTCTTTTCCTTTCAAATGTACTAACTGTTTTAATTTTGGGTACTTGTCCAACGGTTTCTGAGAAAATTTTTTCAACCCTTTTCGATACAAATAAAATGCTATGATGGCTCCGAGCGCTTCTCCAACAAAAGAAATAAATGTCCCCATCCAGAAACCAAAAAAAATTAAATTTGCTGCGGTCACAAAGAAACTTGGAATAACTCCTAATACAGCAACAATAATACTAATTCCAATACTAATGAAGATTGCAAAGTGTTCATACTCTTGAAAGTAATATATAAGTCGATCCTCCATTTTCCCCTCCACTATTTGTCTTCATAATGATTTCAACCCTCGTATTTTTAATAGATCTCCATAGACCCTTACGTTTTATTTTTCGTGTATTGTTACTCTGATCAAGAACTATTATTCTATCGTTCAATTATGTAGAAAATATGAAGTTTTTTAAATTTTGGTATTATCTTATAGTAACTTTGTTTATAGACAACAAAAGACTCCTACAACAAATTGATAGGAGTCAATGCCATTATTCTTTCATGCGTCATTTGTTTTCTTCGATTACCAACATTACATTAATCTTTTACAATGATTACTCTATAACATGAGCATTTTCCTTAAGATGACTTTGACTTTTTTAGTTCCTCTAAAGATGCAGTCAACTTTTTATTTTCTTCCATTAACTTACTCATTTGTTTTTGTGCTTGCTGCCAATCTTCAGATGAGTTAATTAAATTCTCATTCTTATTTTTTTGCGTCCCATTAGGGGTACTCTGCTTAGCCATCTTGACGGCTTTCCAACAGAAGAACAGACAAACGATTTTAATCGCAATAAATACTAGTAAAAATGTGTTCAATTGTTACAACTCCTTTCGTAATCCGTCCATTTCTTTCAATAGTTTTTGATTATCCTTTTCTATTTTCTCTATTTGTGAATGCATTTTTTGTAACTCGATCGATTCAGAAACTGATTCTTCGTTGTTTACTGGATTAGCAGTTATGTTTTTTTTAGGCGAACAACAGGTAGAACTTCCACCGTGCTTGCCCATGCCTTTAACACAAGTTAGGCTTAAGAGAACAAGAACACCAAGTAAAAGAAATGTAACTAAATCCATTTCGCAAAACCCCCTTCATCAGTTCGACTCCCTACAGAGCACCAAGAACCTCTCATAAAAAATGTAACAAAAGAATTTGATAGAAATATGAAGAAGTACAAAAAGATTAGAAAATTCCCTATATTATTTAAAACTCGTTTCTGTTTATGAAAAAAACTTATTCCACTTTCATGTTGCTAAACACAACAATTTTTCATAACACTCTATCAAAAATCGTATAATCAAATTGTGAATACCGTTCCTACATTGACCGTACTTTCAATATGAAATGTTCCACCATATTGTTTCTCTCTCAATACTTCTAAGCCGTTGATCTCTGGCATCATGATATCAAGTAAGATTCAATTAAACTGTTGCTCTTGCCCATTTATTAGTTCAAGCTCTTCTTTTCCAGATCCCGTTATTGTTAACTCATATTCATCCCCCCGTTATGATAAATCTCTTGCTCCTCTATTAAAAATCAAAAGTACCACTTAAATTAATAAACCTTTGTAGAATAATATTCTTCTAGTTTATGACTTGCCGACATATCTATTAACGAGTGAAAGGAGAGGTCACTATTGAAACCTAGTAAAACTCACTCTACAATCCTATCCATACAAAATGTGATAACTACTTTAATTTTAAGTATGATATCCATCTTTATAATTATTGGAGCATTAACAACCTTTCAAACATCGTTAACTAGTGTATCCTTCAAACGAGCAGCTAATGATTTTACAACTGATTCCCTCTTCTATTTGATAAGTAAGGAGAATCACTATTTTTCTGAAGTATTACCAACTGAGAGTCGAAATCCTTCATTAGGAAAAATAGCCTTTGAGATAATGACAAGTATAAATTTAGGTGATCCAAGAACTTTTCTAGGGAGAGAACTTCCTGGGTTCTCCTTCTATGATGGAACAATTGTTGTCGCTGGAGAAGGATCTGATTTTACAAACATGCCTACTTCTGAATCAGCGCCCCCAATGGATGTCATTCTTGCTGAAAGAGAGGCAGCTTCTGAGAGTTTGGCAAATATGAACGAAGAAACTTCTGATGAAAGTAATGATATGAGCGCCGAATCTCAAGTAACAGAGAATAACATTGTTCATATTATCCATTCACATAGTCGAGAGTCATTCCTGCCTGAGTTAAAAAACGTATCTGAACCTAATGACGCTTGGCATGCAGAGGTCAATGTTACTTTAGTAGGCGAGAGATTAGGCAACGAATTAGAAAAAAGGGGAATTGGAACAGAAGTCGACAAAACTGATATAAGTGGTATGTTAAGCGAACGTGGTTGGAGCTATCCTCAGTCCTATGAAGCGTCAAGAGATCTTATAAAAACAGCAATGGAAAACAATCAAGACTTGGAATTCTTCTTTGAAATTCATCGAGATGCATTACGCAGGGATATAACAACCGTTACAATTAATGGGATAGAATATGCGCGAACGTATTTTGTTATAGGAAAAAATAACCCTAACTATGAGAAGAATCAAAAACTAGCTGAGGACTTGCATTATTTACTTGAAAAGCATTATCCAGGGTTAAGTAGAGGGGTTCTTGTAAAGGACGGAACTGGGATTAACGGTAGATATAATCAGGACCTTTCAGAAAACTCCATACTAATTGAAATGGGCGGTGTAGATAATACTTTAGGGGAAAGTTATCGGACGAGTGAAGTATTAGCAGACATTATTAGTGAATATTATTGGAATTAAACCAAGAAGATGAGTAATTAAATTTCCCTTAGTATATTACTTAACATATATAGCGCGAAGTAGCCCTAATACTGCTTTGTATTTTGGCAAAACGCTCTTCAAAAAAAAGAAAAAATATTTAAATAAATTGGACTAATACCATGTTAGGGAAGCCCAATTCAAGGTAGTTAATTTATGGGCCTTCTTCTCCCCGTCTTGTAAACATTCCGAAGAAATTGTAACTCTTGTAAATAGTTAATCTTTTAAGCCAATAAAAGTAAGAACTTGAAGGGAGAGAAATAAATTGCTAAAACCACTTGTACTCATTATTATTTTTATCCTTTTGCTAATATGGTTAATAAGTCTTTCTTATTTTTTCAAAGAGAAATTAAGCAATATGATAGGGATGGTTGTTTCTATGACTCTAGGAATGATCACTGGATTAAGCATAGGTACATTTTCTGCAATTTTTTTCCCGAACTTCTTTTTTGAAATGACTGTTTTAAGTATGTTAGTAGGCGGAATCATTGGTGTAGTGACAGGATTCCCTCATTCCTTAATCGCGATTATAGATGGACTCCTTTCAGGCGTGATGGGGGGAATGATGGGGACGATGTTAGGTGTTATGATTTCTCCTGAACATTATAACCAAATTCTAAACATCATGAGTCTTTGGACTGTCGGGATTTTCTTTCTGATCTATTTACTTTTAATTTATGAAATTAATATGGTAACAAACAAGAAATCTTTGACTTTACACCCACTTCCGTATTTTACGCTTGTTTGTTCGTTTATTCTTGGCTTTCACTACTTTACTATTGAGTTTAATGACAGAACAAACCACCATGCCAATCATGTATATAATCAGGAAGTAATCGTGGCTGCGAATGAATATCAATTTGGTCCAGATCAGGTTCAAGTATCACCTGGTGAAGAGGTAACACTAACACTCGTTAATAACGGAATAGAACAACATGATTTTGAGATTAAAGGGTTGGATTTCCATCTTCATGCGATGCCTGGCACTTCTGAAAGTAAGTCAATTGTTTTTCCGAAATCTGGTTCGTACGAAGTAATTTGTACCATACAAGGGCATGAATCTGCTGGAATGACAGCTACTATAATCGTTACGGAGTTATGAGACAGTTTCCCTACTTACTTCAACCTAAGTAGGGAAAAGTATTTTTGATGTTTTAAAAGGAATTGAATCTTTATTCTATTGAAAGAGGACCATCCCATACAGCCATTCCACCGCCGAAATTTGCTACTTTATCATATCCTTTTTCCACAAGAAAGTCGGCACTTTCAACCCCCATTCTTCCTGTATGGCAAATAAGAATAATGCGTTTTTCTTGGTTTAATTCGTCATAGCGATCTTGAAACTCTTCATAGGGGATGTTGATGGCACCAGATATATGTCCCTTCCTATAGAGCTCTTCTTCTCGTAAATCAACCATTTCTACGTGTTCGTTACCAACTTCCATTAGTACTTCCTCTTGGTCAATATCATCCCATTTTTGACTTATAGGATCCTCTTTTACAATAGGTGCTTGGAATGGGTTAACAGTGATTAAAACTGATATTCCTATTACGATGATAAAACTTAATGGTAAAAGATATTTCCTCATCATTTCTCGCTCCTTTTTCTAGTTCTATATTTTTCTTTCTTATTTAAAAGCTTAGGGAAAAGGATATGTCTTTAAACTGGAACATGTCCCCCCATAAGGTAGGAAACAAGCGTTGTAATTCTTAGAAAGTATCCAACATATAGCAAAAATAGCCGAACATGTTGAATAAAGTTATTCAACATGTTCAATGAAAAAATTCAAAGCTATTTACTATGCTCCATAGAAATATCAAACTCATAGACCTTTTCAATAAAGACTTGGTGCCAAAGCATGAAAGTCAGTACTGTCCATAATGGACGGCTATAATCCCCTTTGCTCTTAAACATTGAACTCTCAGCCAAATTAGTTCTACGATGTTGTTCAAGCAACTGAAGAATCTCTTTTTTCTTAAATAAGTAGTCAGTCTGACTATCCATAATCAAATTCTTTGCCCAATCGTACAATTCATTTTGTAGCCAATGTCTAATTGGGACAGGAAATCCTAGCTTAGTTCGATTGACAATATGCTCTGGTACAATGTGCTTCATTGCACATCTAAGAGCAATTTTCGTTTGCGATTTATCAACCTTTAAAGTGGGATGAAGATTAGCAGCTACTCTAAAGACTTCTTTATCTAAAAATGGAACACGGAGTTCTAATGAATGCGCCATTGTCATTCGATCAGCTTTCACAAGAATATCACCTCGTAGCCATGTCTGAAGATCGATATATTGCATCTTCGTAATATCATCCAGGTGTTGAATTTGCTCATAAAATGGCATAGTGATCTTTTCATAGTTATAATCTGATTGATACTGGCTCAACAACTTAAATTTATCGGCTTCCGAAAACATTTTTGCATTCCCAATGTAACGCTTTTCAATCGGGGTAAGCCCACGTTCTATATAGTTTCTCCCCTTTACTTTTTGTGGAACTCTATTAAGAATGAAATTCATCATTTTTTTCCCGCTATCCGGAAGAGTTGATAAAGGACGGAGTGACAAAGGCTCTTTATAAATTCGGTAGCCTCCAAACAGTTCATCTGCACCCTCGCCAGATAGAACAACTTTTACATGTTTGGCAGCTTCCCTTGCTAGAAAGTAAAGAGGAATAGCTGCTGGATCCGCAACGGGATCATCTAAATGCCAAATAATTTTAGGAAGTTCCTCAACAAATTCAGTAACTGAAACTTGATAATAAGAATTTTCAACCTCCAATGCCTCCACTGTTTGCCTCACAGGATTTAGTTCATGATAACCTTCTTGCTCAAATCCTACAGTAAATGTTTTAATGTCAGGATTAATTTTTTTCGCTAATGTTACTATACAAGTGGAATCAATTCCTCCAGATAAGAAAGCTCCTAATGGAACATCACTTATCATATGACAATTTACAGACTCCTCCAACGTCTGTGCTATCTGTTTAGAACTTGTCTCAAGATCGCCTTGACTTGGTTTAAAGATTGGCTCCCAATATTTTGTTTGGATTAAATTCTCCCCTTTCTTTTTGATGAAATAATGGCCAGGCTCTATTTTAAACGTATCAGTTGTCATCGTTAATGGCTCAGGCACATATTGAAAAGTTAAATAATGATGTAATGCTTCCTTATTTAAAGATTTATTATTTCTTAGTGCTACCAAACTTTTTTTCTCAGAAGCAAAATATAGTTCATGCTTACTTTCACCATTTGTATAATACAATGGTTTGATACCAAAGGGGTCTCGTGCCCCGTACAAAGTTTGCTCCTGCTTGTCCCAAATCAAAATAGCAAACATTCCTCTTAAGTCAGAAAAAGCTTCTTCTTTTTTATGACTAAATAGAGCAAGAATTGTCTCTGAATCTGATGAAGTTTGAAACGTGTAACCTATATTCCCCAAGGTTTTACGTAGTTCTTGGTAATTATAAATTTCACCATTAAATACCATCCAGTAACGCTCATTTTCATAGGAGATAGGTTGATTGCCAGTTTCCACATCAATGATACTTAGCCTTTTAAATCCAAAAACGATATGATCATCCTTGAAGAAACCTGTGTCATCTGGTCCACGATGATGAATCAACTTAAGCATATTATTTAGTTCATTTTTTTCTAAATTTCCTATTTCTTTTTGTTCATTTATATATCCAACAAAACCGCACATTTTGACAACACCTCATATTTCTTTTTGTTATAGATAAGATAATGATAATACCCTCAATGTTTGTTTTTTTATGGAGTATTCATGTAAAACAAAGGGGAATTAAATGAATGTTCAACATCACCGTTCCCCTCCAATTTTAAATCCCCAAAAATTCATGGATATTATAAGAACATAGATTCCTTAAGTGAGATGGTGATTTGATTATGATTAAACGCAATAAAGCAGATAAATTTCGTCTATACCCACCCGATCAACAAGCTTTGTTTCATCCGCAATACCTTTGAAAGTAAAAAGAGGGATAAATGACTGTTTCTGTCATTTATCCCTTACTGTTTTCATTGATTTTTATCTTTACTCTTATTTAGTTACCTTTTTAATTCTTTCTTTTCCCCTCCTCTGCCAATAATTCCCATGACCTTCCGAAGTCATTTGTCTCATAAATACTTTGATTCATTGATCCAAGTACTAACTTTTGATCGTCAGCTGGGTGGTTACTAATATACATAATGTAATCATCGTCTATCTTAAAATTAAGAGATGCCCACGTTTCTCCAAAGTCTTCACTCAAATACAAGCCTTCCTTTTCTCCAAAGAGATAGGCTACTAACTCTTCTGAATCAGAATCAAGCGTTTGGAAAGAGCTAGCGCTAAGATTATTTTCTTTTAAAGCCCACGTTTGACCACCGTCAGATGATTCATACAGTCCTGTCTCAGTTCCTGCTAATAAGTAATCAGGAGATTGTGGATGAGACGTTAATGATAGAACGGAAGCTACAGGTCCTGGTAATCCGTCTGTATCAACCATCTTCCAATCATGGCCCCCATTTTCTGATCGATAGAGGTTTGAATTATATACATCGATTCCATACATCTTTTCCCGATTTCCCTCATTCACGTGTAGAAGGTGAAAGTCAACTTCCTCATAAAGGGCAATTGGTTCCCATGTTTCACCAGAGTCATGACTAATAATAACCCCTAATGGATCAACATAGTCAGACCGAATACTAGGATGTCCGCTTGAGATCATGACGTTCTCATCTTTTATGGTATAACCCATGAAATCATGCTGATGTTCTGGCTCACCAACTAATTCCCAACCAGATTCATTTATATTAAGTAAGCCATTATGTGTAGCCACAAAAATACTCTCGTCATGTTGTGAGTATTCTAACCCATGAATATGCATAAACGAGTCAACCTGGCTTGTGTCACTTGAGCATGCCGACATGACAAAAAAAGATAAAGTCAGTATGCTCACAATTAATCCTTTTTTCATTAACATAATCCCCTTTAAATCTATTTTTTGGTGAAGTTTAGTAACTTTTCTTTATCCCTCAATCCATAGAACGATACATTTAATTTTAACACGTTCTTCTCTTTTTTACCCGTTGCCAAATGTTCCTCTCAATTGGCACGAGGAGAGACTTCGCTTTACTAACCAAATAAATGGTGAAAAGTAAGCAATTACAACAAATCCCATTATAGAAATATACGACCGATTCCCCTAGTATACTATCTCTCTTTAAAAGCCCATAAAACCATTAAAAATATTGTTTACTAAATAAGAGGTAATTCTAGTCAACCAATCGAAATATAAAAATACACCAAATATGATCATTAAAATTCCGCCCAATTTCATAATGAGATTTGTATATTTTTTAATCCAATTCATTCTCCCAATAAAGAATGTCATCATAAAGAAAGGTATTGCAAACCCAATACTATAAGCACTCATATAAAGCATACCGGAACCCGGGTTGGTCATACTTAAAGCAATGACGGAAGCTAGGATAGGACCAATACAAGGAGTCCACCCAGTTGCAAAAGCAATTCCTATTACATAGGTTCCGACATATCCACTTGGTTTTTTGGAGAATTGGAATTGATGATTTTTCATTAGAAACGGCGGCCGGATTACTCCAAGAGTTACCAGTCCAAACAAAATAATGAAAATGGCCCCTAGTTGCCTAATAAGATTATTGTATTGCAAGAATAAGTCTCCTACTAATGTTGTGGACATTCCAAGCACAACAAAAATAGTAGAAAACCCTAAAATAAAGATGAACGTGTGTAACATAGCTCTTGGAGGTAGAAAACGACCTTTTTTCTTTATCTCATCCATCGTCATCCCAGTTATATAGGATAGAAAGGCTGGATATAAGGGAAGATTGCAGGGGGAAATAAAAGATAAAACCCCCGCTCCAAAAGCCAATAATATAGTTAAATCTGCCATAACAATCTCCTTTTAAGCGTATGAATGTAATCCTGCGATGACTAAATTAATAAATAGCAAGTTAAACATGATGATCCCAAAACCAATCACTAAGAGCCATGCGGATTTCTCACCATGCCACCCCCTTGATAGTCTTAAGTGTAAATAAGCAGCATAAAAAAGAAACGTTATAAGAGCCCAAACTTCTTTTGGATCCCAACCCCAAAATCGTGTCCAAGCGATTTGAGCCCAAATCATGGCAAATATTAATCCACCTAAAGTAAAGACTGGAAACCCAATAATAATCGATCTGTAACTAACTTCATCAAAAAGTTGTGGACTAACGTTTTTCAAGATAGGTTGTATCGCAGCTGCAATCCGTCTTCTTAGAATGAAACGTAATAGAAGATAAAGAATACTTCCTGAAAGGATTGACCATAAAAACGTATTAAACTTTCTTGGAGACTCCACTCCGTTCATCCAGCCGGGTGTTTCAAATAATGGGCCAAATCGGTTTTGATCAGCTGTTATTAATTCACCTTCATAAGGACCTACAATAGCCGGTAATTCATATTCAAGCTGTGCCTCCACTTCCCATTCATTTATCCAATTAAAAGTGACAGAATAATTATTTAATGAAAACACTCCCACCGTTATTGCAATGGCTACAGCACACGTAACCGAATAAATAACAGCCTCAAGCCAAAATGTTTGTTTAGAGCGTTTGCTTTGGTCAACAACACGTATGAGGTAGATTAAACCTGCAATAAATCCAACCCCTAGAATCCCTTGACCAATAGCAGTGGTTATCACATGAATATGAAGCCAGTAAGTTTGCAAGGCAGGTATTAAAGGCGTAACTTCTCTTGGGAATACTGATGCATAGGCAATGATCACAATTCCAACAGGCATTGAGAAAATACCTAATACCGGCTTCTTATAAATAAGATAAAGAATTAGAAACGCAAAAATAATGGTTAATCCTAAGAACGTGGTATATTCAAACATATTACTAACCGGAGCATGTCCAGCCGCAATCCACCTAGTGACAAAATACCCTAGTTGTGCTAAAAATCCTGCACACGCCAGACCAAAGCTGATCCATCCCCACCTCTTCGTTTTATTACCTAATGTACTATTTTCATAATAGATCGTAATAGAGAAAGTAATTGTCGCGAAAATGTAGATAAAAAACGCCGCGAGCAATAGATTACTACTTAGTTCGACCATGTTGTAACACTCCCAAACCACTTATTTGTCTTCTGTCCTATCGACCGGCTGTTCGAGCTCTGCCTCTTTTGCCACTTCAGCCATTTCACGTTTAAAAGCATACCAATTCTTATTCGTATGGCCTGCCATCATTACTTTCCCATTCTCTTCTTGTATCCAAATTCTTCGGTGAGTCCAATAGCTTCCTTGAACTAAACCAATCATAAAAATGAATCCTCCTATTACTAAAATGGGCAAAGTATAGTCTTTTCGAACAATCAGCGCAGATACATGTTTTGTCTCTAGATCAGATAACCTAATGGAATAAACATTTTCATCTGTAGGATCGAAATTACGTCCAATAGTTAAAAAACTTACTTCTTTTTTTTCTTGATTTGGACTATTCACTTCAAAGATAAAGGCAGGATTATCAGGAATCCTTGATTTGGTACTTGGAATTCCATCATTATTTAAATAATAGTCTGGTAGATAATCTTGTAATTTAACGTAGTAGTCATTAGGAAGATCATATTGTTGTTCAGGATAAAATAGATCAACTGTAAACTCTCCAATCGTTTCACCTGTTTCATCATGTTCAACTGTAAACATCATCTTATTTAACTCATGGAGTTTGTAATCAACTTGATATAGACCAAACCCATCAAATTTAAAGGGATCATTCACCCTGATTTGGTACGTATCCACTTCTTGAAGATCGCGCTGCGAACCTACTGGACCGTCATCGTTTCGTTGGTACAGTGTCACGTTTGTTTGATAGGTTTTAACAACAACTCCCCCTGCTCTATCAATCGCCGTTTGGAAGAGCTCGTCATTTTCATCGTATAATTCAACAATAAACTGATGATTTTCCAGATAGTATTCTCCATTTGTTCCTGGGATTACCTCCGTATCCCCTTCTCGAACCCAAAGGTGGTGATCAACAAACATTCCCGGAAAAAAGCGTAGCATCCCACCAATTAAGAAAATAATGAGACCAATATGGTTTATATAAGGTCCCCATCTAGCAAATCGGCCTTTTTCAGCTAAAATAGCGGTTCCATCTGTTCTAACGTTGTATTTCTTTCCCTTTAAACTACTCAACCATTTCTCTTTATTTGGCGCTATATCTAGTTGTGTTTCACTTACTAGACGCTGTTTCTTCATAAAATTGATGTGTTTATGGACACGTTGGTGTTTTAAGGAACGATATAAGGGAAAAAAACGATCCACACTAGCAATGATAAGTGAAACGGTCAAAGCCGCCATTAATAATAAATACCACCAAGATTGATACAGGTTATGAAAACCTAATTCATAATACACTTGTCCGAGAAACCCATATTGATCTTGATAGTACTCTGCCGGATTAACGGTTGGTGGTATATACATTTCCTGTGGAAGAATGGTCCCCAATGATGACGCTAGCAACAAAATGACAATAATCCAAATCCCTACTTTTACTGAGGAGAAAAAATTCCATATTTGATCAACTATCGTTTTATTGTAGGTTTGCGAACGTCTTGCCGCTCCTTCATAACGCATATTTAAAACTTGCTGATTTTCACTCGCGACTAATGGTTTGCCGCATCCTCCACATAAGTCTGTTCCTTGAGGATTTTGCTGTCCACAAGAACAGCTAAGGTTATTCATTTCAATCACTCCTGCGGTTTAATACTTTCCATATACTGTGCGATCGCTTGCTCTGTCATGCCTCCTGTAATGATGTTAATGATTTCCCCTTCCGCATTGATTAGAAATGTAGTCGGAAGTGGAATAACACCATAACGGTCTAATACTTGTTGTCCTTTATCCATAGGAATTGGGAACGTTAAGTTTAGTCTTTCTACAAAGCGCTGAACGGTTAATTCGGGTTCACCTACATTTACAGCAAGGATTTCAACTCCCTGATCTTTATATATCGCATATTGGTTTTCCATATAAGGCATCTCACGCTCACACGGTGGACAATATGTACCCCAGAAATTCAAAAAAACACCTTGCCCCCGGTAATCTTCAAGCTCCACCTCATTGCCATTAAGATCTGTAAGAACAAAATTTGGTGCTTCATCGCCTACCCGAACAGCTGCATCCGCATCTGAAAAAAAATTAGAATAAAATGTATACCCTATCGCGATTGCCATGATGAGCAAGGTCACTGTTCGGATAAATAATCGTCTAGTTTTCATAGAACTCCTCCTTTAAACCTACAATAGTTAAGAGTATAAAGAGAAATTGTGAAGGAATCATGGAGAAATGCTAAATTGGAAAATCTGTCACATCCTATTCATATAATCACTATGACATAAAAAATGAGCCCCTTAATATTAAGAGGACCCATTATAGTACTATTTAATATGCTTTGCCTTTTTGGTGTAGATTTTAAAGATCATATAAACGCAACTTACTAGGAAAACTGGAATAAGAGTATATAAACAAATGGTAATAAAGGTAAGACTAAGATGACGATGGGCTTCAGGTAGAATCCAAGTTGCTGAAATCGTTAAACATATAATTCCTAATAAAATAAAAACAAAAATAACTAGCCATTCTGCTTTCTTCAATTGGCTTCATCTCACTTTAATCCAAAATTTTGGGTAGAATAATAGTGAATTCAGTTCCTTCACCAACAGTGCTCTCCACCTCAATTGTCCCATTGTGTAACTCTATTAGTTGCTTCACAATGGACAATCCAAGACCAGTACCACCGAAAGCCCTAGACCGAGACTTTTCTACTCGATAAAAACGCTCGAATATATACGGTAGCTCCTCTTCTTCCATGCCAATTCCCGTGTCCCTAACCTTAATCTTAATATTTTCATCATTACTAACAGTATAAATTGTAATGGATCCTTCTTTCGTATACTTTATTGCGTTTTCGACTAAATTTATAAGAACTTGCTCCAATCTTAAAGGATCACCAAGCACTATACTGTCATCCTTATCAGATAGTCCACCTCGGTATTCTATTTTAAGATTTTGTTCTAGAGCTTTGTATGCCGTTTTCTTTACAACAAGTTTTATAATTTCATTAATGTTCACTTTTTTATGTTCAAGATTAAAACGGCCTTCTTCCATTTGTGCTAAGTCAAATAAATCATCGACTAAATAAGTTAGTCTTGTAGCTTCATGATCAATAATTTCAAGGTATTGGTTTCTCTCTTCTTCTGTTTTCCAACGCCCTTCACGCAAAACTTTTGAGTATCCTTTTAAATAAGTCATAGGTGTGCGTAACTCATGTGATATATTGGCAAAAAACTCTCTTCTTTGTTCATTTACACGTTGTAAACTGAAAGCTAAATCATTGATAGCACGTGCCAGTGAACCTAACTCATCACCTGATTTCTGAATAATACGTGTATTATAGTTGCCTCTAGCAATTTGTCTTGCAGCTTTTTCCATACTTACTAAAGGCTGAGATAGTTTTTTGGTAATGAAATAAGTAAGTCCAATCCCTAGAAATAAAGATCCAATCGCTGAGAGTTTTAGGAAATCTTGTACTTTTTTTATGGATTGTATGATACTCTCGAGCGAAGAAAAAACAATTACATGCCCCTTTGAATTATTAACATTTATATGTGAAGCAGTCGCAATATACGTTTTCCCATCAGAATCTTCAAATGAATTAGTCATATAGTGCTGCGAATCAGCAAAATGGATAAGGTTAAGAAGGTACCCTGTGTCATGATGACTCATCGAAAAATTCGATTGAGCCCAGACCTCTCCCTCATCACTAAGTGCTAGCATTTTTTGATTCGAGATTTTCGCAGCTACTTCCACAACCTCTAATCGGTTTTCAACAGTACTATCATTAATTAAATTAGCATATTGAGAAGACAGCATATGTGTTTCTTCTTGGGCTTGACTAACATAAAACCCATAAAAAATTTGATTCATGACAAAGCCTAACGGTAATATTATCGTAATTAATAAGAGTAGAATCGTAAGGCCTAATTTAATATCAATTCGATTCATAAGTTGTACCATCTCTTTTTATACAAATTTGTATCCAACACCCCATACAGTTATTATTCGATTATTTTTTAGGCCAGCAGCATAAAGTTTTGATCGTATATTTTTCATATGAGAGTCTACAGTTCTTTGTGCTCCTACATAATCCTCTCCCCAGATTAAATAAAGAAGGTCGTCTCTCGTATACACTCGTTGTGGATTTAAAGCGAGCTTATATAAAAGCTCGAACTCTTTTGCTGTTAATTCAACCAATTCATTATTCACATAGACACTTCTATTTTCATAATAAATAGATAATCCATCTTCAAATGCTAACTTTACTTCGTCTTTCTTTGCCTCAATTGTAGTTACTCTTCTTAGCAATGCTTTTACACGCGCTATTAATTCTTCTGGTTCAAATGGTTTTGTAAGGTAATCATCTGCTCCTAAATTTAACCCATCTACTCGATCTTCTAATGCCTTCCTGGCTGAGAGCATTAGTATAGGAATTGTTGAATACTCTCTTACGATTTTACATACCTCAAAACCATCAAGATCTGGCATCATAATATCTAGTATAATTAGATCATAATTATCTGGGTTATTCCGAATCTTAGTAATAGCTTCCTTACCCGTCGAAGCCTCAAATAGGTCAAATCCCTCATCCTTCAAATAAATCGATAAAAGAGTTCGCATTTGAAACTCATCATCAACAATTAAAATAGTTTTGTTTTCAATCATATGTTTAACCCCTTAGTATTTAATTTGAAACGAAATGGTGAAAATTATGAAAACACGTTATCATATTAATGTTAAAATTCTAATGTAAAAGGAAGTTCCCATATCGTTTCTGACAAATTTGCTCTTGAGATCATTAATAAAATTGTCTCAGGTAGTGGTTGAGCGAACTCAAATTCACCTTTCATCGTATTTAGATTTTGCTCAGTTCTAGATACCACTGGATAAATCCTCTCTCCTTCAAGCTCTATCGTTACCCCCATTCCTTTTGTTGGATGTACATCATTTAAATTTAACCTTAAATAGTTATCCTTTAGATCTATATTTGTTAGTATAATTCCGTCACTCATAACATTATTTCTATTCCCATCTATTTCAAAGGTCACTAATTTTTTATTGAAAGTTGGCTTAACGTATAACGAAAAAGATAGGAATCCTGCTAATTTTTGGTTTTCACTTTCACTTAAATAGAACTCGCGTATCATCACTTTCTCATCATTAACGAACTCTGTTTTTTGCTCCTCATTAATTTTGTAAAATTCATGACCATTAGCTAAAATGATCTGACTTGGAAAAGCAACAGCATAATCATTTTTGTTAATTCCGCCCTCCGTAATACTTTCCAGCGTTACTGTTAAGAAAAAACCATTCTCTACTTCCACGATTTCATCTATTACCACTTTTATATAACTGTTTTCATAAATATTTTGAACGTCTTTGGTATCTGGTTGTTGACATCCACCCAAAGTAATAAAAACGAATATCAATACTGATATTATTCTCACATTACTCCTCCTATAGCCCACATATATAAAGGGTTAACCTGTCAATTTATATTAAGTTACAATGATTTCCAATATTTTCAGAGAGTAAATATTACTAGTCGCACTATTATATTTCCCCTAGATAGAAACACTGCTTTTATTTGATATAACAATAGAAGATAAATGTGGAGAAAAGATGAAGATAAAAAAATAAGATATTACCTTTTCAAAAAAAACACTGTAATTATTTAGAAACACATACTTTCTACACATTTTCTAGTTAACATCCAAAACGTAACAATTTCGATTTAGAAAAGGAGACAAGATTATGAAAATGAAGCTTACGGTTTTACTACTATTATTTTTCATCGTTATTCTTGGTGCATGTAACGCATCAAATAACGAGGAAGAATTAATAGACGGTGAAACAGAAAATACCATTACAGAAGAAGTCTTAACAGTTGTCACAACTACTTTTGTTTTAGAAGACTTTACTCGGAAAATTGGTGGAGAACATGTTGATGTGATCAATGTAGTTCCTTTGGGCGCAGATGCTCATTCGTTTGAACCGACAGCTAGACAAATGATCGAAATAATGGAAGCAGATGCGTTTGTATATAACGGAGCCGGCTTTGAAGGCTTTGTTGATGCGGTACTAAAAAGTATGGAGAAGGAGGACGTTGTAGCTCTTCAAGCTTCTAATAACATTCCTTTAAGAGAAGATGATGATGAACATGTGGATGTTCATGAAGAAGACGAACACAGTGATGAGAACTTGGATGTTCATGAAGAAGACGAACACTTGCACGCTGGAGTCGATCCGCATGCTTGGCTTGATCCGGTATATGCCCTGCAATATGCTAAGAATATATATGATTTACTTGTTCAATTACAACCTGAATTCGAAGAGCAATTTACAGAAAACTATACTAACTTAAAAATTGAATTAGAAAATTTACACGTTGAATTTGAAGAAATGGTATCTACTGCTGAACGAAATCAATTTATAGTATCTCATGCTGGCTATGGATATTGGGAACAAAGGTACGGGCTTGAACAAATTGCAATATCTGGACTATCACCTACAAACGAACCGTCTCAGCGTCAAGTTGAAGAGATTCTTGAACTAGGTCAGTCTCTGAATCTTACTCATCTGTTTGTTGAACAAAATTTCACATCTAAAATTGCTGAAATGATAGCTGACGAAATTGGTGCTGACATATTATATTTACACAACCTTGAAGCAGCAACACAAGAAGATATTGATAACGGCGAGAACTATATAAGTATAATGAGAGGGAATATTGAAGCTTTAAAACAAGGTTTAAATAAGTAAGAAATTAGAATCTCATTCATTTACATTAGTAGGCAAACACATTTCAAATTGATTTGTGTTTGTTTATTTTTCACTAAAACAACTTTATAAAATCATTCTTATTATAATTCTAATCCTAGTTAAGGTTGTGAATTTCAACTTAATTCAGATAAAACGGCAGTGGTGGCATTGTAGTATGTTATAATAATATTTTGAAAATCCCTCCATAAACTCAACGTTTGTTTAGTATCGTATCATGCCCCCCAATCTACATTTTTTAATTACAATTTAAAAAATGATCGAGTCCCCCTTGCTTTAAACGTTAACTCTACAGAACAGAACATCACTATTTTATTATTAAAGTAAATTACCCGAACAATAAACCGAAAACGGCCTATCATTCGAGTAAATTTCATTTTAATGATTTTTAACTAATAGGGATTACTCTGGTGTATTTGGAATAGTTGGATCTAATGTGAAAGTTGGTTCGTATCCTTTGTAACGAACTTCTGCTACCATCCCACCGCTCGCATGATGAAATTCATGACAGTGGAACATCCAATTCCCAGGGTTATTAGCCTCGAAGACGATTTCGTATGTTTCACCAGGTTTAACGTTTAACGTATCCTTTAGAATCGGAGATCCTTGAATTGGGTTTCCATCTTTCGAAATTACGTTGAAAAACTCTCCGTGCAAATGCATTGGGTGATCGACCTCTGTATCGTTTACAATGGTAAACTTAACAATGTCACCTTCTTCTACTTCATAAATTTCATGGTCAGGAAATTGTTTGTCATTAATCGTGAAGGTCTCACCTCCATCTTCCGTTCCAAGAAGCATATCATACTCTTTTGTAATAACTCCAAGATTCTGTTCCATCGCCTGTCCATAAGTAGTTAAATCAAAAAATGAATAGTTTGAATCATTCTCTTGTAATTCCTCATCTTCATAACCATCATAAATAACAGGAATTACAGTATTAAGAGTTTTCTCATTTTCTTCAGCAAATACTTGTATTCCCCACGCTCCAGGGTTTTTCATTTCTACCTCAACTTCATAGCGTTCTGCAGGTGCAATTCGAAAAGCTGTATCATTTAAAAGTTCTGGTCCATTTACAGGTTGGCCATCATAGTGTGTAATTTTAAAAGAATGACCCGGTATAGATACTACTTGTGTGAATAGCCCTGCATTCACAAAACGAAGTTTGACTTTATTTCCTTCTTCTACTTCAATTGCTTCAATTGCAGGTGAAGCCTTACCATTTATAAGTGGTGTGTCATACATTTCATTCATCATATCTGCATGACTTAATTCACTTGCAACACCGTCCATATCACCGTGATCCATATCATTCATTTCACTCATGTCCATGTCACCGTGGTCCATTTCACTCATTTCACCCATGTCCATGTCACCATGATCCATTTCACTCATATCAGTTCCCATTGAAGACCATTCATCAATTACAATTACTTCATCTACATCATATGACTTATCAGCTGACGACTCAACAATAAAGACCCCATAAAGACCTTTCCCAACTTGCTTTGAACCATCTTGGTGCGAGTGATACCAATATGTTCCTGGTACATCGGCCTGATATTCATAAGTGAACTGTTCGCCAGGCAGTATTGCATTTTGTGTTACACCAGGAACACCATCCATCTCATTCGGAACCGGAAATCCGTGTAGATGAAGAGCAGTAGGTTCGTCTAAAGAATTGGTCACATTTAAAATTACAGTATCTCCTTCTTGAACTCTAATTTCTTGACCAGGTAAACTTCCATTATAAGTCCATGCATCATCCATGATTTCATCATTGAACATCCAGTGAGTTTCTGTAACATTTATGTCAAAAACTCTCTTTCCATCTTCTGTTGTCGCTTCCTGTGTTTGTTCTTCCTGCTGAGATTCACCATGTCCCATCGCAGAATGGTCAACAGCATCATTTGAGCAACCGGCTATAACTAAAGACAATGCCAGCGCTATACCAGCTAATCCGTATGGCTTTTTCAATGTTTATTTCCCCTTTTCCAAAAAAATTTAATTACGTTCTCAAAAATAAGTCTAATAAAAAAGTATATAGAATTTATGAAGAAATAAAATTAAACTGCATCTTCATAAAAACGTCACACTTATTTTTCTCTGAAAAAATAAACAAAAAGCTAAATTACGCCAATCAATTTTCCTTTTTTAGAAGGATACAATTATCCTTTATTAAAAGATATATGTGAAATACATCACCTTTACACAGACCCAAAGCTCTTGTTAATTCTGTAGGAATACGAATAGAGCCTCTTTCACTCACTATCATTTTATTATCAAGAGAATGATCGGAGTTTTTTTTAATAATTAGATCTTTTAAGCCATCTGCTAATCCTACTGCAACCTCTTCTCCAGGTAAGATATTTAATTTCCTCCTAATTGAACTGGGAATGGTAATGTGCTGCTTATCCTTAAGACTACACATCAAATTACTATCAGCTAATTCTTTAACTTTTTCTTTAAAATTACTACTTATTAACATTAATCTCACCTCATTTCAATGACTATTAATAGAATAGGATTGAAATTTAAAGAAAGTGTGAAGAAGTTGCAAAAATTTTATTGGTACATTTTGTGAACTAATTTTTGCTTAAATAGTTTTTAACCAATTGACGATTCATAAGAAAACACATTACCCTTTGTACGGATAATGTGTTTTCTTTAAAACATAAATCACTTACTTAAACCTTCAATAATTACATTAATGTTTGACTCCATCATTTTTAAATAAGTATCCCCATCTGTTCCTTCTTTTCCAAGAGAATCTGTATAAACAGTGCCTACAATAGGTACACCCGTTTCTTGTGATACAGTTTCCATGGTACGGCGATCTACACTTGTTTCAATAAAAAGAGATGTTATCCCTTTATCTCGCACTAGATCTATTACATCACGCATTTGTTGAGGAGAGCCTTGATTTTCAGAATTAATTTCCCAAATATACCCTGTTTCTATGTCATAGGCGGCACCAAAATATTTAAATGCCCCTTCACTTGTAATTAAAAATCGCTTATTCTCATCGATAGTCGCAATGCTTTCAATCGCTTTCTCATGCAGTTCGGATAGCTCTTGTATATATTGAGTAGCATTTTCTACATAAATACTCTCATTCTCGGGGTCTTCTTTAATTAATGCATCGCGTATATTTTCAGTATACGTAATTCCGTTACGCAAATCGAGCCAAGCATGTGGATCAGCTTCCTCTTCTAAGCCTTGGGATTCTAAAAGAATCGGTACTACTCCTTCACTCACTAGATAAACGGGTGCATCCTCATCTCCTTTTCCAGCAACTTCAATTAACTTCCTAAACCATCCGTTTCCTTCTTCTAAGTTTAACCCATTATAAAAGACAACATCTGCATCAGTTGTTTTCTTAACATCCTCTGGAAGTGGGTCATATTCGTGTGGATCTGCACCGATGGGGGTTAAATTATAAATTTCTACTATATCTCCTCCGACATTTTTTGTAATATCATAAATAATAGAATAAGTCGTGACAACCTCCAATTTTTGATTCGTACTTTCTTCTTGACCAGTCGGTTTACTACCACATGCCCCAAGTAAAAACAGTGTAAGAATTGTAGTAATAAATAATAAATTTCTCATATTTCCTCTCCCTTTTACGAATATTATTTTAACCATTTGATTGTGTTACCAGCGCTCTATTTTTTCGAGCACGTAAAGAACGCCATAACAACCCTTGTTTAGGTGATAAGAAAAATGCCATGGCAAAAAATGTACTTGCTACAACGACAATCGTTGGTCCAGAAGCTAAATTATACGAAAAGCTAAAATAAAGACCAATTATTGAAGCAACAACGCCAAAACCAGCTGCTAGAAAAACCATAATCCCCAAGTGATTCGTCAAGAGGTAGGCAGTTGCTGCAGGTGTTATTAACATCGCTACAACTAATACAATCCCGACTGTTTGCAATGAAGCAACTGTAGCCATTGTTAAAAGGGCCATTAACAGATAATGTATGATTTTATTAGGTAAGCCATAAGCTGCTGACATAGTAGGATCAAAGGTCGTAACAAGTAACTCTTTAAAAAATAGATAGACAGATAGTAATACTATGACTGTAACAATTAAGGTCATCCACATTTCAGAGGTAGGGACAGCCAGAACATTCCCAAATAAGATATGGTATAAATCGGTGCTACTTTGCAAGAAAGTAATAACGATAATTCCCACTGCAAAAGCAGCAGTAAACATGATGCCAATCGATGTATCATCTTTAATCCGACTATTTTGACTAATATAGCCAATGGCAATCGCTGTAAGTAAACCAGTCACTACAGCACCATAAAAAATATTGATTCCTAGCATATAAGAGATCGCAACCCCTGGAAGAACAGCATGCGAAATGGCATCCCCCATTAAGGACATCCCTCTTAAAATGATAAAACAACCTATAACTCCACAAACAATCCCTACTAGAACTGATGTAAGTAATGCTCTTTGTAAAAACTCATATTGTAAAATAGACTCATAGAAAGCAATTATACTCATGATATTGTCATCCCCATTTCTTCTAAAAAGGATAATTGTCCATGGTAAGCTTTCGAAATTATCTCTGGTCGACATACCTCGTGTACAGATCCATATTTGATTAGTTCTTTATTTAGTAACAACAACTCATCAAAATACGCACCTGCTTTACTTAAATCATGATGGACAATGAAAACGGTTTTTCCTTCATCTCGCTGTTCACGCAAAATGTTAATAATGGTTTCCTCACTTGTCACATCGATCCCGACAAATGGTTCATCAAGAAAAAACAATTCTGGATTTTGAGCTAACGCCCTAGCAACGAATACTCGTTGCTGTTGCCCACCCGATAACTCTCCAATTTGACGCTGACTATACTCTTTCATCCCAACTTTTTTTAAACATTCATAGGCCCATTCTCTTTCTCTTTTCTTTGGTCGTTTAAACAAGCCAAGTTTCGGATATGTTCCGATCAAGACTGTATCAATCACTGTAATAGGGAAGTCCCAGTCAATAGTGCTACGTTGAGGGACATAGGCAATTTTCTCCCGCATTTCCTGAATCGATTTACCTGCGATGTTTATTTCACCCTTATCTTTTGGGATCAAATGCAACAGTGATTTTAATAAAGTTGACTTTCCCGCCCCATTTGGACCGATGATTCCAACAATTTCCCCTTTTTTTGTGGAGAATGATATATTTCTTAACACTTCTTTTCCGTGATAGGAAACATGTAAATTCTGAATTAATAATATGTCGTCCAACGTTTTTCACTCCTTTTAGTTGTTTGATGATTTGCATATAACTTACAAACTTTCACTAAGGCAACTTTTCGCCAAAAATAAAAGGTTCTACAGGAACACCTCTAATAAATTAATTTATGTATTTGCATTAACGAAATAAACTTGTACTTGTAAATTTATTTTTCCCTAGTGCAACTTTAATACCATTATATTCACTCTATTTCTAATTTACAACCTAAATATTCTGTTTATGATTGTCTATTTTAAAATAAGTCTGCAAAAAAAAGAGTCGAATCGTAGTTACTATGCGATCTGACTCTTTTTTTGCAGACTTATTCTCTTTCTACTAGAATAAACCTTGAGAATTTGATCTTTTGCTACCTGTTATAACTCCTCTTTTCCGCCGACTAGACAAGTACACTATTGAATCGTAGAAAATATTCCAGTTCAAGTAAGAAGTATGATTGGTTCCAAAATGAATAAAGTCAGCCTCAGTTTCCACTTGCAAAACTATTTATATTCTATCTATAGCATCTTTTAAAGGGTGTTTATTTATTTCTTCAGTTGTATTACTAACTCGAGTAGTTGTTTTTGATGGGCAGATTTTTTGATAATCTATATTTATAGTTGCACATTCCCCCCATGAATGGAATACAAAAGGCCCTCCTTTGACAATAGGAACCTCTATGATAAAGGGTTCTATATAATCACCATGAGTAACCAGATCCGGTATATCAGCTTTTCCTAAACTAAGTTGTTCCAGTATATAATTAAAGTAGTTAATAGCTAAATGATAAACTAAACGTTTTAGGAGTTTAATAAATTCTTGAACATTATCTAGGTCGGTAATTTCAAACATACTATTAAGGTCATCAGTTAATAAATACAGAAATTCTCTATCTACATGATTAGCATAGTCAAGTCGCCTTTTGTATAAGCGATCTGAATATGATTGTGAATTATCTACATCATAGATCTGATCAAAACCTTGGATTGCGTATCGCTGTATTTGGCAATTAAAAAATGTACCAAATGGCAATTAAATATGCATGCCACTTGTCACTTCAAATTATTGATGCAATAAAGACTCTTTATAACGAAAACTATCTCCTTTAAAAACAAGTAAATGAGAATGGTGAATCAGGCGGTCAATGACAGCTTCTGTTAGAATCGGGTCGCCAAAAACATGATTCCATTGACCGAATTGAAGATTGGTTGTAATCACTATACTTCGGTTTTCATAACACATAGAAATCACTTGAAATAAAAGCTCTGCTCCTTCTTTGTTTAACGGAATATAGCCGAGCTCATCAAGTATTAAAAGGTCTAGCTTTTCGATTTGTTTCATCAGCTTTGGTAGAGTGTTTTTCTGGTTTGCTTCAATTAGTTTATTAACCAAGCCTGCCACTGTATAGAACTTTACCTGGCTGCCAAATCTATGTATGGCATTTAAGGATAGTAATGTTGCCAAATAAGTCTTTCCTGTACCGACACCACCGTATAAAATAAGGTTTTCCCTCTCCTTAATAAAGTCACCATTAATGACAGCTGTACGTTCAATTCCTTGTGGAATTTGTATATGTTCCCATTGGAAAGGAGTAGAACCTGTCTTCGGTAGCTGAGCTTGACTTAGTAATAAATTAACTTTTCTTTCTTCCCGATTTTGGACTTCCTTTTCAAAAAGCTTTAATAGGTACTCTTCATTTGTTTCTGCTTCTATTTGATTAAAATTCTCTCTAATCCAACTTAACTTTAGTCGCTTTGCGTAGGCTTGTATTTGCTCGTTCATTCACTCGTACCCCCTTGAAAAAAAGCATCGTAATGAGAAAGCCCACGAGTTGCGCTAGGTACTGTTGGAACATTAAGACGAGGAGTAATCGCCTCATAAGATGTACCTTGATTTAGTAGAGAATAGAAACAATGCTTGATTTGATCCGCACTAGGATGACCATGTGAAGAAGCTAACTCTAATGCCTCATTCAATAAAGTAAAATCATCATTTTTTAAGAGCGTAGCTAAAAGACGTAAAACTTCTTTCTGCTCTTCTTCTGTACAATCTCTTAAAAAGTTGGACCATTCAAGGGGAAATTGGTCATATAAACTAGAATATTTAATTGCCTTTGGACGTTTTGATAGTAAGTGTAAATATGGTTGCCAGTTCATCGACCTTCTTTTTACTCCATATAAACGAGAATGCTTTACAATAACCTGACGTTCTTCGTTCAATACAATAATAGAGTTATAGGTTACACAAATATTTATGCGCTGCTTGGCAAATCTAGGCGACGTTGAATATTCCTTGTTATCGATGTTTATAATCCCGTATTTATCTGCCTTCACTTCCTGATAACGCACACATTCAAACTTCTTCTCAGGAAGGATAAGCCATTCCTTTTTGTCTTCCTTATATAACTCTGATTGAAGCGTTTCTTTTAAGTAGTGTGGACGATTTCGGTCTTCCTCTGCGCATTGCCAAAGTGTTTCATTAAATTGGTCGAGATCCACTATGGTGCACTCGGGTAAGAAGAAGTTATTTCGAACATATTTCACCATTGCTTCAACGTGTCCTTTTTCATTCCCCTTCCCAGGATTACAAAATTCGTAACTGAACCCATAGTGTAAGACAAAACGTTCAAATGTATCAGTGAGTTCACGTTCACCCTTACCTTTTATCTTTTTCACGGCGGGGGATAAGTTATCGAATCGTATCGTTGTCGGCACACCACCCATATAGTGAAACATACGTTGTAGACCCTCTAGTAAACACTCAGTGTTTTCCGAAGGAAATACCTGAAACAGGAATGAATTACTGTACGGAAATGACATCACTAAATACGGTAGGTCTATTATCTCTGATTCATATAAGAAGGGTGCTGTACCAAAATCAACTTGTGCTGTTCCTGGTATGGATTCAAGAGGTAATGAAGCTCCTTCTATATATTCTTTTAGCTCTTTCTTCCTTCTTGAAACATAGTCACGAACTGTACGTGCAGAACCTTCGAAGCTATGAAACTTAACTAACTGCTCGTACATTCTTTTGGCAGTTCTATGATTCTTCTTTTTCTTTTTTAAGTCTTCTCGAATCCACTTATCTAAAATAGGCTTCACTGGATCCATCACTCTAGAGCTTCTTTTCTGTGGTTTTTTTACTGGAAACTCTTCTTGATTCGCATACTTAGAAACTGTACGAGGATCCAGTTCCATCTTTCTTGCCACACTGGAATAAGTTCCACCTTTTTGATTCACTTCATGTCTGATATAATCAATTTGTGCCACTGCTAACATCTCCTAATAGCCTCCTGTTAAACGTTGTTGGTCCAACGAGGAGTTTAAAGTTATTATGAGAAGTTGACAAGTGGCTTTTTTAATTTGTGTAGGGCCCTCCGGGCCCTACACAAATTAACTGCCATTTCCTACATATTTAGTTTGCCATAAACAGTTTGCTTTCATATCATTGGTTGTAGGTTTTATTCTTGTTTATTTTTTAGAAATTTCATTTGTAGACCTAGCTCCATATGGGGACTTTATTTCAGGAAGCACAATTCCCTTTTTCACAATTATAACGATCTTATATATTATTAGAACAATCAACCTTCAAAAAAAGCAAATTATTCTTCAACAAACAGAGGTAACTTTGCTTAGGGAAGAAATAGAATCTGCAAAAACTGCTTTACAGGAACAAAGTAAAACTACAAGAATGCAGCGTTTTGAAAGTACTTTCTTCACACTAATAGAAGAACTAAAAAAAACTATTAATAATTTAGAAATTGCGAACAAGGCAAGGATTTATAAAGGAAAAAAGTGTTTAGAAATTATGCAAGAAAGGTTACATGACAAAATGGAAGCTACTGTAGAAAGTAAACTATCCGATAAGGAAAGTTTCGAGAAGGAACTAAATAACAAGTTTAAGAATTCTACTATTCTTTTTTATGGTGATATAGCTGAGAAATGTTACTTAGAGTTGGATAAGACTGATGAATATTCTTATTTTTTAAACAATGTACAACAAACCCTTATGATAATAGCCAAATATAAAGGCTTGATGGAACCGTGGGAAGAAAAATTCTATACTGAATATCTCATTCAACAAGTAGGAAATGCAGGAATGTATTTATTTACATATAACACAATTCTTAGGTTTGATTCGGACTGCTTACCAATAATTAGAGAATTAAATATTTTGGAATTTTCTAATAGATATTCAACACCGAGCCCCTCTGACTATGATTTATTTAAGACAGTCGTAGAAGAAGATCTTGACGTTACTACTAAATTTAACTTTTCATGATAATTGGATTATACGAACAATTCGACAAAAAACGACAAGGAGGTAGCTTATGTCTTCTAAACAACATGAATACTACGAAAAAAGATTACTAGACTTAATGGATAAAATGCCCCCTTACATCATTGAATACTTGGATTCTCGCTTAGACTATCGCTCCTCACTTACCCTATTTAACTATGCTCGTGATTATCAGGAGTTTTTGAATTGGCTGATTAGTGAAGGGATATCCGAGGCAAAAGATATAAAAGATGTGTCAGTGGAGACCCTTGCTAACCTCTCCTTACAAGAAGCTCAAGCCTTCTTCAAAACCATGCTGCGAAGAAAATACTTGGTTTCTAAGAAGTCTGAGGAATATAAACAGGTACAGGAAAAAACGGTTAACCGTATGAAATCAGCCCTTAGAAGTCTTTTTAAATATTTAACGGTCGAAGCCGAAGCTGAAAATCATGAACCCTACTTTCATCGGAATGTCATGCAAAAGATTCCTGTTCATAAAGTCATAGAGTCACGTAGTGAACGTGCTGCTAATATGACAAGTAAAATATTTGTAGATAACGCGGACGCTGACTTCTTACATTATGTCCAGAAGGAATATGAACAAACGCTTACGAAGGGTCAAACACGTTATTTCAAAAGAGATAAAGAGCGTGATTTTGCTATCCTTTCTTTATTTTTAGGATCAGGCATTCGCTTAAATGAGTTATCTAATCTTAAACTGGGCGATGTAGACTTTACTCAAAGGCTCATACGAGTCATACGCAAGGGAAATAAGAAAGATTCGGTGACCGTTATACCAGAAGCCTTAGAAGATTTAGAAGCTTACTTAGAGATCCGGAATGAACGGTATAACGCAGATAGTGATCCAAATGCTTATGTATTTATTACTAAAGGGAAAAATGGCTATTCCCCTCTCTCTAATCGAGCGATCCAAAAAATAATTGCTAAGTATACTGAATCCTATGATAAGCGTATGTCGCCTCATAAACTAAGACACACGTATGCTACCAATCTTGCAGAACAAACGGGCGACATTCCGCTCGTTATGACACAACTCGGGCATAGTTCACCAGAAACTTCCCTTCTTTATATCAATACGAGTTTAGAGAAAGCGAAGAAAGCTGCTGAAGAGATGGGGAAAAGGAGAAAAAGAAAATAATGTTCCCCTCTCCTATCCTGTTAGAAGTTTCGTAAACAGTATAGTCAGGCAGTAATAAAAGCAAAATAAATAGTAGAAGCTCAAAAATTTATGCTTCTACTATTTATCATTACCTGATCAAAAATAAAATATACTGTTATTATTATATTACCTTTTTTGATTGGAGCTAAAATATGTTAACAGTTATTTCTTCAACTATAATTCTCGGTATCTTAGTATTAATTAATGATAGCATTTACAGAAAGTTAAAATCTAACGTACCTAATGAAAAGAAAAAGTATGAATTGAGAATTAAGCTAATTTATACACTAGCTACCGTTCAGGTAGTCATTGTTTCTATCTTTTTATTTGGAGTAATCCCCTTAGCCTTAAAATTACTGTAACCTAACAGTCGGCAGCAAAGATAAAAAGGGCTTAATATCAACAGGATCTTCTTTCGTTCCGACTTTTACTGTAACCCCTAACCTTTTTTCTCCAGTGAATGGATTCGTTTCTGGTTGTGCATAAGCCAAGCCTACAATTTTGTATACTCCTGGCTTTTCAGATAAATAACGCTTTAACTCCATATTATTTCTCTCCTTCTCCCTTTTAGTTATAGTCAATTATTTTACTTAGCTACAAAAAAAGCCAATACCCAAGCAAGGGTATTGGCGGTGCTTCCGTCCGATAGTTAAATATTTATATTACTACTCAATAGTAACACAAAATGTACGTTTAAAATAAACAGATTTCTTTTTCAAGTAAACTTTGTATTCTAGCGAGGGTTCCTAGATCAGCATCTTTATTCAACTGCACTAGACTTCCGGGAGCATGACGTAGCAAGGGCTCCCCTTGTTTAGTTATTATTAACGCGTTCGTATAAAGAAGTTCAATATCTTCTAGTTGTTTATGAATGTGTTCTCCATCAAGTTTACTACTCAGACGGTCCGCACATGTTTATGATATTACTACGTAAATCATTTAGCTCCTGATCTATGAATGGATCACCAGTCCAGTCCATCTTTACCCTCCTCATGTACCCACATACTTTTTATGCTAGATACCCTCTTTTTATACATGTCCATGCCTTGCTCTAACTCTTCACCAGGTAACACAGTTAAAGGGACCCCATTCTTTTCTGCTTCAATACGAGCTAAATCTACACCTAGCTCTCTAATGGCTTCTCGTTGCCCTTGTCTTGTGTAAATTCTCGGAACCCCAGTAAATATATCACCTTGTAGATGTACATCACCATTGGCTGGTATAGCCCTCTCTGTCCCTCGATGTGTATAAACAAACAAAGGTACACCATTTTCGTCTTTAGGCAGCTTGCTTAAATCTTGCTGCCAATAGTCTGCTTGGGGATCATTATCATCAAAATAGTTATGTAAAGAAGGTAGAACATTGATATCCCTTACGAACCTTCCTTCATTGCTACATTTCTCTGCTGATTTTTTATCATCTAAAGTCTTATCAGTATGTAATAGAATACAATGTTTTCTAATGGCGTCAAAATTAAGGCACATAGAACAAGATGGTCTTAGTTTCATCTTGATTCTCCTCTCAGGTCAATCTCAAAATAATAATTACACTGAATTTAACATGGAAAAGTAAAATTGCAATGAAATGACAAAATTAATTATATTTCTTTGAACTCGAACCTTGAGGGAAAACAAATACATCATATTGGAAATTTTGCTTTGCTTTATCTTTGTACTGCGTAATAAAAAGAGTCACTTTCATTACCTTTTTATCCATACTAAAAAAGGCTCCCAATTGGGAACCTCTTTTATCATCCTGCACAACAAGATAATTTCGATACATCTTTATCAAAGGTAAGTGCAGCCAGCTTTAATCCTTCTGCCATTGTTAAATATGGTGCAAGGCTTTCTTTTAAATCCTCAACAGTTAAACCAAATTTAACGGCTAATGTCGCTGCATAAATCACATCACCTGCATTTTCAGATACGATATGAACCCCAAGGACTTTTAATGTTTTCGCGTCAGCAACTAGCTTGAAAACACCTGTTGTTTCACGATTTACAATCGCTCTTGGAACGGCATCTAAAGGTAATACAGTGGTTTTTACTTCATAGCCTTTTTCTTTTGCTTGTTCCTCTGTTAAACCAACCGTTGCAATCGATGGATTTGTAAATATCACACCAGGAACAACCGATAAATCTAATTTTTTATTTAATCCACCAATCGCATTATCCGCAACAAGTCCACCTTCATAGGCTGCTACATAGACAAATTGAGGTCCTAATGTTACATCTCCTGCTGCATAAACCTTTTCATTACTTGTTCTAGCATAATCATTTATCAGGATTTCTTTTCGTTTTCCGACTTCAACCCCTGCTGCACTTAAATTTAAAGAATCCGTATTTGGTTTTCTTCCTGTTGCAACAAGTAACTGCTCTGATTCCACAACTTTTTTCTTACCATCTATTGTTACATGAACCTTTTTTAGCTTTCCGACTTGTTCTACACGCTCAAGAGTTGCCCCTTTGACAAGGTTTATACCTTGTTCAATTAACGCTTTTTCTACTGCTTCTGAAATCTCTGGGTCATACTCTTTTAAAAGTCGCTCACTTCTTTGCATAAGTGTTACTTCTGAACCTAAATTATGAAACAGTTGCCCAAGCTCCATTCCGATATATCCTGAACCGATAACCGTTAATCGCTTTGGCACCTTTCTTAATTCAAGTAGTGTTGTACTTGTTAGATAATCCACTTCTTCAAGTCCTGAAAGCGACGGTAAAGAAGGAGAAGCCCCCGTTGCAATTAAGAAACGCTTTGCTGAAAGTTTCTTCCCGTTAACTTCAACTATATTTTCATTAACAAACTTTGCTTCACCTTCAATTAAATCAAAGCCATATTCATCAATTAAATCAACATATTTTTGATTCCTAAGCTCACTCACTAATTTATTTTTCTGCTTAATTAGAGGTGCTAATTCCACTTCTCCAGCTGAAGTTTGCAAACCCGTAAATGAGTTAACTTTTGCTAAATGATTGATTTCCCCAGCTCTAAGAAGTGTTTTTGATGGCACACAACCAATATTTACACATGTTCCCCCAACCGTTCCACGCTCAATCATGCCTACTTTTGCCCCGTATTCAATTGCTTTAATCGCAGCCGAAAAAGCAGCCCCACCAGAACCAATGATAAGTAAGTCATAATCTCCATCATCACCCAACACCACATTTTCTTGTGGTGAAACTTCTTCTATTTCTCCTAGTTGATATTTTGCTTCATCAATTGCCTTTTTTACAATTTCAACCCCAATATCATCGGATAATTCAAATACTGCTTCACCACGACGAAAGCTAGCTTCAATATTTCTAGCACCTATTTTTTCAAGTGCTACAGCTACATGCTCTTCACAACCCGTACAAGTCATTCCTTGAATATTTATCTTGAATTTATTCATGTAGTCATCCTCCTGTTTTATCTTAATTTTCCCTACTTTCTTATCTCATACCCTAAATCAGTAATTACTTTTTCAATTTCATCTAAACTAATCTTTGATGAATCAAATGTAAGTTGAGTTTCTCCTGAACCTTCAACCTCTACATTTTGAACATCCTCTAAATTGGAAACGGCGGACCTCACCGTAAATGCACAAGATACTCAAGTAAACCCATCTATTTTAAACGAAACAGATTCTAAATTTTCCGATGAGTCTGTACTTGTTTTAGAACTATCTTCAATTGTTTCTTGACCGCACCCAGAAAGGATGAAAACCGATCCAAATACAATGAACAGATATATTAAATATTTCATCATGCCTTATATCCCCTGACTAAATAATGTATAGATAAGCATTGCTCCAGAAACGATTGTGCTAATCCATAACAACTTTTTCGTTTTCTTCTTTGAACTATTTTTTTGTTTCCATACAAGTAAATGAGCGATAGAAAGCATAATAACCGTAATAACGATAAACAACATTCGATATGGAGCAAACGTAACTGCAAGTGTTCCAGCTAAACCACTTAGACCAAGTGGTATCAAAATCGCTAAGCCAATTCAACATAGACTAGCTAAAAAAGCTGAAAACATCGAAGCAATTGCAACAACTCTTTCTTTCATTTTTTACATCTCCTTATTTTTATTTGATTTTTCATATTTAGAATAAGCATAAAAAGTTAAACCAAGAAAAACGGCTAAAACAGGAATCAGAACATAATCCAAATAGCCTGTTATCGCCCCTAATCCAACAGCACCTAATAAAATAACTAATATAGGTGTAGCACAACATAACAAAACAACAAATGTACCTATCAATCCTGCAATAAAGGTCTTTTTATGTTTCATAAAAAAACTCCTTTTGTTACTGCTCAATCAATGTTTCAATTATTGGGCAGGCATGTAATTGTTTTTCATCTGGACATCGCCTTTTTAAATCTTTTAACATCGTTTCAATTCGCTTTAAATCCTCTATTTGTTTTTGAACTTCCTCTTCTTTTTTAGATACAAATTCAAACATATCTTCACAGCGAACTTCTTTATCTACAACCCCAAGTAATGTAAAAATTTCACTTAAAGAAAAACCAAGCTCTTGCATTCTTTTAATAAAACCTACCCGCTTCACATCTTCATCTGAATATATCCGATAACCAGCATTTGTTTTTAATGGTTCTTGTAATAAATTCTTTTTTTCATAATATCTAATGGTCTCTTTATTTACTCCACACTTTTTTGCAAATGCACTTATACGATAACTCATTTTTTCACCTCTAGGAATATAATAAACCGCGTACCATAGTACACGGTCAAGGATAACTTCATTATGTATGTTTTCTCGTTCAATATTCAACTGATAGTTGTACTCTAAATAAAAAGAGATCTGTTTCTATTTATGAGGACAGAGTTAAAAGATACTTTAAAAATATTTTTGTTTTTTAAAGTTATTGCATACTAGGCACGTTTAAGCATCCACTATTTCCGCTACTTCTTTGCTAATGACATTCTTTCTAAAACAATTATTTATTGCGCAGTATTAAGTCCACTACGTATATATTGAATAAAAAAAGCCCCTATTACGGGGCTTACAAGAATAGTTGATACAGAAAGGGACCTGCTTGAAACAATAGCCATAGGGCAGGTGCAAATATTGTCATCCCCATACCTACTCTCTTTCTAACTGGATCTTTTGCTGCCATGATCCAAAGGAAGATACCTACATAAAATAGAATGAAAATTAATGGTTCAGACACATCTGCAATGTATCCAAATATTTTCAACCCTAACGGTTCTGCTTTTTCCGTTAAGCTATATATAGTAGCAGAATGGTCTATATTTGAGGTATTCTTTTTGGACGTCATATTCGTAATGATTAAGGGTAAATAAGCTGTTAGCAACAATCCTACAAAGCCGAAAACAGTAAATAGATATCCTTTTCTTTTATGATAGATGTTTTTCATCGCCCATAAAAAGAATAGAAAGCCTACAAATATTAAACAAAAGAATACACTTATAAATACATATTGAATTAATCGTATCGCTTGACCGCCTACAACGTGTACTGGTTCCATAAGGCAGCTCCTTATCCTAATTTTTTCTCAATGAATGAAATGATCTCCCAAGGGTTTGTTAAGACGACATAATAACTTGAATGACCCAAGCCATGGTTTTCACCGGTATCTTTATACTCCCCAACAAGTATCCCATAACGAATCGGCTCGTGACCTTCATAAGTAATTTCTGTCACTAGTCGTAACTGACTGCGCTTAAGAACTCTTCTTGCCCGAATAACCTCCACAGCCTCTATCGTTCCATCTCTTGATAAGCGATTCATGATGTCGTAGGTTACAGCTAACTTATCTGGATCTCGCACTTGAAATAGAGCCTCTATAAAGACATCGGGGTCTAAACCCTCTACAAATAGGTCAGAATGGGTGGCATTTGCTGTGGAAAATAAGTACTCAATAGCAGATTCAGGAGAAGTATAGTAGGGTAAATATTCATTAATCTCCGCCTGTATCGAAGTGGCTTCTAAGGGAGAAAGGGTGTTATCACCCTCCTCAACGTCTGAATATATATCACCCAAAGAATATACAGCGTTCGCAAAATTAGAAACACTCTCTGACGAGTTGTTAAGTTCACTATATGTCTGTTCTACATTTGGTGTAAGGTAATGATAGAGAAGACTAAAGGTTCCAAATAAAACCAGAGCCCCTCCCGTCAACCATAAGCGGCGCATACCATCCCCCTCCTTCATCTTAGATTCAAAAGACTAATAAATCATGGTATTTGTGAGTTTTATCGGATACAAGCTTTATAATTAAATCCGAGCGATGCTGGATTTCTCTTGTAATTACCCCACTCACCACCAACATGAGTTTCAAAGTGGAGGTGTTTGTCATAATCATTATTACCTCCAGAACTACCTGAACCTCCCATGATCGCAAGCATTGTACCCGCTTTGACAGTTTGACCAGAGCGTACTTGAATACTACCTGGTTGTAAATGCCCATAAACGGTATAAAACGATTGACCATTGACCACATTACCATGTCGTATGGTGACTTGGTACCCGAGGCTCCCCCGGTGGTGTGCTCGATCTACAACGCCGTCCATTACTGCATAAATAGGTGTAGGGATTTGTCCAGTACCGAGATCCATTCCCCCATGAAGCCTCCCCCATCTCATGCCAAACGGAGAAGCTAATCGTAGGTTAGGATGAATCATTGGACATGCCATTGAGCCAGCTAATACAACTTCCCCTTCCACAGCTTCACACATATCGCCAGATAACTTTTCTATAGCATTCTTTACCTTAGGGACATAGTTTCTCGTTTCTGTAAAAGGTATATTTGGCCAAGTTCCTTCTCTAACCCAACGATTAACCGCTGTCTCTCCAGCATTATAAGCAGCAATTGCCTTATCAAGGTCCCCTCCATATCTATTGAGGTTATCTCTTAAATATTGAGTACCACCCATAATATTTTCCCTAGGATCCCAAGGGTCTTGTACCCCATAGTAATTGATAATTAATGGCATCAGCTGCATTAAACCTCGGGCACCTTTATCACTACCTGCAGTTGGGTCCCAGGTACTTTCCACTTCAATGATGGCAGCGATTAATGAGGCATCTACCCCAAATGCTTCAGACGCTTCATTAATATACTCACTAAATTCCCCGGTACAATATCCTCCTCCAAAGAAAAACATATCGAATCCTCCACCTACCTCTACAAGACAGCGTTCAATACTTCCCTTTTCTTCATAACATTTGGTGAGCGCATTAAAGTTTACTTCTACATCAGGAAAATCAGGATCAGCTGTTTTCATGATTTCAAAGGCAATTCGTAAATCACGCGGATGAAAAAGTTCAGTGCGATCTCCCTCTTCGGCCGTAATTAATAAGTGTCTCAATATATATAGTGGATCTTCCCTTACAAGGTCTTCTGGATCAGTAGAAGTGTCAATAACCCAAATATCATACTCTTTATATGTGATATCGCAGTACTGAACACTTGTTTCATCTTCTCCTTCGCCGCTAGTAACGGTATAACAACTTCGACTTGTTTCTCTTTTCGCTGTAGTTGTTTTTACCATAGGTATATCAACGCTTTTATATAAGGCACGAACGTTACTTACATACTGTCTTGGAGGCATGGTACTCTCTGTTACCGTTTCAGTCCCTGTTTCTTGACTATATGTATACGTCCTTTCAATTTCATCACTGGCTGTAGCATGCATAAACGTTAGTTGTAACCCTTTACCACCTAAATGGTGAAAATAATATTCTAGGGCCTCATCTCTGGCGTAATTATCAAGAAGAATTTTATTTCTTTCCGATATATTTCCCTCTTTATCTACTAACTTGTTTGGAACAAACTCTTCTCTTTCCCCGTCGGCATTTATAGCCGATACCTTTTGTTTATGCCATTCAGGTTTCTTTTCATTGGAAAGTTTATTATATAGAAGAGCTAGCGTGATAGCGTGACTTGGTATTAAAGCTTCTTCCAAGCGATACATCCAATCAGTATCATTTAAATCATTAAATTCTAATCCCTCATAATTCCATGTTCCTGTATAAGCAAATGCCCCTCTAAGCGGGGCTACCATGTGTCGATGATTCGTTTTAATACCCTCTACCATAGCGGTATCGTAATACTCTTCAGCTGCATTCCTTTCACCGCCTTTTAGAAAGAAATCCGCAAAGGGGATCGATGCGATGAGTAATAATACGACGACAGCTATGATAATAAATAAACACCCTAAACAACCAAAAAAGAGCACGATAGGTTTGGCTAATAGAGCACCGGCTTTTACTAAGGCACCAGCAACTAATTTAATGAGTTTGGCTCCACTGGCAACACTTTGAGCAGCTCTTCCAAGATTAACGCCTTTCCCAACTCCTTTGCCCGCGGTTCCCAGTGCTCCTTTTGCTATATCATTAGAAGATCCCTTATTTTCTTGACTCACTTACATTCACGCCCTTTACGTAACACCATTGTGCCTTCTCCCCTCAACCTTTTGATACCATGCTCCTATTTGGTCGGCAGCCTTATCAGAACCATGCTCACTCGGAGTATTAGTTATGCCATGTGCAAAGTATGAATCAGGGTTAATATCTTTACCGTCTACTCTAGGATCATTAAATCGATTACCGTTTGCATCTCTAATGATAGGATTAGAAACCCTTTGCAAATCGGGCGTAGAGCCTGCAAACCCACCAGCCGGTGCAGTGTACAAACCATTCTCATTCTTTCTAAGTGCTGACTCCCCGCCTAATCTATAATCCATTGAACGTACTTCCCCATTGCGTAAGTGAGTATCTGCTTCCCCCATTGGACTTACCTGTCTACCGAGTTCTCCAGACTCATTAAGCAAAAAGAAAGCACTACCTTCATTGGTTTGTCTCCACTGCAACGTTTGATTCGGATGTAAGCGAGCTAAATCTTTTGGCATCATCCCGCCATATCCTCCCTGACTTAGTGGAGCTTCTAGTAATCTACGATTAGACACTCCGCTTGCTGCCTCTCCTACTTTTCTTCCTGTACCACCTGCACCTACAATCGATCCAACTGACTCACCTAAATTGCCACTTATCCGTCGTCTTTCTTGTAAATTAGAAATGGCCCCTTTTATACCTTTGCCATTTGATCCGTTATAGTTTAAGGCTTCCTTTATGGTCTTCACTGTGGAAGAAGCGCCAACCGATGCATTTCTACCTACTTGAACCAAAGCTGGCGTGACTTTAGAACCGATGGCAGCTCCAGCAGCAACACCCACGGGTCCAAGCGGACTGCCAATCATTGCTCCTGTTCCAGCGCCAACCTTTGCAGAAGCATGTTTCACACCTTGCCAAGCCTTCGATTTCTCTCCCTGAGCAATTGACGAAATACGGGTCTTTTGTGCAGTTTGAGTTAACTTTGAGCCTCTCATTGCACTCCCTAATCCTTTAACATGACTACCTGTACTTTTAAGGAGTTTAGCGGACCGATACAATGCGCCTATTCCCATCGCATTTGCAGCTTGTCCTGATAGATTACTAGAATCACCCATACGAAACATTTGAGTGAAAACGCCTGTAATTGGGATGAACAAAGCGAGTAAAACTAATTTAACGAATAAATTGTGCGTCCCATATAAATCGTTAAACATTAGAATAAAGAAGAATAATAATCCGTGGATACTTTGCAAAAAGATTAGACCGGTTAGGTCTCTGGCCCACGTTGTGAAAAATGCTCTAGTTGTTGGGTAGAGTAATGAAATACAAGCAAGTGGAGCTAGCATAAAGATCAGAACAATTAAGATCTTCCTAAAAAAATATACAAGGTTTAGATAAGTGGCTAACGTCCACTCCGCCAACCCTGCAATAACTAAAAAGAAGGAATCAAATGCATTGGTATTTAAAACAGAAAAGCTATGTAAATCAATCCCTGCCCCTTCCATATACGTTCGTAAAGAGAGTAAAAATGCATGATTTAGGTATAGGAGGAAATGAAGGATTGGAAAGATTGCAACCATTAGAAAGGCTGAAAAGAATAACATTTTTATATCTTCCCAAAAATCATTGCGGCCTTGGGGAGAAAAAGATTGAACCTGCATCCGCAAGCCAATTATTAGAAAAGCAATTAAAACAAATATAAAGTACGATGTACCAAATATAGTGGTTATAGAAGTGATCATTGTATTCATCTCGAATTCAGTGAATATCCCATAATATAGAGCTGGAACTTCATCATCTTCTTCATCTGCCCAACCACAATAGGGATTTCCGTAAAATAGATTTGCGAGAGAATTCAGGTTAAAAAGAGAAAAACCGGTATCAATAACATCTACAAAGTTACGCTCAAAGAAATCAGCGTCCGTATCTCGATAGATTTGGAGTTTTTCTCGTATTTCATCATCAATAACGTGACTAGGATCCCCACATTTTATGATAGGAGGGCTTATGCCCAGAGGATCATTTTCAAGGGCATAGGCTACGTCTCCAAAAAAGAAGGTAAGGAGGAATACCATACCTATAAAAATTTGTTTGGTTTTTCCTCCACTCATGTTAAAGCACCCCTCTTTTTCTACTCGTTTTAGATTCACTTACTGCTGAAGACCAACCTGCTGCTGATACTTTCTCAGTTGATTTCAAGTTTTTCTTCCCAACAACGTCTGCTACTCTATCGCTTGTACCTCTCATATCTGCACCACTTACCACATGTGAAAAATAAGCATCTGGATTTACTTTGCTCCCATCCATTCTTGTATCTTGAAACTTATTGCCATTAGCATCCAAAACATAAGCATTAGATGTTCTTAGTAAATTTTCAGTTGAGCCAGAAAGTCCGGCCAATCCTGCCCCTGCTTCTTTTGGAGGTGAGGTGCTATCAGGTACTGATGGCTTAGAAGCGTTTACGATATTTGCTCTTTGTATGTTAGTAGCGACAACTTGGTTAACATTAGCTTGGTTTCCCATCGTGACAGATTGTTCCACCTTAGCAGCAGCTGGTGTTTGATAAGCTACTTGCGCTTCTTTCACTCTTGGTGTGCTACTTTGACCTAGTGTTACAGACTGACCACTCGGTTGAGTTTGAACACTTGATGTTGATGTGTGGTTCGCCATTCCTGGCTTTATTCTTTGATCTGTGGATGAACCACCCAACATCACCCTCTCACCTATAGTTTCATTCTTCCCACTAATTACTGGACCCGTGGAGCTTGGGATCGGATTATAGGTTCCACTCGTTTCACTTGTCACACCTATAGAAGGAGAACCAGAATATCTCTGTGGTATACTACCGCTGTTTATAGGAACTTGTTTATTGACCATTCCTTTGATTCCAGTGGATACAGTAGGAAGAGCACCGGTAGTATTAGGTGTGATAGGACTTTGAGTGATAGATGAAGAATGCGATGACATAGGATTTTGAGTAATAGGTGTAGACATAGGTTTTTGGTATCTAAAACTACCATTCTCTTGTTGCTGTAAAGGTGAGCCATTGTTAAATTTATAATCCATCGCTCGGACCTCTCCTGGTCGAAGAGAAGTATCTGCAGCCCCCATTGGGCTTAACTGTCTCTCAACCTGTCCAGCTTTATCCATTAAAAAGAAGGCACTACCTTCATGGGTTTGTCGCCATTGAACATGTTGACCTGAATGTTGTTTTGCTAAGTTTTCAAGGGTAGGTGCAACAACCTTCCCTTCCGCATTCCTAATACCAAACCCACCTGATTCCGCTCCCGTTTGCATAAGCGTACCTCTCGAGATACCGCTCAACCCTTGGCCAGCCTTTCGACCAACGGAAGCAGCGCCAGCTCCTAATGTGCTACCTACAGATTCACCCATATTACCAAAGAAAGAACGTCTGGCCGCTGCATCTTGCATAAGACCCTTTATCCCTTTTCCACCAACGCCTTGATATGATAGTGCGTCTCCGAGAGTCTTTCCAACATTACGAACAGAGGAAGTTACATTACGCCCTGCTTGCATAGCACCAGGTATAGCTTTAGAACCAACCATAGCTCCGACACCAGCACCTAACGGACCTAATGGAGCACCCGCAAGAGCTCCCATTACTCCTCCGGCACCAGCACCATATTGTTTTACCTTTTGCCAAGAAGCACTATTCACGCCTGATGACATTGAGGTAATCGAAGTAGTAGAGCTATCTAAGCCACCACCTGGACCTGTTGGACCTCCACCGTCACCTGGATCTCCACCCAAATTCGTAGTACCACCCAGATTGTTTTGTGTAAGGGCTCCGCCTTTCACTACAGACCCTGCTTGTCTCATAACCATCATGGCACCCGCAACACTTCCAAGTCCCATCATCGTCATTGTTTGTCCCAAACGTGTAGAACTATCACCAATTTGTAATAAACGCGTTAATAATCCAGTAATAGGGATAAACATAAGTAGGATAGCTACTTTGAAAAAAGTACCTGCTCCTTGAACATTAAACCCGACCATACCGAAGACGATGATTGCATGTATGGCTGGTAGAAAGATCGCACCGCATAATTCCTTTAACCATAATCCAAAGAACCCACGCGTTTTCGCATATAACAGTGATACAGCTGCCAAAGCACCCAAAGGTAATAGTATCGTTAGGATCACTAACCTTGTAATATAAATGATGTTAAGATACGCACTTAACCCCCACTCGACTAGCAATGTGACAATAAAACCAATGCTATTTTTAGCTGACACCGTATCTTTTATAGAATAGTCAATGCCAGAGATTGAAGAGATGCTCCGCACGTCCACATCGAAAATATTCTTAGCTTGGTTAGCTACAGACTGTGCGAATCCAGTATTTAGCCCGAAAAGTATATTAGTAAATGGCACTAAAATAACCATAAACAGTGCAGCTGCAAACCACATCTTCACATCTTCCCAGAAGTCGACTCTTGATTGTGGAGAATAAGCATTCATCCCAAGTTTTAACGCACTGATTAACATCGCTATTAGGATGAAAAGATAGAATGTACCTGAGAAAATCCCTATAATTGGATTGATAATTTTATCTCGATGTTCTACCGAAAAAACTCCATCCTCTGCCATTACTGCATCCTTATCTAACCAAGTACAATACGGGTTGTTACCACCTTCAAGTGAACCAAACACAAGAGTAGGTATACTGTTAATAGGCCAGTAACTCATTAAATCATTGGCAAACCCGATCCATTGCCTATTAACGATATTTTCCTCATCATAGATTTCACCAACTACTTCCAATGTTGCAGCATCAATTACTTGCCCGTTACAATTTAAGTTGGTTTCAGACTCGGCTAAAACCGAGCTGGGGAAGATTGCAAGAAGCAAAAGCAAGACAATGAAGAACGAAGTATATCTCTTCACAATTCAACACCTACCCTTGAATATGTTCTTCGGCTGTCTTATTTTGGTTAGTATTTAGATATGGCCACTCCCCCGGAGTTGGTTCACTGATTAATTGAACAACCTCTTTCCCTGCCTTTAAAATTACCTCTCCCTGATCAGCTGTACGAATAAGATCCCCAACTTCTCCGGAGAATTTAAACGTTTCTAATATACACGCAATATCTTGATCAGACTGTTTTAGGAAGGCTACACTACCCAGTTGGGCAATAATATCCTGCGCCTCTTGAGTCCTGTGGAACATTTCATAGCGTTGAGATACAAGGGTAAGAGACACATTCCATTTACGTCCTCGTGCAGATAACAATTTAAAAAAGTCAATCCATGTTTTATAACGTAACGTCATCCAAGCTTCATCCTGCACAATTCTCTTCTTAGATTTTGGATCATTCTTCACAAATCGATTCCAAATCCAAGTCATTAATACATGCTGCGCTAATGGTCGCTCCGCACCACTTTCTGATAGCTTTGAGATATCAAACACAATGATAGGAGAAGTATCTAAATTAACACTGGCATTACCAGCCAAAGTAGTTTGCCCATCAAATAAACCAAAAGCCTTGCCTTGTGTGAAAAGTTTCACGACGTTTATTAAATCGACAAGTTGATCTTCACCACTTTGAGCAAGATGTAGCAATTCATTGTATACATCTGAAATCGTTGGCATAGGAACATAGCGGCGTTCCCACTGTATATTTCCTACATCATCTATTTTCTGTACCTGTTCATATAACGAATCTGGATCATCAGTAATTTGATACTTTACTCTATACAAATTCTCTAAAATGTCATTTAACATACCTAGTTCAACAGGTGTAAGCTTTGCTTCGTACCCTGCGGTTGTCTCTTTCATGACTTTAAAGAACTCAATAACCTCTTTTATCTTTTCTGTTAAATTAACTCGTTCAACGATATATTCATCAGCAGTTCCTGGGTTTTTGACTTCCTTTTCAGCGTAAAGGTCTAAAGGATTGATACGACTTGATTGCTGAGAGTCATCGGACCGAATGACAATCACAGTACCGCCCAAAGCTTGAGCCATAGACACGTACTCAGGTTCAACATCGAGGATAACGGTTCTATTAATCCCATCCATAAACCCTCTTCCTATTACTTGTTTAAGGAAGGTCGATTTACCCGAGCCACTTTCCCCGAACACTCCAAGATTATAGTTATTTAATTTTGCATCAAACTGGTTGTAATAGACGTATTCATTACCTGAAACCCCAATTGGGATGCCACCTGTATGATTTAATTTAGAAGAGGAGTGAGGAAAGATTGCTGTTAATGCTTGCTGATCAAGATTACGATCCGATTTGGCTAGATAATTTCTTCCCAATGGCAGGGTTGAAAGCCATCCTTCTTTTTGACGGCCATGAGCAGAAATTAACTCGATAGATTCCGCCGAAACTTCCCTCTCAACCTCCACACACTTAGAATTTAGCTCTTCATATGAGTTAGCAAAGATCGATGCCTGCACACTAACGTAATACAAACCATTTTGATTGTTACGGATCTGTCCTTGTAAAAATCTCGTATCTTGAACCTTTTGCATGGTTTCCTCTACTCTTGAATGGTTATCATTTTTAGCTGCTGAATCTAAAACAGCTTCTAACCGGTCAATCTCTGTCTTCAGCTTTCTAACAGCTACAGAGCGATTGAAAGGTTCAACGTGAATAGAACAATCCATATCATCGGACGTAAACAACCCCTCCAACCATCCGATACGTACCGTCCTAGGATAACCTGATGGCTTGATAAAAAAGCTACGACCGTACTTTAATACTCCTAAAGCGGTTTGCATTTGAAAATGGTCGTTATGAAAGGTAATGCCATCATTTAATGCATTTTCTACAAGAGACGGAAAAGATAGAGGGCGTTCGTTTACTTGACGTAAAGAAGGTTCCTCCAAAAAATCTTCATCCTGTTCTAATTCCTCTTCTTCTTTCTTTTTTTTCTTAAGAATTTTCAACAAGGTCTCTAACCTCCTCAATATCTTGAACTAGATCCTCAAAACCAGGCAAGGTCGTAGGGTCCGCGGTAATGTATTGATTAATTTTCTCCATCCCCTCACCTACTACAGTATCTATTGGCATATGCAGCATACGGTCGCGGTTTAAAGCTCGCTTTAACACTTCCATTGCTTCTAGTGAACCTAACACCTCTGACTTCACCCTTGCTCTTGATAACATCTTCATAACGATGTAAGACTGTTGATACAGGGTTTCTACAATCTTTTTTTCTTTTTGTTCAGGAGTTAATTTAGCCATTTTCGAGGGTTCATAGATATATGAAACGACATAATATGTACGTCGAATGATTCGGAATTTCTGTTCAGAAGTCATTTTGATATGACTTATAACAGACTCGTTATATGCTTTTGTCTGTTGATTCAAATCTTTTAAATTCTCTTTAAACCGTTCTTCTTCTTTGCGAAGGTCCTGTCTTACTGCTTGACCTAATATTTGTAAAGGAAAATCAATGACCCTAAACAGTGATTGGTATCCTAAGATAATCGTTCCTCTCTCTGCAGGGTTTAATAAATCAAAGTTAACACTATCTGTTGCAATAATTAGACTATATTCATTCCTTGCCTTCTCAAAAACTCCGTAGCGGATATCTTTTAATCCTATTAACTCTTTTAGAGATGCTTTATTTTTTGCTACTTTCTTTTCATCAATTTCGTCTGACGCCTTCTCTGCAAGGAATTGCTTTCGTTTCCAACCTAGAATGGGCTCATTGTTATCAAGTCTTTTCTTGATAAAAAATAAGCTAATTAAGGCTAGTCCGAACAAAATCATAAAGAAATTCACGAGAATAGATAACATATGTCCTCCCCCATTACCAGTAATAAAACACTTTTTGTGAACGTTTGAATTTATACTGAGTAACAAGGAAGTCGCTAAATGATTGTTCATATTTATCTAAATGCACAAATGCCAGTAAGCAAGCTGAGATCATTGTTATAAGTGGAAAAAGTATTTTCATAGTAATAACAATCCCTGTTGGCAAAAAAGGTAACGGGATAAATACAACAAAGCCAAAGCTCACTAGAAATGCAGGAACTAAGATCATAAATTGCCGTTTACTTAGGATCGCCAAGACTTCCTTTTCTTCAGCTGTAATGTCTATCGGTACAACCACTTCGTTCAAGCCTCTTCCTCCTCACCTGATACAAATGAAATGAGAGCTAAAAGGAGAACCCTTTAGCTCTATAATTTTTTTACTGAATCAAATTTGCAATAGCTGGAGCAAGACTATAAGCTGAGAAAAATAAGATTGCTCCTGCTACACATGAAATAAGACTAATCCATACAGTACGCATCTTAGCAGCAGAGATTGATCCAAAAATAATAACAAGTCCAATAACAAGGACCGCTAATGTAAAAGCGATTCCACCAATTCCCCCTACCCATCTCACAATCTCATAAAGTGCTCCTGCAAAAGGATCAGATTTAATATCTGATTGATTGTAAATATCAGTTTTGATATTCGAAACCCCATTATTTGCAAGGACCCCCGTTGGAGCCAAAAGTGAGGCAGCACCAATCGTTATAAATGCAACTAGTTTTTTAAACATACCTTTCACCTCCCCTCTAAACGAAAAAAAGCACCGCAAAAAAGACATACATGTCTCTTTTGCGGTGCTTCCGCTTAAGTATTTTCATTCATTTTTAAATTATGTAGTAGTATCCTACCACTTCAATTATAAACCCACCTAGAAACTTGTCAACACATGCTGACAAATAAAATACTAATTATGGTAAGTGAATTTCATTTTGGAATCGCACATTACAAATAAAGGTCTTGCCATCAGGAGAAGCAATATAATTAACAAAGATATAGCCGTAATCAAAGCGATCTGATCTTCTAACGATTTGTGATACTAACTGAAAGAGATAGCTATGACGTTCTTTCAGCAACCCATTTGATGACGCAGAGGCTTCTTCTTCAAAGACATTTACTGGCTCAGTTAACATAGTGATCCTTTTCAAAGATCCCTGCCTAACAAAAAGACCAATAGTCCCTGATCTTTCCTTGGTTAAAAAAGTAGTAAGCTCTCTCTCTAATCTAAGCTCTGTTTTAATTTGACTTGCAAGCAAAGCATTACTCATCATACATCCTCCTAAAAATTAAACTTAAACAAATCTTTCTAGTAAATAAACGTTGTATTAATAGTTAATAGGTTTGTACACAAGAGATTAAATCACGTCCGTTTTCCTTTTTCTCCTCCTGCACATATCTATTTAAATGGTCTGAATACCAGACAAAAATTTTCATTCCTCCCATACTTTTATACTGAAACTTTTAGGGTATTATTAACCACTAGGCTAATTACATGGAAAAACAAGTTAATATTTACTCGTAAAATTATATAATACTAGGTTAATAGTACCCTATAATTTAACGAAATTCCAAGAAGTCTCAAATTTTATCTAAAAATAGTACATTATTACTATATTAGACATATTTTTAACAACCTCTTTTCAACACACTTCGTCATCGTAGTGCATTGAAAAGAGGTTGTGCTTAACACACTTCCTCTTTATAAAGACCAGATATTGGTCGGCTCCCATCCATTACCTCCTCTGCAGCCAAATAGCTAGTCACATAAAAGGTATTTTCAGAGATAAATTGTCCTCTAACTAAATAGTCTAAAGCCTCACCTAATGGAATATTTCCTACTAACCTTATCTTTTCTTCTCGAAAGGAAAAGCTGCTTCCATCTACTTTACCAAACAGTACATGAACTGTTTGATTCCCGTTAGCTTGGCTTGGAGTGGCTGTAATGGCCGCTAAGATGTCTTCGCCATAGGTTTCTGTAATTATTTGTTGATCCCTCATATCTAAAATGGGAGGGGATTTAAAAAATGGGTCCGTTTGGACTTCTGAATGGTCTGGTTCTGTTGTCATTTCCGGTTTAGATTCAGCTTCTAATTGGGATAATAGATCGTTTAAATTTTTAGATGTATTTTCATCGGGGACTGAGGTCTCGAAAGATGGTTGAATATCAAAGTCGCTGTCTTGCGGGAGGTAACTTTCCTCAAAGGTGCCATTTAAATCATTAAGATTAGTTGCTCCTTCAAAAGGTTCTTCTTGGTCTAATAGGTATGCTACATTGTCATATTCTTCTGGCGATGCCTCTTCTACATTACTTGTTTCAATTTGCCTTTCACCGGCTTCATACCACGCTTTGCGGCCATCTTGTTTGATTGCAATTACTCCAAAGAGTGTACCTACTAAAATGGGTACCAGCAAGAGTGATAAGAGCAAAAATAGAAATATCATACTATCTCCCTCCAAAAAACACCCAAATAAGTATGTACATTACGATCAAACCACCAATTAAAAATAGAGCTCCGGTAAATTCAAAAATCATTTTTGCCATAAAGAGCCTTTCCTTATCCCTTTCTTCTTTTGTTGTTTCCTCAGCACCGCGATTAGCATTTCTTTTCTGCATAAGCGTCGGCTCGTACTTTTCAAAGTCTAACGATTTTCTTTCTATTCTCATGTTCATACATCCCTTCAGTATGTTTTTATATATAAAAAAACCTCTCAATAGGAATCTCCCTAATGACAGGTTTTGAATAAAAGATTATATAGCTAAATAAGCATTTTTGATCCTACTAGGTCGCAAGAAATCACAGGTTGTGCGCTGTGTAAAAAACTTAAAGGTCAGCTTGTTCCGCTTGGATCAAGTAAGATAAATAATAAAGTAATGTATATAGATATTTTATCATACATTATTTACAATGGCTAGAATTATAAAGATATAATTCCAGCCACAATCTCAAAAAAGCCCTAATTGACCTTGGACTATATTATGTCGTTTGCTTGGTTTTAATACTACCTCTTGATTAGACTTCCCGCTTGATAGATTTGTCTCTTCATCCTTGCATGGTAATTTAGTATTCGCTTCCTCTTGATTCCCATCTATTAGGATAAACTGGTTGGCGTGTTCCTTTTGTTCATCTTCTAGAATGATAAATTTTTCTTCATAAGACTCGTCAATGAAAGTTTCTTCAGTTTCAAACTCAACCTCTAAATCAAAGGACTCCTCGTGGAAGAAATCCTTTTCCTGGGTATCTAGATCAACCTCGAATTCATCGTCAGTGGAATCTTCCTCCACTTTCTCTGGTAGCGGTAAATGTAATTCTCGCAATAGATTTTGGATAGATTCAACTCCTACGTCTGTAGTTGGGTCTAATTGGGCCGTATTAATAGCTACTATACCACCTTCTCCGACCGATGCAGCTCGATAGACCATTCCCGCATCCTCATAATCATGAGCATGCTGAATCATTCTCTCTACTATGCTGTTTTGTTCGTTCTCTAGACGCTCTTTTTCCTCTTCTAAATCATCTGGTAACCATTTTATAAATTGACGGAAAGCCCCTAACATACTTGGAGCTGAAAATGGTTTCCACTTCCCCCACTGATTCCAATTTGAAAGCCACCAGCCTTTCTCATTTTTAAAAGTGGTTTCTTGGCAAGTATATTTCTTTGCTGCAGCATACTTTTTGATCCAAGCTGGCATATCTCCCTTGAAATACAAACGTACAAATTCATCATTGTCAATTGGGTGGTATTGCGCTCTTGTCACTTCCTTGTGCAAGGTGTGCTTTAGTGGTGAACCATCATCCTTTGGTTCGTACCACTCCGCCACTATTCGATTTCCTTTAATTAATGTAGGTTTCATCTGATCAACTCCATTGTTTAGGCTATTCCAATATCTTCTCTACTAGTTCCACGAGTTAGCATGTCAGTAGCAAAGGCTTCGTAATCAAAGGTAGTAGGATGACCAGCGGCCCCTTCTCCTTCAAACTGTTTAGCTATTTTTTCAAAATCGATTTCTTCTTTATCCACTGCAATATCCACACCGCTATCTTTAGATAGGATCACTCCATGGATATTAACCTCAATGGTATCTAACGTAATAAGCCAATATACATCCACAACATCCGTTTGCCCTAGTCTAACTGCTCTGGAAAAACATTGTTGTAGCTTCTTTCCGTTAAAATCCATATCAAAAATAAAGACACCTTTGGCTTCTGTTAAAGTATAGCTTTCTGCTCCAGTCCTCACTGTAAATACAATGATAGAAAGTGGGTCAGTCGGATCTTGGAATCGTTCCATATATTGAAACCGTTCTTCCTTCTTAACTCCCCCATGGATACAAACTGCTTCTTTATCAGGATATTTGCTTGATAAAAATTCTGCTAAGACAACAGCTGTCTTTTTATGTGCAGTAAAGATTAATACCTTTTGATCTTTATTCATATACTGATCCGTTTTGTTTTTTAAATAGGAGACTTTTGCTGGCAATTCCGTAGATGTAAACTCATCAAATGACCACGGACAACTAGCTACCTTCCTCAAAACATCCATCCATGAACAAATTTTAATTGTTTGGATACGATATTTGTCTCCTCTTTTTTCAGCTTCCTCTTTTTTCAACAATTCTAATTGATACCAGTCTTGAAATTGTTGAAGCTTTGACTCATACAGAGCTTTTTCATCCTGAGACATCGCTAGATGATGGCGGTGATGAATAGGTTCAGGAACATTAATTGAATTCTTTACCGCTGCATCTTGTTTTTTTCGTCTTATAAGAATGGTATCTAGCATCTCCCAAAGTTCTTCTTGGCGAGAGACTTTTGATTGGATTCTATTGGTATCAAGTACAGTCACATGACCTCCACCACCATATACAACACGAAAATGATCTTCTCCAACCTTTCCATGACTCTGATAAGGGTATCGTGTAAGTGGATCTTCAAAGACAGAATCAAAACCGTAAAGCCAACCAATTAACCAATACAAATCAGAAGCACCATTTTCAGCAGGCGTACCAGAAAGAGCCACTTTGTATGGAGCCTTAATTTTACGTACTGACTTTGAGCGCTTACTATTACCATTCTTTATTAAATGTCCTTCATCTATGGCAGCTGCATCATATCCTCGATGATAATAGTGGGATAAGCTTTTTTTCTTAGATTCCACTATTGTAAAACCACAAGAGCAGTGATGAGCACCCATTTTCCATTTTTCGTAACATGTAGGGCAATGTTCTGGTAACTGATCCTTGCTATACCTAGCAAGCGTTCCTTCTTCCATTATTGGGTCTGCTTTCTTACATATCTTGCATACCTGCCGCTGCGCATTCCACCACACTCTACTCTTACACGTTGGACACTTCTCATGGACCCTTGATCGAAATGTCATCTTCTCACTTGCCCATTTCTCATAGGAAACAAGATGAATTCGTTTGGAGGAATGCATATCTCTAGGATTTTCAAGAACAATATAATCATTTTGCAACCCTAAATTTTTACATTCTCTTTCCCAATCATTCATGTTGCGTGACATGGTAACAATCAAGATTCGTTTAATAGTTGGGATAGATGTTAAACCAACTAAAGTCGTTCTAGTTTATGTCGATAGGTAACCCTTTGATGTTATCTCCAGGTTTTCCCCCGACCCACACCGTGCATGCAAGTTTCCCTGCACACGGCGTTCCATCGTGATTAAGAGAAGGATTTGCCCTCTCGTATACTCAGTTCCCCTCGAAAAAAAAAAATTACAAGTTTCCCTTGAGCTACCTATTTTTAGTTTTGGTTTTTAATATAGCCTTGCTTTTCAATAAGTAAGTTTCTATACTTTAGAATTTTCTCAGCATATTTTTGGGTATTGAAAATAAGATGTGGATCTCTTTTAGAATGAATTAACTCGTGACATCTCGTACATACCGACGCTAGATTTTTGACTTTGTTAACCTTGTCTAGATCAAGTGTAGGATCAATATGGTGTCTGTGGTAGGCACCAACCAAGAAAATTTCACAGCATTTGCATTTTCCTTTGTCTCTTAGATAAGCGTATTCTGAGTTCATGATGTACTCAAAATTATATTTATGGTTACCCATTTCCGCTTGCTTCGTTGCATACCAAGTTCTCGATCTTAAGTGTTCTAGATACTGTTCAGAAACACCCTGCCTCTTTAGAGGTAGTTTTTTCTGCTTGATTTTCTCGTATCTAGCCCTTCCTTCTTTGGTATAAGGAGTCAAGGAGTCTGCAGCTCTGATAGCACCATCCTTAGTAGATGTGAAGTAAAATTTGGTAATCCCAACCTTCACATTATCTACCTCAACATAGTAAAGCTGATCTTTTCTTCCTTTGTGTCTTGCTATCCTATTATTTAAGTCTCCCGCCTTAACTGTGAGGTCTGTCCATCTGCCCTTATTGCCATTTCTTCTTTTGAATGTCCTGTATTGTTGATAGGAAATTCGATTGTCCCAAGATTTAAAGAACGTTGATGAATTAGCAATAGAGTAGTAATTGGTTAAACCTACAATTTTGGCATTAATAGTTTCAATATGTTCAGCGATGTTTCTTACATTTTTGAGTCTCATCTTATTTATTGCTCTAATTTCCCTATTGATTTCTCTTACCTTTTTGTTAGACTTCTTCCGATCTGGTATCATCTTGGCAACCATCTTATTACCTTTTCCTTTTTTTCTGGGTTCAACGAAGAATTCGAACCCTAAGAAGCTTGCTTTTTCCTCAACAAGATTAGTTATCTTTGTTTTCTCTTCAGAGAGTTCAAGAGATAACTGATGTTTGAGGTACTTTCTTATTTTTATAAGTAAAGTATCTGCTTGCTTCTTAGAGCTACAAAGAACGACCCAATCATCGGCATACCTTATAGAATAGACTGGCTTATGATCTCTTCTAATTGCTCTGAGACCCTTATCCCGTCTTTCATAGTTATTGATATAGTGATGTTGATCAAACTCTTCAGCAATCATCCAGTCGAAGAAATTGAGGTATATATTGGCTAAGAGGGGAGAGATAATTCCTCCCTGTGGAGAACCGAGATCGGAAGGATAAATCTCTCCATCTTCCTCCACAATGCCTGATTTAAGCATCTTTTTGATGATGGATAAGACTCTTTTATCCTTGATACCTATTTTCCATAGCATAGTGATTAATTTGTTGTGATTGATGTTATCAAAGTATCCTTTAATGTCCCCTTCAATTACCCAATATGTTTTACTCTTTCTAGCCTTTTCTAGTATTTCTGCCATTGCATGTTCCGCACTTCTCATCGGTCTAAAGCCGTATGAGAATTTATAAAACTTTGCTTCAGCAATAGGCTCAATAACTAGACGAGTAATTTCTTGGATAATGCGGTCGATCATAGTAGGGATACCTAATGGTCTTAATTTATCACTATTTTCTTTAGGTATATATTTCCTTCGGACTGGCTCAGGGTTGTAATCCTCTATGCAAGTCTGAACTTGAGAAACAAGGTCTTCATAAGGTAAGTGAAGATAGTAATCAATAGTTTTGTTGTCAATACCAACAGTTTTGCTACCCTTATTTGATTTGATGTTGTGTAAGGCAGTCATAATTGTTTGCTGATTTTTCATCAATTCTATTAAGTTATAGAATGGCTCATTGTTGTTTTTCGCTAGATCGTACATTTCATCTAGTGTATTTTGCAAGTCAATTTCGCTTTTGATATTACATGTCTTAACCTTCACTCTATCAGCTCCCTTCTATTAGATGGGTTGAGTGAATTAACTGTTTTACTCCCACAAAGGTTCGTTTTCACGTAATATACAACCAAAAATAGTTAATCACGACTGGGAGCCTTCGCTACATTGTTTTTTTCTCTCCTCACCATTTCCACAGCGTTTCATCTGCTTTATAGGTGAATCACTGAGACAATGATTATTGCTACTATGCTCCCGCTGACTTCTTTCACGCTTCTATGAACCTAACTTCTCCACGTGAAAGATCTCAAACGTTCCATTTATCCTAGCCCTTCATTTGTATTCCTTAGAAGCCCTCTATACACCGGGAACCTTAATCCAATGAGAACTGACCTTCAACTATCGGATTGAGTAATATGGGTTAGGCAAAACCATATTACTCAGAAAACGAATTAGGAAATTTCATTTTCTTAGGTACCGTCTCCCCGCTATGATGGTTTGGGAGGAGATCATGGGTTACGATGCGTACATATCGAGGATTCGTCTTCGCTCTTCATAGAATACTTTTAAGGCCCCCCGCCTTATTACAGATCAATCCACTATGATCTACATTGTGACGACTTCACCTGGCTCTCATATCCTTCCGACATTAGGGACAGAAGCACACGCAGGAGTATTAGGGGTAGAATTGATAAGGTCTTTAATTCTACAGTAGGGATTTCATCTACTTAATCAGATAAATAGTTAGGAAAATATAACGCTATTTTCCCCAGCTTTTCCCGATTAATCGGTTATAGCTGAACGTTTCGCACTGCCCATACCCATGTCATAACCTAACAACAATCGATGATTGGCATACATTAGAGCAGCATCTTCTAGTTGATAACGAAACATTTCTGTTCCATCAGGCAACTTGCCTGAATACTTGTCTTCTACCTGTTTTAAAGCTTGGAAATATCGATCTGTTTGTCTCACTTCATCTATGGTCTGATTATGGTAAAAATACTTTTGTTTCTTTGACTTTAATATTGGAGCAACCCTTTCAGTTGATTCCTGACAGACATCTAGTCCAAATTCATGTAATGCATCGTAAGCTTTTAATAATTGAAGAGGCTCGTGATATCGTGTAACTAAATGATGCCAAGAAAGAAGATCTACTTCCCTTTTCTTCTTTTTCATTTGACCTCTTTCAGTGACCTCAATTTCAAATGACTCTTTTTTCGAACGTGTATTGGCTAAACATTCGTCTACTTGAAGTGCTTCATCTAACGAATTTGCCGAAAACAATAATCCTTTAGTATCGTATGTTAAATTCATTTGAAAAGGCCCTACGAATAATACGTAGAGCCTTCACCTCCCTTATTTAAGTTTTACTCTTTTACAAGACTAATCATCACTTCTAGTGATTCGTCTTCTTCAGATGTAACAGTCATTGGTGCCAAATTAGTACGTTGAGTAAAGATTAGTTCCTCCGAGCGATATAAGATTGCTGCTTTTTCAACATTACGGGCATTAATGCAAAAATCATTTACATTATCACCCTCACCAAAAGCACCAATTTGTTGCTTTAAGGAGCCATCTACTGTAAGCCCAAAAACTTTCGACCCCTCTTTTTGCAATTTAAGTATAGGTTCTTTACCGTTTAATTTACTTACGCTACGAGCTAATGAAAGCAATTCTAAACGATCAAAAGTCCATATTGCACCTGCATCTGTCGTTGAAACAAAAGCAGGATCGAGGTTAGGATATTGACCGATAAGTAAGCGAACGACACTCACGGTATTAGAGCTAGATACTATCAGTAGTGACTTATCTTCATTTAACCCTAACTTCACTATCCCTTTTGAATCTATTACTTCAGTTAAAGCAAGCAAAGCTCGGATAGGAATAGAAGTAGTAGTTTTTTCAAACCAATCCACATCTTTTGGCATAACCCTAATAGCTGTTTGACCATCCGTCGCTTTAACCATTATCTCTTTTTTATCTTTAAAGATATTAATACCCATAGTAACTGGTGATTTTTTAGCCGGTGCAGAGCCACTTACCGCACAAAACGGGAACAATGCAGCGATTAAACCCTGGAAATGACTAGCACCCCATTCAACCCAAGATGTCACTTCCGGCACACTAAATGATGCCTCCGTTTCAGTGATTAGTTGCATTTTCACATGGGAGGAACGGCCCCAGCAAAATTGAAGAATTCCTTTATCAGGTATCACTCCTACTGTCTGTTCCTTCGGTAAAATGCTTGCTTTTAGGCTGGCTTCTCGTAATGTAGTAGAAATTGTTGCCTCCTTAGTTACTTCAGCATGCAACTCTCGTTTTATACAAACTTCCTCACTATTAAAGAACAATGTAACTTTGTTTTCTTTATTAGATGTAATAATTAGCTTAGGATCAGATAACCCTAGACGACTAGCCGATGTTTGTAATTCCTTAACTGTTTCTTGTAGTTTTACTCCTTCAATTTTGAACATGTAAATCTCTCCTTTAGGTTTTTTATATAAAAAACAACAAAGAGCTGGTCTTTGTTGGGGTTACTGACAATTAAGCCAATAAAAAAAGCCCCAGCAGGAGTTTTGCGCATAGATATGCAGACAAAAATCACCCACTGAGGCGTTTATACTTGTAGTAAAGGTTTAACCGCATGGTCAAACAATAAAATAAATAAATTAGAATATAATTCTATTGTATGGTAACACTAGGCATCTTGCAAGCGTAAAACCGCATATTCAAGAGCCATCTGACCAGTGGTATTGGATCTCATCATTCGTTGAGCCTCCTCTACCCCGATCATTGCTTTCTTTATTACCGGTAGTTCATTTTCTCTTGCTATTGTTTCAATAGAAGGATAATCCTTGTAAAGGCGACAGAGACTTTGTAAACCTAATACCTGGTACATCACTTCTTGCAAAAGAGCTTGCATTGTGGATAAGGCGGCTATTTGCTCTGATTTAGAGGGCCATAATCCTTGTGCTTTAGAGACATGAATTAACCCTTCTACCTGCGAAGATAACATCCCCTCAATTAATACGATAAGATGTTGTACAGTATTATGGATATATTCATGTGAAGCTGCTTCTAGCCCTTTATAATAATGTTCATATAAATAGGCAGTTGCTAAGCTATATTCTCCTTGAGTTAACCTTATGTTCTCTTCTCCCGACCTACCTACAGGTTTTAAAGTAAGTAGCTGACATCTTGAACGGACAGTAGGAAGCATATTATTAGAAGAAGATGAAAGTAAGAAGAATATAGTTTGTTGTTCTGGTTCTTCAATACTCTTCAATAAGGCGTTCTGGGCTTGAATTGTTAACGTGTCCGCTTTTTCAATTACCACCATCTTAAAATCACTTTCTACATTACAGTAAGAGAGTGCTTTTTGTAATTCGCGTACTTGCTCAATCTTAAGTGTGGCTGCATCTGTTTTTACACAGATAAGATCTGGATGATGCATATTGCTAATTTGTTTACACACTTTACATCCTTCGCAAGCTTCCTTACCACATAGTAGCTTCTTCAAGAAAAACAACACCACCCTCATTTGTTCTTCTAGATTGGCTCCCTGAAGGAGATAAGCGTGTGACAAAGTACCTCTCTGTAAACTATTCAACAGTGTTTGAACGGCAACCGGCTGGTTCAATTGTATACTCATATATGAGACCTCCAATAAAAAGAGGTAGTAAAACTACCTCAAGCTGTTTGAGACTTAAACGAAGAAAGGGCAACATTCCACGTTTCTCTATCGATGTTTTTTATATTCATTTCTTTACCTAAGATATCCTCAATTGCACCCATAATGAAAGATGAGTTCCCTACCCTATCAGCAACCTTTGCTTTTGATTTAGTAGGATAGATCATTACCACTTCTTCTGCTGTAACTAACCCTATCTCTGATTCTTTTAAAATGGTATATGCGGTCATCCTAGCCTCTTTCACGGTTTTTTCTAATTGTTCTCTTTGGGCATTTAGGTGCGAACGCGCTTCTTTATCCCCTATTTCCATCAGAGATACAATCCATTTAGAATCACTGTTACCTTCATTATTCTTAACTTCTCCTTCCACGGACTCTGCGTCAATTACCTCAACATATTCAGGAACAGACGAGTTCGCCAAATCTTCTTTAAGTTGAGTTAAGAAATCAACATTACTTTCCTTTACATCCGGTAGCTGGTGTATTTCTGGTTCTATCTCTTCACTTGAATCGTGTTGAGTTCCATTATCGTCTTCAGGTTGGACTTCTATGGTTTCTTCGGGTTCTTTGATTTCTTTAGCTTCTTGTAAAAGAACCTTATTAGAAGAAAGGTCTTTCTGAACTAAATTGCGCAATTCAGTAATTTCCTTTTTTAACGCTAGAAGTTCTGAGGAATCTAATCCATTTGGGTGGTCAGCAGTCATATCTACTAAAGCAATTTCTAAAGAGGCTTTTGGATTAGAAGTCACTTTTAAAACTGCCTTCACTTCATTCCATTGTTTAATCAAAGATTGTAAGTGCCCAATTGGTACAGTATCTATAAAAGACTCAATCTTTTCATCAAGTATCACCCGATTTAGTTCTACTTCTTTACCAATCGTCTTTAACAATAATAGATCACGATAAAACAAGGTTAGATCATCCACAAGAAGCATTGGATCCTTTCCTAAATCTATTAGTGTATTGACCTTCTGAATGAGAAATTGGATATCTCTGTTGTAGACATTAGTTACTAAGTCAAATAAATGGTTTAACGAGACCCCTCCGGTTACTTCAATAACATGGTCGATATTTACATCCTCTAAGGCATAGGCTAAAACCTGATCTAAAAGTGAAAGAGCATCTCTCATTCCACCTTGAGCGAGTCGTGCTATCATCTCTAAAGCTTCCCTGTTTACAGATGCCTTTTCTTCCCGTACGACATGCTCCATTCGACTAATTAACGTCGGTGTAGCAATTCTACGGAAGTCGTATCTTTGACAACGTGATTTAACGGTCGGAAGGACCTTGTGTGCATCTGTTGTCGCAAGGATGAAGATAGCATGTTCAGGTGGCTCCTCTAACGTTTTTAAAAAAGCGTTATTAGCGGCCTCGGTGAATAGCGATAGGTAAGTCTTTGGATTTTGTATCCTCCGTTAATAACTTTTCGATAATACTATCTTTTAGTGTGTATTATCTTACTAAGTTAACCTTTTCCCCCGCTCCGCACCGTACGTGCGAGTTTCCCCGCATACGGCGCTCCATCTAACTTTTAAATAGCTATACTTTCAAGTTTACATAAGGCTCTTAATTGATTTAATTTACGAAGCTGCGCTGTGTTTAGATTAAGAATCTTCCTGTAATTTTGTATGGTATTGTTGTCTGTCGCATGAATTAGGCGATGGACAAATACGTGAACTATGACAAGGTTATCAAATGCGTCGGAACCACCTAAGCTCTTAGGAACTTTGTGATGACAATGTGTAACATCAGCGGTTAGTAACATTTTACTGATTACACATTTTCCTTGTTGCATTGAATATCTTGAGAGACGATTATCCAAATACTCTATAGTGGCATTGGGAATATTTGCTCTCATTAACTTGACTAATTCTTTATCCCACACAAAATTTTTGGGAGTGTCATATGGATTTAGACTTTGTGAGAAATTTAGATTTGATTGCGTTTTGACTGCTGCAATTGGGAAAAGATATCCTGCCTTTTTAATGCTGAATGTCTTTTTCCTTCTATTTCCATAAATTCTGTAGTAGGTGCACTGTTTGTCGACTTTTATATATCCATATTTAGCTACATCTTTTAATCTAGTTTTCAGTGTTTTAAGTAAATTAAATTCAATTCTCTCGAAGTCTTTTACAACGTGAGTTGCATATTTGAAATACTGTTGCGTTCCAAGTACAACCGAGTTGTAGTAGACTACGTTTTCGGGAGTTGGGTGTTTTTTAAGTTCCCTTACACTTTGGCGTAGTTTAGATTGAATTTGTTCGATTCTCTTATCTGTTACATTAGTTTTTGCGACCCATTTCTTTCTCTTAGGAACAGCTTTAATCTTATAGCTAAGGAAGTCTGAACTCTTCTTGCGGAGGTTGATGACTCGTGACTTTTCATTAGAAATTTCTAATTTGAGTCTATCCTTGAGGTATCCTTTGACAGCATGAAACCATTTCCATGCCGTATTGTGGTCCCTTGCAAGAATACGAAAGTCATCAGCATATCTCACAATATATCCTTCCTTGAGATTAGAAGCTCTTTTGAGATTAGCGATTTTAACATCGTTTCCAGAGTATTGATGTTTGGTATTAAAACATTCCCATTGACCTGCTACCCATTGGTCTAAGTCATTTAGAACTACATTTGAAAGGAGTGGAGAAAGAATCCCACCTTGTGGAACACCTTTCTTCGGAATCCCCTCTTTTTGGATAGGTGCCTTTAACATCTTGGATATTATCGCTAATACCCTTTTATCTTTAACACCGATATTCCATAGTTGTTTGATGAGTAGGTTATGGTTCACATTATCAAAGAAACCTTTTATATCAATATCAACCGTGTAATGCAACTTGTTAATGTTGATTAGGGTTTGAACTCTGGCTATTGCGTGCCTAGTTGATCGTAAAGGTCGGAAACCATATGAATGGTTGTAAAACTTTGCTTCGCATATAGGTTCTAAGACTTGTAAGAACATTTGTTGAATGATTCTATCGGCTATGGTCGGTATGCCCAAAGGGCGTTTATCGGTTCCATAATTTTTATCGATTAGAACTCTTCGTACTCTTTGCGGTTTATAGTTCTCTAAACGCAGTCTCATTTCTTCAATGAATGATTCTTTGTTTTTCTCCGCTAGGTGTATGATGGTGTACCCATCTGTTCCTTTGGTTTTAGATCCTGTATTTTTCTTTATGTTTCTATATGCAAGCATGATGTTTTCTTCAGATAAGATGATTTCTAGTAAATTCTTGAAACTTTCGCCAGTTTTGCTTTTAGTGTATAAATCTTTTTGAATTTCACCAAACTCATAATATTGTTTGTATCTGATACCTTGTGCGCTCATAGGTGTATCACATCCTTCGTGATATACTCACCTTCCTACCCGAAATATGAGCTTCAACTTGTTTTGTCGTATTTACTATCCAAAGTCAGACTTGGGGCTATCCCTCCACTATGTTTCCATAGTTTCAATGGTACTGTGCCCCTACTCTCACAAAGATAAATGCATTTCGTTCATCGTGTTTTATTGATGAACTTATAGCAACCTCCCGTTTGTAGACGTTTTATGGAGTCCTTTGCTTTCCACGTTCCGATAAATGTAGCTGTACATATACTTTTAGGTGCTTGCTTTGAGCCTGTGAATTTATAATCTCATAGCTGATTATCCCGAGTTTCATAACATGCAATTTTACTCCTCGGTAATTCACCCTACACTAGTAGTACCTAGCTTTCGCTTAGGTTAGTTCTCTAGACCCTTTCATTCGCAAGTTCGTCAGTTCCGTTTGGAACATTCTCACCATGAGTATTTTATAGCGCTCCGGCCTATCCTTAACCATATTATATTTTCATATTACTTAGATTAAGTTCAGCCGACTTTACCTGGCTTCATACCAATCAAATCTACAAATTTGAGAGGCATGCAGGAGTATCAAGCTGTTAGTTTCAGTCAGCATGATGACTTCATTCCTAACATCCATTTATCAGTTGTCATTTAGTTTGACTGATATTTCGTTTTAGCATTAAGAAATGTCACATCTACTTTGACAGGAGGTTTCTCCGTCGTCTAAATGAACTCTTTTCCTAGTGTTAAACACTAGTTATAGAGTAACGTGTCGCACGCATATGAACCTCATCAATGATGTATATCTTATATTTACCAACTGATGGAGTATATCTAACTTTATCTCTTATATCTCGAATTTCATCTACGCCATTATTACTAGCAGCATCGATTTCAATAATATCGGGATGTTTGTCACCTAACTTGCAACTTTCACAATCACCACATGGGTTTCCTTTTACGGGTGATGTGCAATTTAGAGCTCTAGCAATAATTTTTGCTGAACTTGTTTTTCCCGTCCCTCTTGGTCCCGTAAACAGGTATCCGTGGCTAATTTTATTCTTCATAATGGCGTTTTTAAGTGTCGTAGTGATGTGTTCCTGACCTACTAGTGAATCTAAATCAACCGGTCTATATTTACGGTATAATGCTTGATAACTCATTTTTCATCTCTCCTTAGGGTCTTTTATAGTAAAAAAACACATTTCTAAAGGGATCAAGTGATCACTAAAGAAACGTGTTTCTGTCCTTTCTCGCTTGAGGAAGGAAGGCGTTTTAAATAAATAGAATACTTCGATTATATCGTATTTATTTGTTCTGTATACGTTTGTCTTTCAAAAGCTCAAAATGCTTTTTAAACACTGGTTCAGGAATAAAGTGAGGCTTTGATCCTGAATATTGGGCATTAAAATCAATCACATGAGTATAGAGCGATTTAGTATGAAATAACCCTACTATCACACCATTCGCTAATTGAGCTGCTAATTTATTTGTTGCACAACGTTGTGGGTTGTTTACAATGGCTGCTCCACACGACTGACCAGGAAAACGATCCTGCTCCATTAAGATGTTTCGGTAGACGTCACCTACAGGAGGGAGAAAGATCTCTCCATCTCTTTTATAGCCTGTGACAACTTGGCCAGTAAAGCCCGTAGCATCAATTATACCTTTCTCTATTGCCCTTTCTGATGGTGTGAGGTTGGGATTAGGTAATGTAACCCCTTCAACACCTAGGTCTACATAAATAATGTTCTCTTCTTCATAAAAGAAACGATGCATTAGTTGTCTTGTTGCGTTATTATCCACACACCCTATTAGAACAGGCATGATAACAACACCATCTCGTACATCTTTTTGTGTTAATGAAAAAAGAGAGCGTAACATTGATATGTCCGTTATGTAAGAAGTAACAGACTGTACAAAACATCCGTAGTGCATACTATAGCGATCTACTAATGCTTCTACTTTAAACTCTCCTATATCTTCCTTATCAAATAGCTGATTTTTTAAATTTTTCCCTTCGACTTTATCGGCATCGGCGATCGTAATCTTAACTGTAACCGACTCCTCAAAACCACTTAAATCCTGTAATAAGGAACGGAAAAAATGGGAGCCATTTGCACCGGCTCCAATTATGACAATATCATAAGCAATACTTGTGTCAGATAACTTAAGTCCTTTCATTCTCCTGCTCCCAATACATCCACTTGATTAATCCATTCTTTTGGAAAAGAAGTAGTGTTTCTAACATGATTATTCATGTCGAATACATCGGTTAAAGCCAAGTTAATAAAAGCACCATTAAACCCTGCTCTCACACGTATTTGGCTTGGTTGCTTATGAACCTCACCTACTACCCCATAAAGTAAGGGAGCCACCTCATCCGCGTCATCAATAGAAGAGAAAAAGGCTGGCATACTGTTATGGGAATGAATATGCATAACAGGTTCATAGCGTTTCTCTGATTGGTTTAAAAGGTCTTGCTCAAATTCTTCGACCCACACTCTGGTCTTTGAAACCGTTTGCTTAGGACAAATGTTTACATATTGTTGTTTTTCCTTATCCCAATAAATCATTACCATTACCTCTGTTTCAAACCCTTGTTTACAAAAATATTGAAAAAAGGATAGGATCTCAGAAAGGTGATCAATCGGGATTTTAGGTAAGTGAAGAGAAAACCCTGGTTCAATACGATCTAAATCTGGAAGTAATCCAGTTACCGGAGTAGTCATTTCTCCGATAAAGGATCGATTGATTTCATACAGCTTTCCGTCTGTACTAGCAAGTATAGACTTAGGGCGCGGATCAACCTCCTGATTTAGATGTGATTTCTTCCAATAGTATTTCCGAAGTCGTCCTAAGAACGAAGAACCTTTTGTAGTCCCTGATACATCCGGATAAAGATGCTTTTTCTTTTCATCTACAGACCATTTCGTTCTTTGTTTCGTCATTGCAAAATATTCTTTTTCCATCCCTTGGCGAAGTTCCTCTAGCGTGATTCCTTCTTCTGGTATTGCGCTCACAAAATCAGAAGGTTTGAAGGTATACACTACGTAATGAATGGTCCACTCGTCATTTACTTTTAATTCTTTTTTAGGATCTGGTTTATTTTTCGCTTTTTCTCCAGAACCTTCTTTCACTTTCTTTTCTTTTACAGGAGCCTCCTTTTCCTTCTCTGCAGCTCCAACGTCAAATAAATCAAACTGTTTCATAAATGATCTCTCCTTTTAAAAAATGGGTTTGGTTTAGGTGTAGAGGCACAAAAAAAACACCTCTAGTAAATAACCATGTAGCTGTTCGGAAAAAGAACAGTTTTATCCCTAAAGATAAAATGGTCACTTACGAGAAGTGTTTTAGTGGTTGAATAGATAACCGCTTGGTCATCGCAAAAAATTAAATAAATAGTTAATAAACCTATTATATCACATAATTATGTGGTGTTACATTAGAAGGAAAAATAAAAAGACCCGAACTTAGTTCTAGGTCCAAAAATCCTTCTTCCTTCTATTAGCACCTGAATAAGAATTAAAAAAAGTCTCTATGATAAAGTAATAATTAAACATAATATGAAAATGAAACCTGATAATGGCGTCATAATAAGTCTTTCTTTTTTACTCCTAGATGTAAGGTTTGCTATTGTATTTAAGCCCAAGAAGATTGTAATAACCCATACTAATATATTTGTAGATAAAAAACCGAAACCATTTAAGACATTGGTATGTTGCAGAAAAATAAAGCCCATAAATAAGAGAATCAAAGCATTCAATGCACTCACAATTCGTAATTTTTTAGGTAAAATCTTATAATATCCTCCCATTGCAAATTCACCCAAAGGATAGCCAAGTGAAAGTAGCACTTGAAAAACTGCTACGAAAACACAAAAAATCGCCACCACGATTGATAATATGTAGATAAAATCCACTTCGATTACCTCCTAATTTAAGTTTTCTTCTTAAATTTTTTCCTTTTGTTTGATATAGAAAAAGAATCCCTTGGGGAAGAAATGCTACCCTTTGGCTTAACAATATTCTATTTATCTCTTGTTATTCCACATTCTGTATAAACCAATAATTAAAATAGTATAGGCAAGAATTTCAATGGTTTTAGGTATAAAGGAAAATAATAAAGCTAATTCTCCTATGGATATTGCCCATGTTTCGGTATTGTTTAACGTAAAATAATCTATAATACTATTCGTAACAATGGGAGAAACCAACAGATAAAGTTGGTTAATGATCAAAAGGAGAAAAGAATAGATCCCTGCAATAAAAGAGTGTTTCTTCGATTGGACCAGTCCAAACAAAAGCTGTTTATGGCAAACTAAATATGTAGGAAATGGCAGTTAATTTGTGTAGGGCCCGGAGGGCCCTACACAAATTAAAAAAGCCACTTGTCAACTTCTCATAATAACTTTAAACTCCTCGTTGGACCAACAACGTTTAACAGGAGGCTATTAGGAGATGTTAGCAGTGGCACAAATTGATTATATCAGACATGAAGTGAATCAAAAAGGTGGAACTTATTCCAGTGTGGCAAGAAAGATGGAACTGGATCCTCGTACAGTTTCTAAGTATGCGAATCAAGAAGAGTTTCCAGTAAAAAAACCACAGAAAAGAAGCTCTAGAGTGATGGATCCAGTGAAGCCTATTTTAGATAAGTGGATTCGAGAAGACTTAAAAAAGAAAAAGAAGAATCATAGAACTGCCAAAAGAATGTACGAGCAGTTAGTTAAGTTTCATAGCTTCGAAGGTTCTGCACGTACAGTTCGTGACTATGTTTCAAGAAGGAAGAAAGAGCTAAAAGAATATATAGAAGGAGCTTCATTACCTCTTGAATCCATACCAGGAACAGCACAAGTTGATTTTGGTACAGCACCCTTCTTATATGAATCAGAGATAATAGACCTACCGTATTTAGTGATGTCATTTCCGTACAGTAATTCATTCCTGTTTCAGGTATTTCCTTCGGAAAACACTGAGTGTTTACTAGAGGGTCTACAACGTATGTTTCACTATATGGGTGGTGTGCCGACAACGATACGATTCGATAACTTATCCCCCGCCGTGAAAAAGATAAAAGGTAAGGGTGAACGTGAACTCACTGATACATTTGAACGTTTTGTCTTACACTATGGGTTCAGTTACGAATTTTGTAATCCTGGGAAGGGGAATGAAAAAGGACACGTTGAAGCAATGGTGAAATATGTTCGAAATAACTTCTTCTTACCCGAGTGCACCATAGTGGATCTCGACCAATTTAATGAAACACTTTGGCAATGCGCAGAGGAAGACCGAAATCGTCCACACTACTTAAAAGAAACGCTTCAATCAGAGTTATATAAGGAAGACAAAAAGGAATGGCTTATCCTTCCTGAGAAGAAGTTTGAATGTGTGCGTTATCAGGAAGTGAAGGCAGATAAATACGGGATTATAAACATCGATAACAAGGAATATTCAACGTCGCCTAGATTTGCCAAGCAGCGCATAAATATTTGTGTAACCTATAACTCTATTATTGTATTGAACGAAGAACGTCAGGTTATTGTAAAGCATTCTCGTTTATATGGAGTAAAAAGAAGGTCGATGAACTGGCAACCATATTTACACTTACTATCAAAACGTCCAAAGGCAATTAAATATTCTAGTTTATATGACCAATTTCCCCTTGAATGGTCCAACTTTTTAAGAGATTGTACAGAAGAAGAGCAGAAAGAAGTTTTACGTCTTTTAGCTACGCTCTTAAAAAATGATGATTTTACTTTATTGAATGAGGCATTAGAGTTAGCTTCTTCACATGGTCATCCTAGTGCGGATCAAATCAAGCATTGTTTCTATTCTCTACTAAATCAAGGTACATCTTATGAGGCGATTACTCCTCGTCTTAATGTTCCAACAGTACCTAGCGCAACTCGTGGGCTTTCTCATTACGATGCTTTTTTTCAAGGGGGTACGAGTGAATGAACGAGCAAATACAAGCCTACGCAAAGCGACTAAAGTTAAGTTGGATTAGAGAGAATTTTAATCAAATAGAAGCAGAAACAAATGAAGAGTACCTATTAAAGCTTTTTGAAAAGGAAGTCCAAAATCGGGAAGAAAGAAAAGTTAATTTATTACTAAGTCAAGCTCAGCTACCGAAGACAGGTTCTACTCCTTTCCAATGGGAACATATACAAATTCCACAAGGAATTGAACGTACAGCTGTCATTAATGGTGACTTTATTAAGGAGAGGGAAAACCTTATTTTATACGGTGGTGTCGGTACAGGAAAGACTTATTTGGCAACATTACTATCCTTAAATGCCATACATAGATTTGGCAGCCAGGTAAAGTTCTATACAGTGGCAGGCTTGGTTAATAAACTAATTGAAGCAAACCAGAAAAACACTCTACCAAAGCTGATGAAACAAATCGAAAAGCTAGACCTTTTAATACTTGATGAGCTCGGCTATATTCCGTTAAACAAAGAAGGAGCAGAGCTTTTATTTCAAGTGATTTCTATGTGTTATGAAAACCGAAGTATAGTGATTACAACCAATCTTCAATTCGGTCAATGGAATCATGTTTTTGGCGACCCGATTCTAACAGAAGCTGTCATTGACCGCCTGATTCACCATTCTCATTTACTTGTTTTTAAAGGAGATAGTTTTCGTTATAAAGAGTCTTTATTGCATCAATAATTTGAAGTGACAAGTGGCATGCATATTTAATTGCCATTTGGTACATTTTTTAATTGCCAAATACACAAAAGCAAACATATATATATAGTCATTATAATAAAATACAAAAAATTTACTATCTTTATCAACTCCATTATTTGCAAATACTACTTTAATTTTAACATTAAAATTTCCAATTCCTACTATATACTCACATAAGTTCAAATATAAAATAAAAAAAACGGCTCTCCTTTTAAGAGGAGAACCGTTTTAAATTAAATGTTTTTAAGCGTTAACTCATTAGGCACTAATTGCTTATCGTCGAATTCCTTATTTATGAAATCTTCAACTCTATGCGTCCCTAATATGTCCTGTGAATAGGGAGAGTTAAAAAATAAGTCTATTACCATAGGTAAGTGTACTAATGATTTAAGAGTCATATTCTTGTCAGGCCAACAAACACCACAATCTCGAAAGACGTTATTGTAAGGGAATTTAAAAAGTGGGGTATCAAAATCGACTGGTACGTTTGGCACGGCCGCTACTCTCATATCAATAATGGTCAGTTCTTTGTTTAATGTAAATATCACAACAAGTTTAGGATGACCAACTTCTCCAACCTCTATCTTCCCTAATCTAACATTTCTTAGTTGCTTAGGGACTTCCATTATAACAACATGATGATCTGCTAATGTTTGCTTATAGTGAATTGTCCCAGGCGGTAGCATAGGCGTCTGAACCTTACTTGCTTTAGGTCGTCTTCTCATGATCGCCTTATCTACCCAGTCATTATCACAGTTAGTTAAAATGGTTTCAAAGATAGCCTTAATTTCATTACTGTTTTTTTCACGGAGATAATCACTTTCCATTACCTTACGTAAAACATAAATAGTCGTTGGCACCGATGCTTTTTCATTTAGATTGAGCTTATTAATTAAAGCATAGAATAGCTTGTTAAAGACCGCAGCTTCTGCATAATTAATTTGCTCTACTTTTTGCGTAATAGCATTTAGCTGTTGTGTAAGTTCATTTGGAGTAGAATTTTGCAATTTAATATGTTTGGCCATGCTTGTGAAAAAAGTTTGGACAAACTCTGGATGCTTTTCGTTCATTTTATCACTTAAAAAACTCATGAATTGATTCAAGGCATCAAACTTGTTGTGCTTGTATAGCCCTTTAAGTACTTCCTCGAATACTTCTGAGTAATTTTCAATGTTATTTAATAAATACCAAATGAGTTCTTCATCTTTCATCATATGTAAAGAAAACATGATAAAAGTGTCCGTTGGGACATACTTCTCTTTGGCTACGAGACCATTGATATACTCTTTATATTGTACTGGCTTATTATCTTCTATATAAAAGTTAACCCCATGTTTGTTATTCATATCTTTAATCTCCTTTAGATGAGAAAAAACATGACCACCAATAGGTATGATCATGTTTTTACTCTTTCTCTGTTTTGTTTTTAATTACATCTAAGGCTTGAACTAAATCAAAGAACAGCTCCGATGTTGTAGCGGTATAAGCAACGGAAGTTAACCCTAATAGCAATTTACCATCCCTAACAAACACTGTCGTTTCGATTTCCCCCATTTCACACTGATAGTAATCCATAAGACTTGATAGGATTATATCCTTAGCTTGTTCTAGTCCGAGTTGCAGTATAGTTGGATGGACGATCTCCATCTCTAACATCTCTTCAATATCTGCTTCATTTATAATATCTAGTCTAGCACCGCTACGTATCATAAGTAATCGGTTGATTGTGTAGATTCTTTCCTCCCAATGAGGACCAAATGAAAAGAATTCAATAGAATCATCTATTTCATACCCTTGTTCTAATAAAACACTTATTATTTTCAAATTATCGATGGCTACTAGATAATCGTACTGTGCCTCAAAGCTTAGCATCTGCATAGGAGACTCCTTTTTAAATGAATTTTGATCTTTTCTTTCGAATAATATCTACGAATTCGCTTTTGAATTTCTCTCTACTATAAATATCTTGTAAAAGGTTCCTAAAGTAAGCAGCTCGCTCGAATTCAATTTGATCATAGTCATCATCCTCTTCAAAAGTAGGGAGACGAAGAACGTGATGTGCAGCAATATCATAGGCATCAAATGGAATTAGTTTTAAAAATTCTTTAACTCCGCCAACAGTAGTTACTGGCGTATTATGAACTAATTCTAACAGTAGACTTGCCCCTAACTCATCAGAACAATACTCTTCTTCATTGGCCATAAATTTTTTTGCTTTTTCTAACTGACCCATTAGAGTATTCCTCTCTTTTTATAATCTGCCTTCACAGACCATAAAATTTTAGCTATGTGTGCATTTAAACACGTTGCTACGTAAGGATCATCAATTACTGTTGAAATAACCATGCGTTTCTTTCCTGAAAACTCAAAAAGGGTTTCACGAAACATATCTAATTCGCGAAACTCCTCTCTCATTAACTCCGCTATAAGTTGGATAACATGGCTTGTGGGATCCATTTTTATAAGGTCGCCCCACTCCATCAGAAAGTCATATACATGCGAGTCAATCTCACGATTCTCAAGTATAGCGTCCATAAATTGTTGTACAGAACTTCTTAACGATTGTTTAATAAGTGCATTCATTTTCATTCCTCCAGAATATTTTAATAAAAAAATGGTTTGTTCAAAAAGAAATATAAACCTCTCAAATTGTTTCTAATAATCCTCCTTTTTAATTGGTGCAAAAAAAAACACACCTCACCAAAAAGATTAGGTTTCTGTCAAAAACGACATACTAATCACTTTGGTAAAGTGTGTTGATTAATCAAAAACGAATCTCGCTTGAGATACGTAAAATAAGGAAAATAAATAATAGAATACATTAATTATAACATGGCAACTAAAATAAAAAAATACATCAAGCAAGAACTTGATGTATTGGAAGATTAATTTATTCTTGGAAAGCCCTGTACAGGACCAGGGAGTGTCTCCCCTTCTCCACTATCAATTACCATATAAGAAGGATTAAGCTGCTCAAAATCATTAATGGGATCTCTGCCATCATTTATGTGCTTAAATATAGCACTTTCTACGTTTCCATTGGTTTTATTATAAAGAACCAGCCAGTATTTCTTTTCATTTTGAACAGTTGAAGACATCTAGTTCACCTCTAATTATTTAAATTACAAACTCTCCAAAATTTGCAAACATATATTGCTAAACATAAGATGAAAGCACCAGCATTGCATACTATTATGGGGGTGTCTTAACGAATGATTAATACACTATTAAAATTTGCAAAATATGTGCTCCTTATTGGAGTTGGCACATTTTTCGTTGAATGGTTAACGGACTATTCTGCTTTTCAAGTCTATAAAGAATACAGTTTGAGAACATTTATTTATATATATACTTGGATAAACTGGGTGATCATAGCCCTATTCATATATACCCTATCTTTAAAGGGCAAAACTAAAGTTTTAAAATTTACAGAAATGTTGAGAGAAAAACGCTTTTTCTATGATGTAGACAGATGGTCTTGCACTCCTTATATTTCGCCTATTCACTATACTTATATGTTAACACCACTAGAAAGCATTAACAATAATATACAGGCAAGAGTTTTCGACAGTTTCTACCAAAAAGTAGTAAACTCATTTAGAGATAAAGTTTATAGCACTAAAAATTTCTCATCTTATGATCCAAAGAATAGAATATCTTTTATTAGAGTGGTGGGTTTATTTACTTTAGCTAAATACTATCTCCCACCATTCTTACTATTAAGCCTTACAGCTTACTTAATTTCATTAAAACCATTAACTTTTTGGTATGAAGGACTTGGTCAATTTGTTGTCCCATTTGCTGCATACTCGTTTATATTGATCGTATTTTTAACTAAAACACTAATACATCATAGTTCTTGGGAGCTTGTCGATCATGAAATCTTGCAACAGCTAGGAGAAAAGGACCCCCGTATAGCTTGGACATCACTAAATCAACATACCGAACAAGGGAGATTAATTATCGCTGCATGGAAAACAGAGATGGAAAACAGAGGGAGAAGGGAGTATCAATTAAGAGGCCAACCGGTACCGGATAACCCTAAACCTATCAACCATTATAATATTGCTCCATTTCCCTATCCACCTGAAACCGAACGATTTCATGTAGCGGGAAATAAAGTATACGAAGTTCCAATTGAAAAAATTAATCAACTTCAAACAAATGTAATTCCTTTTAAAAGGAAAATATAAAAAGAATCGCCCTAATAATGAGGGCGATTCTTTTATCTTTTCTCTATAACAGAAATGATCAATCTTTTTTATAAAACCTACATATTTATAAGACCGGAATCCATTTTGATTCAATTAGTAATTAACTTTGTTAATAGTGTATTAACATTATCATAAACTAGAGCCATCCTTAATTAAGAGGTGGTTTTGCGTATTGTAAATCAAATGGGTATATTCTAGAGAATCAATTTAGAAAACTAATCAAAATAAGAATTGCTATGAAACGCGTACCACACTTTATAATTGCCTTGAACTTTAAAATAAATGAAATGGGGTAAATAATGTGAAGGTAATAGCGATCGACTTAGATGGTACACTTTTATCAGAGAACTTATCGATTTATCAAGATGATTTAAACGCTATAAAACAAGCACAACAGAAGAATTATATTGTATTAATTGCAACAGGAAGGGCTTTGTTTGATGCTCAGTATATAATGAAAAAATATATGTTGAGTTGTCCTATAATTGCATCAAACGGGGCACAAATTTATGTAGGAAATAAAAAAATACACGAACGATTTATGAATCAAGATTTCATTCAACCTATAATTCAGTGGATGAATAAAGAAAATATGTATTATCAAGTATACCTATCCGATAAAATTGTTGTATCAGATCAGGGAATCAAACATCTACAGAAGCAATTACATGATGTAGTAAATCAAGATGCTAGTTTTAATAAAGATGGTTTTTGGGAGTCAATTAGAGCTCAAATATACCAGTATGGCTTACAAGAAGTTAGTGGTATGATTCAATCTACAGATTATGATTCCATTATTAAATTTATGGTTGTTTGCCCAGATATTAGTAAACTAAGGATGGCAAAAGAATATTTTAACCAACTTGATGGTTGTGTTGTTTCAAGTTCAGGAGCATTTAATCTAGAAATTATGAGTATAGGAGTCGACAAGGGAATAGCCTTACAAAAAATTTGCGAATATTATAAAACGACAGTGAAGAATGCTATCGTAATTGGAGACAATCTAAATGACATGCCTATGTTCAAAGTAGCTGGAGTAGGAATTGCTATGGGAAATTCAGCTGAAGAGCTGATCCGAATATCTACCTTTAAGACTTTATCAAATCGTGAATGTGGTGTGTCGTATGCTTTTTGCCACTATATACAAGAGAATGAGACGGAAAGTAACGATCTCACTGAAAGTGTGTAAAGATGAACAACAACTTCTTTTATAGATGTGTAATCTATATTACTGGGCTTTTCATCTTATCCTTAGGTATAGTGTGTATGATAAAATCCAATGTGGGAATAGCTCCATGGGATGCATTAAATGTGGCATTATCAAAGAGAATTGGATTGACGATTGGATCATGGGTTTTTATTATTGGCACAATCCTAATTCTAATTAATAGCTTGATAAAAAGAAGTATTCCGAACGTAGCTGGAGTAATTCCTATCTTAATTATCGGGGCTTTTGTGGACCTTTTAAATTTAAAGATCCTTAGCTTCATGGAGATTGACATTTTATTTTTTCGATGGAGTTTGTTTTTTGGAGGGTTATGTATATTGGCTTCCGGAATAGCTATCTACTTACGGGCATCCTTTCCAACTGTTCCAAACGACGAATTAATGTTAGCCCTCACTGAACGTACAGGATGGGGAATCAATATCACGAAAACCATAGGCGAAGCAATCGCTTTTCTCTTGGCAATTGTATGGAAAGGACCTGTTGGAATTGGAACATTCATAGTGGTACTGTGCCTTGGGTTACTCGTAGGTTTTTTTGATCAGTTCTTGCATAAGGTAGGAATGCCACGTTATTTTATAGTAAGGAGAAATGTAGATGAGTAAATTAACAGAAATAGCAAAAAGGGCAAATGTATCCCGCACAACTGTATCCCGAGTTCTCAATAATCATCCCTATGTAAAACCAGAAAAACGAGATGCTGTGTTAAAGGCCATAAAGGAACTAAATTATGTACCAAACTTAAACGCGAGAAACCTATCCAAAGGAAAGACAAATGTAATTGGGGTTATCGTACCGAAAATTAATCATCCATTTTTCAGTAATCTTATAGAAGGAATTGGCAACGAATGCAATAAGTATAATTATAGTTTACTTGTTCATCAGTCTAATAATGATCCTGAAAAAGAGTTACAGTTTTTTGACCTGTTAAAATACAAAATGATTGATGGCCTTATTTTAGGGTCATGTGTGAGTGACACCAGTGTAATCGACGAACTTTCCTCTTATGGAAAAATCGTTTCTTGTGAGTATTCAGAAAGTAGTAAGGTTCCCAAAGTATTTGTTAATCATGAATATGGGATCCAGATGACAGTGGATTACTTGAAAGCTCAGGGACATCAAAAAATAGGTTTATGTATAGGAAACCCTAGAAGTGGCGTAGGGATCAGTAGAAAGAAAGCTTTTTTTAAGCTTCAAAGAGAATACAGTTTAAAATGGATAGATTATTGGTACTTTGAAAAGCAATATACGATTGAAGATGGGTTTGAGGTTGCAAAAAAAATTCTTGAACAACCATCTCGTCCTACTGCAATGGTTGTAGGAAGTGACCAAGTGGCAGCTGGAATTATCTTTGAAACAAAAAAACAAGGAATCATGATCCCTGAAGAATTAGCTATTGTAGGGTTTGATAATCAACCGATTTCTAAGGGAGTGGAGCTAACAACAATTAACCAACCAATTAAGGAAATTGGTGAGAACGCAGCCAGCTTGTTATACAGCATTATTCATAACCAGGATGTTCCTTCTTTTACCACATTAGAATTGCAACTTATTAAAAGAAATTCAGCATAAAAAAGAGACTGACCCAAAAAGTTATTTTACTTTTTGGAAATCAGCTCTTTTATTTTTATGTCTAAGCCATTACTAATTCTGGTACGTAGGCTTTAAAATGTAGTCTGTTTTTCGTTTCATCCATATAACTGAAAGGTTTAAAGGATAAATTTTCGAGTGTAGACAGGTAGTTACAAGATCTAAGAGGCACAAAAGAAGTCATATCCCATATCGTCTTTCCATTAAAACCAATGGCACGAATATTATGCATGAGTCTATCAATTGTATATGAGCCTGCTGCTACGTATCCTTTTCCCTGGTACCACAAATTGTTCCCCTCAATTTTTTCCAATGGTTGCCCACACATTGTGTCTGTATCGATGCGGTCTGTCATTGCAATAATCCCCTTAGAACCAACTAGTTCAACAACCCTTCGAGCAATTTCCAAGTCAACATGCTCACTATCAAAATTCATACAGATTGTTAATAGTCCTTCTGCAGCTCCTCTAATTAGAGTACCTGGGACTTGTCCAACCAGTTTGTTTATATTATCTAGATTCCATTGATTAAGCTGAACATTATTCAGCCCTTCTATTCTGATTTTTCTTTCCTCAGGGGTTCTCCAACTGTGTCTAAAATTGTTAGGCATATCATTGAATAAGTGGTCAGTTAAGACTGCATCTGGTCCAGTATAATTACTACGCTTTTGTGCTATTTGTATCACTTGCATAATGAGCTTTGAAGTTTCTTCTGGATATGCTTTTTGAAAATGACCTAAGGCGGGTTTAATACCAGCTTCTACAAGGGTATCCACGATCCATTCTAGGCTTGGATGATCTTTGGTTATGAATTTTTTTAAATAAGACTTCTCAGTCATGGCATCTGGAGAAAGCACAGTATAAATAAGTCCGTACTCTCCACAAGATGCAATCTTGTTCCATTCTTCTTTTGTAGGAGCCCAGTTACCTTTTTCTGGTGTGCCTGCAAAACTTGCTAATAATGGTCCTTCTAATGATATCCCTAAAATATTGGGATACAGACCTGTTTTCTTTTGATCATGGAAAGTTCGCATAAAACATACAAATTGATCTAATTGGTTGTGCGGAAGAAAGATGGAAGGAATACAGAAAATGCCTTCTTTTTCTGCTAATGAATTTATTTTTTCAATATCGAGTTCATCTAAATTACTGAAGTCATAATCCCCAATCCCGTGACAATGGAATTCTACGGGAAGGGAAGGAACTAAATACGAACCAGATTTTTTAAAGATACCCTCTTTGGCGATATCGAAATTTTCCCATCGGTTGTTTTTATAAGATATATTAGCAATTTTCATAACACCATTTGTTTCAAGATATGCTGGACTAATAAATGACGAATTTTGCTGCATTTGTAAATCCCCCCAAAAAGTAATTTTCATATTTGTAATTTATTTACTTTTACATCCTACAGTATGGAACGGGTACCACATCAATAGGTAATTTGTTAATTAATTGTAAAAAACATCATGTTTTTGGGGGCAGTATATAAAATGGTTTATTCAATACTTAAATTATTTACGAAGAGTTGCAATTTCTATTTCTTTCTCCACAAGAGGAATCCACAATTAATGTAATAATCTGGAAATATCTACTACTTTTAGTTTTAAAGAATAAGGCGCATTATTGTTTTGTAGCCATTAATATATTTGTAGTTCATTCATTTTTCCAATACCACCAGTAAATACTTATAGGTAATGGACACTGGTCGTAACGCCATTTTAAAGAGAAACTACTTTTTGTCACGCCGACCAGTGAACTTCTTAAGTGTAATTTGTGGTACTAGTTTCAAGTCAATAAAAATATATTTTAAGTTCTTTAGAGTTCAATTTTGGTGAGAAATAAAAATCAATCTTAGACCAATAAAGAGCAGAAGGCTAGGAATTTGTAACAATTTACAGCTCCTACGTTTGATGCTGCCTGATCAAAGATGTTATATGGTAATTCCAAACCTCGTTGACTTGGAAATAAAGTTTTGTTATTTCAGTATTTACAATAAGTATACCAAAGTATTTCATCGCATCTTTTTCGTGATTTTATTCAAAATATCGCAACTTTTTTATAAACATCGTTACTTTATTTCAAAGCCGCATCAATAGCTAAAATGGTAAATAATGAACCTAATGATACTAACCAAAAACTAAATGTAAAAAATATGGCTATATTGTTCCAATTGTTCATTAATCCCTCTGAAAATAGCAAAAAAGATAAGAGCGTAATAGTAAGGAGTAAAAGTACACTCAGGAATCCTTTAGTCATTTCGTTCACCTCCATTGTTGACGTTATTCTTTAAACAAAGTTATAATAAGGCTACAACTTATTACTAAGTTGTTCTTTTTAAATGGTTTTTTTGGTGTAGAGCGCAAGCTCACTGACCCCTCAATGAGCGCTCACTCATTGAGGGGTTTATTTTTGTTTTTTTCAAACTGATTAGCTTTGTAAATTTCAAGCAGCGCTTTAAGATCTCTAGATAGACCGAACGGTTTTAGATTTTCTAGATCCCTAATAATTAATTTCAAATCATAATAAAGATCATTTTCTTTTCTGACACTCAAATCTAAGTAATAAGAAGCTACTTCTATATCAGTAGTTACACCTAAATTAATTAAGTGTTTGACGGTATTAATTAATCTACCCAAAAACGATACCTCCTAATAAATAAAAAAGCACCCATATATCCATAAAAGGACATATGAGTGCTTCTCATGATCTAACATTCCGTTAATTAAGTTATATTTATTATACTGCTTTATTATTCATTTGAAAAGCAGATAGGTCCATTATATTGCCCTCAATCCATCCCTGTTTTGTTTCGATAAACCAGTCCATTAATATCCCTTCTAATTGTGAATCTAATTCTCTTAAATTTTTTGTAATATACGAGATAGACCCATAGGTGATATTTTCAGGAACTTTTAATACTAAGGGACTTTTTAAACGGTCAAATAAAATGGTTACAAGAAACGTTTGATCTACTTTCTTAATTTCTTTAATTTCCATCCAAACGTTGTTAGTATTTACTTTTCTTTTTTCCATACGAGTTAAAAGTAATTCTATAAAGCATCTAATTCTATATGCCCCCACTTCATTATTAATGGGTGGCATAGATAGTGAAACTGCTGCTTCTCCAGTCGTTCGCTCCATAAAATCTGCTATATCTTTAAATCGAATTGTTCTCATAAAAATACCCCATTCTGTTCTAAGTTTATACAAAGAATTCTTTTGTTAGAAGTTTAATATACACATCCATCGCTTCATTTATCTGTTTTCTCTCTAATTCTTGTGGGAACACAGGATCATTTACGCGAGTACCTGAAACAAGATAGTCATTCTTACGTCCAATCTCTTGAAGGCGATCTTGGATATAACTTTCAAATGCTCGTGCAAACATTTCTCTACCGGATGACCAATATTTACCTATTTTTCCTTTATCCATAGAAATAGAGTGCTGAAAATAATTACTTCGAAATACTGGATAAGGAATTGTTTCAACGCGTTGTTTAGTTTGCGCTTGATGATACCAGGCTACCGCTTGAGCTGCCGTTAGCCGATTTCGTTTATAAGCACGAATCTGCTGGTTGCGTCGTTTTGTTGCATAATTATTACCTTCCATCAGAATCAACTTATCACCTTTTGAGATGTCATACCGGCGACGTAGGTCGTCATCTACGATAGAGAGTACAAACTTTAGGTCTCCACTTTGCGTATAAGCTTCCTTCCAAGCATTTGGTAGTCGGTACGTGATCCCATCTTCATTTTTATTCTCGATGTATTCTACTGTTTCACCAGAAAACATTTGTTTTACAAGTGCCTGCCGCGCTTGTTCTACTTCAAATGAGCAAGCTGATCCTAATGTATTTTCTGATGCATACCCAAGTGATTCAGGCTTAAACGAATGGGAAGCATCATAAATAAAATGGTCCAAAGCATGAGCGTACTCATGTGCTAAAATGGCTAACACACCTTTATCTCGTGTTAAATTAATGATTTTAGCTAAAGGTTCATAATGACCAAGGGCATTCCCTGATCCCCTTGCACCAAATGCCATACTCAAACGACCATTTAATGATAATTTATCATCCTTGATTTTCAATATATCAGCAAGATCAAAAAAGCTTTCTGCAGACAAGCATAAATGTTCACTAGCTTTTTTATCAGAGACGTAATGGCCGTATTCTACTGATCTAAAACCAAAATTTTTTATTAACCCTTCTGGTTTAGTGAAATTTGGTGTACGACCACCTTTTCTCTCAATTATATCCGGGATCTGCCTTTTCCACTTTTCGGATCTCTTCTTAGTCTTTTTTGAAGTAGATGGAGTTAAAACATCATCCCAGGTAGTGTAACTAGTAAAAACCTTATTTAGGGACTGTTTACGACTATCATACTTTAAGAAGTAGTTAGTAAACTTTTCGCCTAAGATAGTAAGAGGTTTCTGCAATACTACTTCAGTAAACTCCATCTGCTTCTTAGCTTGCTGTAAATTACTGCTAGCTTTTTGGACCCTATCTTCTTGCCCCCCTGCTAAAGCGAGGGTGTATTCTTTCTCTGCAAAATCTACGTAACGGGTAGCTGCTTCCATTCCTCCACGCTCTGCTCGTAGTCGAGGAGTCCACTCATTATGAAAATCCTTTAATTCATTCAAATTCCTCACAGTATTCAAGTGTTTTTGCACTTCCAAAAGAGCTCTAGTAAATTGTTGCCGGCTTTCTTCAGATTGGTTCTTAGGGCTAGCATTTATCCGCTGCAGTAGAAGTTTTTTTATCATTGCTACTTGTGGCTCAGTTCCCTCTTCTTTTTCTTTTTCTAAGCTAAATGAAAGAAGGACCGATTTCGTAACTGCTTGTTCTGCCAATAGTGGAGATTCTTTTTCAAGTATATTTAAAATCTCTAAACTAGGTCGCTGCTCAAATCGTTCACGAAGCTGATGTTGCTCTTTTCTAGACCCTCCAACAAGGTCACCAACATCATAAGAAACTCGGTTATTTTGTTGCTTTTCAGTGCGAGCTACCTTAATGTTTTGAGGTTTTCTCGCAAATACATTCACTGGGTACTCCTCATTAATAAAATCAAATAGATTTGTTTGTTCCATGGTGCCCTCTCCTTTTAAATGGTTTTAATGAAAAACTAAATACTCATAAGTCCTAGACACTTACGAGTTACATGACGCAGCATGTTAAGTTGGTGTAGAAACGCAAAAAAAGCGCCTCATCCAAAGAAACTCACCTCTAAGAAAAGAGGTTTCACCTAAAGGTGGCGTTTCGCTTGGATCAAGCGCTTTGATTTAAAAATATTACTTTTCCGCATGGAAAAGGTAACTAAACAATTAATAAATGAATATAAGGTTATTATATCATAAATCTGAAGACAAACTCACGCTTGGCGGGAGTTTGTCTCTAAAATTTTGATTAAAACAGCGGTATAGATTCTCCACTTGAGACTAGTGATAGATCCACTTCATAAGGTGGAAAATAATCTATTTGCTCCGTATTCTTCTCCATAATCTCATCAACAACTGATACCAATAAGTAGTCTATTGCTGCTTGTTTACTCTGACCCACCATCTGATAGGGTGCTTTAGAGAGTGGTGACTCAATAAATAACCACCTAACTACATATTCATTTGCTTCTTTTACATTATGAATATTGGGATCGCATACAATAAAGGTTGCCGTATTATATACAATATTTTGATCTTTGTATGCCTTATTATCAAAATAACAGAAGATGCTTCTCCTCGTTTTAGTCTGACGTTCTTTAATGTATTCTACAATCTTACTATCACCATATTTAAATGGAACTTCGATATAGAAAATAGGGTTTGAATTGGTCGTTTTTGATACATTAACTGACCAATCTTCTCTTAATACAACTGCACCATCATATTGATGATTCCGAGGTTTAATCATTGAGTTACTTATATCATAACCTTCTTCCTTCCAGGAACTTAGAATTGCTTCAACTTCTTCTTCTTCAATCAGCTGATATCCACATTCTTGTTGAGCAAACAGCAATTTTTCTAAAAGTTGTACCCGGAGGTTGATGTTAAATCCGCCGGGTTCGTAATTCCCTCGATGCGCTCGTTCATAATTTCTATAGTACTGGTCGTCTTTACTTAAACCGAAATCTAACAAGCTTGTTTCATTAGATGGATTTCTTAAGGTCTCTAATTTTCTCTTTACAGCAGCTCTCCTTAGAGGCTCGCGATAACGAACGTCATTAGTGACATCAAATAGGAATGCTTTCCATTCAGCTAAATATGCCATTTCTTTATGGCCAGTTTTAATAAGACCTTCAATCATTTTGTCATTTCTGCCTGCATAAAGACATGTCCAGCAACCACTACGGCTATTTTTAGATCCGCAACTTTTAGAATCTTTTAGTTGATCCTTCGATGTATATAATGGGCATTCTTCAGAACCATCAACATACAATTCCACTAATTCCATTACGGGGATACCCCAAGGAAGTAAAGGACTTTCATATTGTAAATAGGCCCATAAATCAGACTCAATCACCTCTTTAATAGGATGATAGACACGCAGCTCCTTAAAATCTGAATGCTGAGCAAATTTCCCTTCTGTTTGAAACTTCTTAATAGACTTCGCTCTTTTAATTGATTCACCCTCCCTTACCCCAAGCAATAATGTAGCTTGGTGCTGGGTATTATTAAAAGTGAATGGTTGAGCCGAGATAATCTCATGGATTTTCTCATTCATTGGGTCAATTTTCATTTTTTTTGTACACCATTGAAATGGGTATCCTCCGTAAGGTGCTATGACTCCCCTACCAATTACATTCCAAAAAAATGACTGTTTATATGTCGGTTGTACCAAATGTGCCTTAATCCCAAGAGGTGATCCGTTCTTAGCAATTGCATTCAGGCTTCTCTTTAGATAACTGGTCATCTTATGACTTTCAACTTTGGTATCTGAACTTATTACGTGAATGGTTTTATTGTGTTGATGTGGTTTCAGATCTATTAAGACTTCCCATACTAGGCGAAGAAGTAAAGAGGAATCTTTTCCACCACTAAAGCCAATCAACCAGTCTTTCTCATCTTGTAGATATTGTTCTCTAATATGATCTTTAAGCATATTGAACCTCATCCAAAACTCCCCTGTTTCCATTTCTTCAAGGATGCGAAAATCCTCTTCTGCTTGTAGTTGTTTACTATTCAATTGTTTTCCTCCTAAAAAAACAACAGGAGACACCATTGTGCTCCTGTTGTTTTAAAAATTCTATTCAAATGTTTAAACCTGTTCTTCTTTAAGGAGACTGCTTGATACTTAAGCAGCATATTCAATCTTATCCTTCATCTTTAGAACAAGGTGGTCTGTATCCACTCTTTTTTAGTTTCAATAAGCACCTCTGGCGTTTCTTCTATAACTGGCTCTGGCTCATTATCATATAACTCCTCATAATCGGAAAGCCATACTAACGGATATTGTCCGCATAATCTAGTGCAATCGCGATCACGATACACCAAAGCATGTGTCTTTCTACATTTTGCATAGTGAATTTCCTCAGTTAATGATAAGGCTTTTACTCCAGGAACCTTTCGCACTTTATATATAACGCCCTTTTTTAATCCTAATTCTTCACTAGTAGGGTACGAGGCCGTTGTATCCTTGCGATCAGTCACCTTGAATAACTCTTTTCGATAAGCACCAAAATGGGAGGACTTATTATCAAACTTAGAAACGTATACATGATCATCACCATGCGGAAAGATAAAATATTCTTTCCCCTCTATAAGTTGTAAACTACCTTCTGAGTCTGTACATATTGCTTTCATTCATAGCCCTCCTTATTTAAAGGTTAATGTTTCTCTAGGCTTAGTCCAGGTAACAATGGCTTCAAGATCTCCGTTCTCATCTTCTTTCAACCATTTTTCCACCGACTGCGTATCTGGTTTTATTACCTCCATTAAATTTAAATCATAATTTTCCGCATAGATTGCTAGCTTTTCCACATCCACTTTGGGTTTTGGAACAGATTCATTCATAAACCATTGCCCGTTTCCTACAGTGATATTCCCCTCTGCTTTTACCCACTTTTTCAGGCCACTTTTGAGATTTCTTAGGACTTGCTCCTGCTCCAATATAAAGGAACCAATTAGTTCTGCTTCTAAAGAATCTTTTGGTATACCATCTGAAGGAAGATCGTGTATATAATCACCTGCACAAAGCGATACAAAAGGACATGTCTGACAGTTTGAACGTTCTTTAGTCTTTTCCCAGTCTAAGCGGTTTAGGGCATTTTTCATTTCAATAGTGGTTATCGTATCTTCCAACCATTCTTTTGCTTCAGTCATATCATCTTGAGTGATCACTAAAGATGAAATCATTTCTTTCTCTTCCTTTATACGAGGAAAGATAAGTTTCCCAATGAAATTCTTTCCTCCCATTCCTCTTCGCATTTGATGAAATAGATAAGCATATACTTTCAACTGACGACTTTTTTCGGCTTTAGTGGTTGTCCAACCTGTCTTAAAGTCCCAAATCTCAGTAGTGTTTGTACGGGGATCATCTATAATAATATCTAAGTATCCTTGTACTAACCCTTTAGCTGTTTTAACCTCTAAATGTAATTCAGAGGTGACATCTACATAAGAATCCTTCGGTAAAATGTCATATACTCGATACAGCATCCACTCAATAAATGTTTGCTTTTCTCCATGAGGTAATTCTCCCTCCTGATATACGGCATAACTTATCGCTTCATCTGGTGAGTACCCCTCCGTAATCATTAACTGAATAGCCAAGTGAAAAATTTTCCCTGTCATCATAGGTGCTGACGATGGTGTGGGTCTACCCTCTACATACTTGTGGTAAAAACTTCTTTGACATCGCTCAAAGGAAGTTAACCTTGAGTAACTCCACACATCGGCTGTATAAGACTTATGAGGTGAACTCGTTGTTTGCTCTTTAGGAAACAACCGAAACACCTCCAACGCTTACAAGATCAAAAGGGTCATGTAATAATAAACCGGAATGAAGCTCAATGAACCCTAAACCTCTCATATTTGAGTAGCAAAAGGGGATATGAATTAACATAGGACCTTTCACTTTCAATGATAGAATCTCTAGCAACTCCTCTACCCCAGTCATACTACCCTCTAGCTCTGCAATAACCGGAAGCATTGAAATGTTTCGGAAAGAGCCGTCTTTCAGCTCACACTTCGCTAAAACTTCTCCGCCTCTAAAATACTTGTAAAAAATGCGGTCACCTTCAATGACCTGTACTAAACCTGATCGCTCAATCATGTTCATTCTCCTTTTATATTTGTTTTTTGGTGTAAAGACATTAAAAAACGCCTTATAAAAACGCCAAATACCCCTGAAAAAAATCAGTTTTCCAGTAGGATTAGGTCGCTTTTATAAAGCGTTTAATGATAAGGATCGTCTACCGCATGGTGACGTAATAGAATGATTAATAAAGGAAAATATATCTTTATTATACCAAAACTATCGTAAGATGAGAACCGCGTGCTTCTACCCACGCCCAAAATAAATTACTGTGGGTAAAGATTTTCTTTTTCAAATAATGTATACTATTGAATATATTACTTTTATTTTTTATTTAATTAATTCCAAGCGGAATTAACATTCTAACGAACCAAACGTCTATTTGAGATGATTTTTTGTGCCTTTTTTTGGCCAAACACGTCTTAAATAGGCGTTTTTTTTATGGAGGTGAAAACATTATGAATATTATTTATGCTGGTTTAATTGGGGCCTTTTTAGGACTAATCTTTCATATGATTAGAAATAATAAGGAAATCAAAAAGCCCAAGAATAAACAAAACTCATTCTATTTAGGGTTTATTTTCGATATGGTGACAGGTATGTTTGGTGCGATTCTTATGATTACAGTTATTGCACCCATTCACTATACAGAACTTGATGTATTCTTACTCAGAACCCTCGTAGGTGCAATTATTGGTGAAGGAATATTAACCCACCTTGAACTTAAGAAGAAGGATTTAGTATCAAAACATCAAAATACCATTGATGACAAATTAGATGATGAGCTTTAAAAAACATGGTACAATTTAGAAAAGGTCAATAGGAGGGTGTCTCAATGACACATAACAACAAACCAACACTTCGAGACATAATGACGAGTGAGGAAAAAGACCATCTACACAAACTTCGGAGCAAACTTAACGAAGCAGACACTATTAGAGAAGCCAACCAAATAAAGAAAGAAATTGACAATTTTCTTAATCAAATTAGAGAAAATTATTATAAGAATCAAAGTGGTCAGGAACTTTCGGCTACACGTGAGCGGGAATTTGTCATCTATGGAAGACGAATGAAACCCGATTTCACTTTAAGAATTAATGGCAAGAAGTATTCTGTATAAACCTATTGCGCAGCAATCGCGCAATAGGTTTTTTTAGTGTAATCCAATTACCATAAAAAAATAACCACTACTTGCTTTGCAAGGTAGTGGTTATTTTGAAAGCTTTAGAATAAGCTTGTTTGTACATATTGCTTTTTACTTAATGTTTCTTGCAATATGTCCTCGATTTGAGGTTGTTTTACTTGAAAGGTTTTCAAGAACTCTTCATTGCTTTTATCTAACTTGATAATCCGATCCTTGTACTCTTTTCCAAGTTTAACGCTAAAAGGTGGATTTGATAATGTAACATCAAAGCCAAATTCTTTTGATTGAGCTGCAACAATTTTGAATCGTGTTTCTCTATCTAAATTGGACCAATTCTCTAATTGATCCTGATATTGTATAGCTTCATTCTTGCGTAAATCATAGGGTCTAATAAAGACATCTACCCTCTCCTCGCTTTTCTGAAAAATCTTCTCAGGAGCCACAAATTCCCCCATTAGACTATCACCACAAAATATTCGAGTATCACTATTAAAGACAAAGAATTTTTCCATCCGCTGCTCTTCTTTATTGGCATGTAAATTCATTATCGGAACAGGGCAGTATAACAACCATGGAAGGTATAAAAATGCCTGTATGCAAGAGGCCTTAATCAATGTCAGGTTTAATTCTGTCCCAGTTAAGTTTAGTGAGTTCGTAGGTAATAACATGGCAGCAGCCCCTAAACACGGTTCATAGACACTATCAGTCCGCTTCGGGCTAATCATAAGATTCATAGCCTTGGTCACTGTCATAGGGGTTGGGAAATAATCTAAAACTCCTCCTACACCATTCATTTGAGTGAATTGAGATAAAACATCACAAGGATACTCCCAAAATAGATTAATATTAAATGTTTCATAAAGACGCCTCCAAGCTTTATTAGAAAGCGAAGGTTTTTCAAACCAGCCAATTCCCAGGCTGTAACCAATCCAATCTAATAATTGCTCCATGCGTCTCCCATCTTGATAGATGATTTCTAAACATTCGTCTAACATCTTTTGTACAGGTTTAATAATCCCTTCACCAAAGGAAATGGAAGGAATTATATCTGATTCTAGTAGCTCTCCACGATCAATAATTGATAGCCATTTAGACCAACGACCGATCAGTAAGGATTCGCCTTGAAACGCCACCCCTCTTAACCAGCCAAATTCAAATGAGTCTTCAAAACTTTGCGGTGGTTTAGTAGAGAGGGGATGTAATAAGGTATAAGTCATTCTTTCAAAATCTGATTGTTTGAATGTGTGTGTCATATAGATGCTCCTTTGTTTTAAATGAAAAATAGCGCCTTCCCTACTAGTGGTAGGAAAAGACGCTATTGTTTAAGAACATGCCGCTCAACATGTTCTTATTAATCTCTTTAAATGAGTTTTTATTAAATTTCTGCAATTATTCTAGACTTCCCAGATTTTAAAGCATAAATTTTGTTTTCCAATTTATATAAGTATCCTTTCTTTTCACAAAAACCTAAAAAGACACTTTGTTTAAATTGACGTAGCTTTAAGTAATCAATGTTTCCCATAATATTCTCCTACACAGACTCCTGCCACGAAGCAGCAAGAGTTCTATGCCACTTCGTTTTATGCCGGAAGGGGAGGCAAAATAATAATAAATGGTTTATATAATAATAAATTAGTTGAATGTACCCTCATTTATTAGAGAAGAAAAGGTACCGTCGCCTATAATCACATGATCAAAGAATTCAATATCGACTGCATCGCAAGCTGATTTGAGTTTTTTAGTTACAACCAAATCATTGGTCGAAAAAAGTGCTATCCCGCTGGGATGGTTATGAACTGCGACTATTTTTGCAGCTGATACACGCAAAGCTTCTCGTAGAATAATACGAGTATCAACAAGTGTTGAATCGAGGCCACCTATTGAAATGGTCTTTTTTAGAATGACATGATTTTTAACATTTAAGAAAGCTACACAAAATCTTTCTTCTTGCAGATATCTCAATTCTTTAAAACACTCGTAGATATCGTTTGGAGATGTTATGGTAAAAGGCTGATCTGCCTCTTTCTCGTTAGTTTTCTTACATAACTGCATAGTCCAAAACAGTTGCTCTGCAATGTACTCGTTGCACCCTAGAGATAAAAAGTCTAACTTACTAAAATTTACAAGTTCACGTACCCGATATTGATTTATCTTTTTAGTAACTAAAGGGTAATCCTTGACTAATATACGTAAGATTTCATGGAAGCTTAACTGCTCAATTCTATCAGCAAATAATGAATGGTTTCGAGCCAACATTTTTTCTCCTTCACGCCCTCTTGCCTTGAGACGGCAAAAGAACGTACCGCCTCTTATGTGCCGGAGGAAAGGCAAATTTGATTATCACGAGTTCATTGATTAAAAAGGTAAATCATCTGAAGGATTATCATTTGAACCATATTGTGAAAATGGATCGTCATTAAACTGCTTTGATTGATTCCCTCTTGACTGCTCTCTTTTTGATCCTGGATTAGCTGTGTTGTTGTTATTATTACCTCGCGGTTCTAAGAACTGCACACTCTCCGCCACTACCTCAGTAACAAACTGTTTTTTTCCTTCATTATCATCATAACTTCTTGTCTGGATTCTTCCATCGACACCAGCTAGGCTACCTTTTTTAAGATAGTTTGCTACATTTTCAGCAGGCTTTCTCCATACCACACAATTAATAAAATCAGCATCACGCTCGCCATTCTGGTTACTAAATGTACGATTAACCGCTAGTGTAAAGTTTGCTACTGCAACTCCTGATGGTGTATAACGAAGCTCCGGATCTTTTGTTAACCTACCTACTAAAATCACTCTGTTCAACATTATTCATTTCTCCTTTTAAATGGGTTTTTTAATTACAAAAAATGTCTACCAAACTTGGTTAATGTTTTCTAAAGTAACTGCTCGACGTTGTTTTGTTAATAAGTTTACTTCTATCGGAAGTTTACGATTCTTTAGCAGATCATCAAGCCCTTTACCATCATTGGCATTCCAAGTCCAAAGGTAAGTGGGAATCCCAGCAGCTTTACTTTGTTTGGCAAAATCAATCACATGATCAAATACTTGTTGATTCTTACCATCCACAGAGTCCTCTTTCGAAAGAGCGTCGGTATCGTAAGCAATAATGTGCTTTTTAGTACCAAACCTTACCAACATAGGCAACACATCTTTAAAATATAATGCATCCCTAGTCCTTCCAATGTAATTGGTTAGGATTTCGGGGTAGCATTTACCCATTTCGGGTGCGATAGGTGATGTTCATCTTTTATCCTATTGAGACAGTCAGATTACTTATTTTCCCCCGCTTCACACCGTACGTGAGAGTTTCCCCTCATACGGCGTTCCATCGGACATTTCATTAGTTACAACTAACCTAGAGCTTTCCTAAATTTTATTATTTTCTTTTGTATTTTATCTGATAGATAACTTATATCTGACGTTCTTGCAGTCACTTTCTTATGGCATTTCATATGAAGTGACGCGAGATTTCTTACCTTATTTACCTCGTTTAGAGGTAATTTTGGATTAATGTGATGAACTTCTAGTTCAAATAGGCTCACGCTGTCCCCGCATATTTTACATTTCCCTTTATCTCTGTTATATGTGTATGGCCTGTTCATATAATATTCGAAGTTGTAGAAAGTGCCTTGTTTTCTGCCTGTTCCTATCGCTTCAGATAGTCTCTCGGAGAAAAAGCCATCCATTCTATCCATTGGTTTACGCTTATTCAATCTCTTGAAGTAGAGCATTCGACCTTCCGGTGTGTATGGAGTTTCTTTCTGGGATTTTATTTGCGGTTGTTTAAAATTACTGAAATATAAATCTGTTAATCCGATTTTAACTTCGTCAATTTCGATAGTTGGAATGGTTAGTTTGTACTTCTCGTGTACACTCATTAGATTGTTTGTTTCGTTTGCCGGAGTCCATGTTGCTCCGAATCTACTAAGTGTGTACATTCCAGTTTTTCTTAAGTTATTGGCGTATTTTTCAAGGGATTTAGAGATACGGCTTGCGATCTCGTAATATTGAATTACACCTCTAATTTGAGAATTTACCTTATTGATAGAGTGAGTTATTTCCCGTTTACCATCAGTGTGTGTTCTCTTAATGGCTTTTAGGTTTTTTCGGATTGTTTGGATTTTTATTTCAAGCCTTTTAGGGTCAGGTTCAGTTCTTGTTACCCATCCATTCTTACCTTTTCCATTCTTGACTTGTTTGAAATGGAAACCTACAAATTTAATCGCCTTTTTCTTTATGTTTGTTATCAAGGTTTTTTCCTCTGAGAGTTCAAGTTTTAATTGCTCTTTCAGATGTTTGGCGATACGTTGTTTCCATTTGATAGCATTCGCTTTTGAATTCGTTATAAGAACCCAATCGTCTGCATATCTAACAAAGTGAGCTGGTTTTAGGTTGCTTGCATTTTTGAGAGCTCTGTATTTTCCATCTAATCTTGAATATTCATGTTTGGTTTCTTTATTTTCCCATTCTCTAGTAATCCAATGGTCTAATGAATCCAAATACGCGTTTGCAAGAAGCGGTGATATGATACCACCTTGTGGTGTTCCAACAGTAGTCTGCTCTGCTTCTCCCAATACCCCACATTGAAGCATTGCTTTAATTATCATTAGGACTCTCCGATCTCTGATACCCATACTGTAGAGTTTCTTTATTAAGATGGTGTGGTTGACATTATCAAAGAATTTCTTAATGTCTCCTTCGACCACCCAGCAGTAGTTGGTGTCGTAAGCGGTGTTAGTAACCTTAGATAGTGCATGTTCAGCACTTCTGTAGGGTCGAAATCCATATGAGTGACTAAAAAACTGGGCTTCTAAAATGGGTTCGATAATCATTCTGATACATTCCTGGATAATTCTATCGATTATCGCGGGTATACCTAAAGGTCGCTTATCTTTGCTAACTTGTTTGTCAATATGGACTCTTCTGAGTAATTTTGGATTGTACGCAAGAAAGCATTTGCGAACTCTACTTATTACTGATTCATAACCATCCTGTAAGATGTCATCAATAGTTTCTCCATCTGTTCCTTTTGTATTGCTACCCTTATTAGCTTTGATTTTGTGTATTGCGGTTAAAATGACTTCGTCGGATTGTATTATTTCTAGTAATCCTTTAAAACATGGGTGTTTTTTTGAGTCTTTGTATTCTTTGCTAATAAGGTATAACTTGTCCAAAAGTTTATTTAATTCAGATTCTGTTTTAGGAATGTCAAGTTTTTGGACCATTGGCGTCACCCCCTTATTGGAGTTTGCCATTTGGCTTTAGTCAGTTATGCACAACGGCTTCCTTAACGCTAGGTCGTGTCTGTAACTAATTACTATCCCGACTATGCCCCTTCGCTCCACAGGAATTACCCTGTCTCTACACTACTACGGGCTGCTGCCACTCAGATTAGAAGGTCATTTCCTACCTTCGAGAGTCATTGAGTTTCACCACCATTAACATCCTCTACTGAGCTTCAGTTGTTCCTCATATCTTAGCCTTACATAATGCCTTAGCCGCCTCTTTAACCCGTCAACCGCTCTTTTTCCCTTGATTGGGGGGAGCAGAGCAAATGGCTTTTACTAGCCAAATACAGTTTTGATAGGAAACAGTATCATTACTGCGATTGAGATCTCCAATGGAGACGCAATATCTTGATTTTGATATAACGGCGTTATCGAGTTTTTATGTCGAGGTTTCGTCGGTCCTTATGGACATCCTAGGCATAGCATTTTTATGGCCCCAGACTACTTCGCTAACCACTTCTCAGGTCTACTTTTCGCCAACTTTACCGAGCTTCGTACCATTAACTGGTGAAAGTTAATCGCACGTCGGATTCTTAGGGTTTTTAGACTGCCAATCTTCAGTCCGAACGACCACTTCCAGTCGTTCTTATCAGATATAAAGTTAGACAATGGTATAACCAATGTCCCTTGCTTTTATTAAGTATTTCTACTCAACTTTGTGCAAGAACAACTCACACATTACCTACACCTGGTACACCATCAACTAATGTCTGAAGTATATTAGCAGAGAGTTGAGACTTGTGTTCCCCTTCTGTACTAATTACAGTATCTGTAGAAAAGTAATCTTGGATGGAGTCACCAACATGCCAATTCTGTACAACATTGGTTGGCACAGTTATGTTTAAAGGCGCACCGGAAGAAGCTCCATATCTTCGCAATAGATATACTTCGCATGAAGTATCATCTGAATTGTCATAAGAACTAAACCAAATATATTTTGGCTTTCCTGCATCCCTGCGAATCCTCATTCGATACCACTGTCCAATTTCATTACGTACTGGAATAAAGTAGCCATCTGTAGCATTAATCGACCATTCCCATACTAGTCCTTCAGCTGATTTACTTGCTCTTTGCGAAAAACCTGGAATATGTTTCAGATCGAATCCTTGTTGATGGAGAGATTGAAGAATATCTTGTAATTCTTCTTTATTAGGAACACTTCTTAATCCAAACAATTTGATCTCTTCATTGGAATACCCACGACTCTTCCATTCTTCATAATGATGCGCCCTAATAGGACATAATGAAAGAAAGGACCGGTATAGACGGTCACATTCCCCATCGTCTCTAGGCTCTGTTTCCTTTGGTTTATAAACCTTTGTACGCTTAACGGGAGCAATGGTAGCTTTTTCAGAGCTTCCATCTGTGTATTTCAATGATATGCCCATTAGAGCAGCAACACCTTTTACACTACTTAAGAAATGCTTTTTGGGATCGTACTCACCGTTCTCTGTCCAACTGTAATATGCAATAGAACTGTTTCCCCCACATCCGCAGCCTCCACCTCCAAAGCACTTAAAGATATTTTTGTAAGGCTCAATATAGGTGTCAGGTGTCCGCTCAGATCCATGATTAGGGCTGGGGCAAAAAATTGCGTATTGTTTACCTGATCGCCTAGGACTGTGACCAAGTTGTTCAGAAATATCCAATATAGATACATCTAAAACTTCTTGAATAGTCTCCTGGCTAATCCTTTTAAATGGTTTTTTTGTTTCTGCTGTCATAACAGAAATCTCCTTTCGTCATTGTATTTTGAGCATAAAAAAAACACCCATCCCAATGACCAATCACATACTCAAATAAGAGTTGTAGATTAGGCACTCGGATGAGTGTTTGTAATAAGGAAGTCCTATACCGCATGGTTTAGGTGAAAATAAAAAGGAAATAAAAGAACTATAGGTGAATTATAACATATCTTTCTATTAATTGTGTAGCAATTAAATATAACGAAAAAAGAGAGAATACTTAATAAATATATATAGAAGAAATACGTTTAAAACCTAAAAGCGTTTAAGAAGACTTCGTTTAAGAGATTCATTTTTTCTTAATAGATTAACGTTAAGAGCTATTATTATAAGATAAAACCCTAAGAGTACCCTCGATTGGAAACGCTTCATATATTATGTAATCCCAAACCAGATTAAAGCTAAATATTATAATTCCGAAAGGATTTTGAACTGTTTATTTTAGTGGTAATCTCATGCTAAATAAAGGTAATGTTATCAACAGTTTTACGCACTTGTACACGGAACTAACATTATCCACATTTTTCTTTTTGGTTTTTTAATATTTATGAGAATCGATCTCTACCATAAGCATGGTTTTATATATCCTAAAGTTTGTTTTTAAAAATTACAGCCATGACAAAAAGCCCTCTTTCTTCCATTTTTTTGAAAGAGAGCTAAGAAAAGGATGGACTTTCCCATATTTTCACTATGAATTCATCGGCATGATAGGAAAGCTGATATCTTGGCTGCATTTTGTCCTCTTCTTTAGCCGTTTTAATCACCGCAAGCAACCAGTCATAACATTCTTTAAGTGAGAACTCGCCTTGCGCATAAAAGAATTCAGCTTTACGTACAAGAGCTTTGAAGGAGTTAGGCTTTATTCTCTCCTGGTATGCTCGTTGTACGATCACTCCCATCTCTTTTTCCTTGCCTAAAGGTCCATAGGTAATATAGTCATCAATATAGACTTCATCAATCCTTGTTCCATAATCTTTTAAGGCCTTTCTTGCTTTGCTAAATGCTTTCCTCATATCCTTGAGGTTGATCACTCTTGATAAGTTAACCGCAAAATGATGGAAAGCCTCTTCGCGTTTTATAGGATCGTTATCCTCAGTGACATATTGGTCAAAGTCATATTCGTAGGCTAAATCTATAATGTTCCGTTCTGATTCTCTACGAGTTTGCTTTTTGATAAAATCTGGTATTGAAGGGTATTGCCCTGTTGTTTTTATGTAATGAGCTAATTCACGAATCATATTACGAATGACTCGATTGCCTATACGTTTAAAGAGGTGAATAAATGCTCCAATCTCACCAGCTAGCTCCCCGATACCCTTAGCATCAAGTAACCTTTTAATAAAACCTACTTTTCTCGGGTATCTAATGGTGGGTTCTAGCGGATCACGCAAATGGGCTCCTGTCATTTTACAATGGTAATCTTCATGAACACAGCAGACCGCTTGGTGGTAAACACCCTTCTCTTTTTGTATATATCCATAAGTAAAGAAACCGGCCTCGATTAATTCATCCATTGAAGATTGGATTTGCACAGGCAAGGACTTTCTTAAACGTGTATATAAACCCTTTTTTCCTTTTAAAGTCATATGAATGATTTGCTGTTTATTTTCTTGACGCATAGCAACCAAGAAAAAGAGCTTACGCGCACTTAGAGTCAACTTTTGAAAAGCTTGACCGAAAACAAGTTGGTGGATGGTCGCAAAACGTTCAGGCTTGCCGTCTTCTTTTAGGAAGTGTTGTAAAGTATAGCTATACAAATCTCGGTCTTCACAATAACTCTCTTTAACTAACCCTTTTTCAATGAATCTTTGAAAAGCATCGTAAAACTGCGATGCAGAAGATGGGTTTGTAAAATATGCTTTGTAACGAGTATAGATTTGATTTCGATTGGTATAACGAATTACTCCATTCGTGTTACAAATTTTATGCAAAATGATCATCAAGTCAATCTCTGTAGGTGTCACTCTCCCAATTGCTTCCATATCCTCTAAATGTAAGCCGAAGGCATGTTGAAAAAATGGAAAGCTTATACGAATAGGTGTCTGCAACGATGTCATTGCTTGATTCGTTTGATCGGCTACCTTAGATTGGCTCATTTAGTTCACCTCCTTTCTGGAATGAAAAATAGTAGTGGATTACCTAGTCGCACACTTGAAAATGTATGAAAGGTTACGTATAATAAAAGTATCTAAAAAAGACAAAACTAAAGACGACCTCGCAACCTATTTTTTTGCGAAGTGTTTGATAAGTATTTAGTTTTTTACGACTAAACATTCATCTTGTTGGATTGGCCGTCCGGATGAATGAAACTATCTACAAATTGGCGTTTGTAGATTCTATTCTCACACTAGAGTTGATCCTTTGGATCGACTCTTTTTTCTGTATCCAAAGCTGTTGGCGCAGCTTGAAAATCTATGAGATTGCATACTCTTTCCAATAATCTCTTTTATTCTACACAAAAAGGATAGGCACCGCAATTGGATTGAATTTACATATAAACGGAGTGCGATACCCCTGTTAGACGGAGTACAATACCCCTTTACGGAGTGCAGTACCCCTTTACGGAGTACAGTACCCCTGTTAGACGGAGTACAGTACCCCCTTTCGGAGTACAGTACCCCTGTTAGACGGAGTGCAGTACCCCCTTTCGGAGTACAGTACCCCTGATGAAAAATCCTAAAAACTTTTCGACATTTTTCTACATTAGGACTCTTTACTCAAAGTAATCCCTTGATCTAGCGCATTTATGAGCTCTTTTGTGGGTATTACCTCTACCATTTTGTAACTTCGATTTACTTTAATGAAAGTATATTCTTCAATCAGGTCTTTGTTTTTTAGGTCGTCAAATGATTCTCTTAATTGCTTTAAGACCGCCTTCCTCTCTTTATTTTGTATATTGAGAGATTGAATAATTTTATCCAAATCAAGTGTTTTCGTCTCAGTCAAAAGTGAACTTAATAGTGGATATAGAAGCTTAGTGGTTAATGAACCTAGGTCATTGAATATTAAAGCATCTAAATCAATTCGGTTCCCAAGTTCCAAACCACTTTGCAGGTAATCATTAAAAACAATATCTGCACTATTAAGATCTCTGTTTATTTCAGCTGATTGGATTAAATTGTGCACTCTAGTTGTTATACTCTTCTTAAGTAATGGATCGTTATAATCCTCCATAACTATAGAGGTCGTAGAAAGCTTAAAAATACTGTCCCCTACTAATTTATAATTTCCACCTTCCAAGGCTAAATCTAGGACTTCACATAATTCGGCAAATTTCAGTGAGAACTTTTTGTTATGCCCTTTAACATCCCATAACTTTTGTAAACCGGCAAAAACTTTAAAGTCCATAGTAGTAAGGTCATTCTTACCATAATACTCGATTTTTCTATATCCTTTTCGAGACTCTACAATTTCTCCATTCTTATTCTGCAGCTTAACTAAAGCTCTTGCTGACCGATTGGTGACTGAAAAGATAGGAGCTTCTGCATAGTTTCTTTCCATTGGTAATCTCTTATTGATCTTCTTTCGTGCTTTTAAAGCTTCTTCTACTAATTGAATTTGAAATTCATTTACAGAAGAGGTCTCTTTCCGAGATAGCAAAAATAAAGTGTGCTGTAAGTTTGCCGTAGTTTGCCTTCTCAAAGAAGGAATATACTGTTGAATAATACCGTACTTAGCTGTAGGTGTTAGGTCGTCTTTAAAAGAAGCAGAAGCACGCGCTAAAATGGTTGCTATTGACTTTTTAATTGTCTCAGCCATTTGATCCTCCTTCAAAGGATTATCAATGTTTAATGCCACAAGGTAGCCCTCCTAACCAATAAAAAAGGGCATACGGGTAGCCCGTATGCCCAGTGCTTCTGGAATTTAATCAGAATATTATCTTGAATCTATTATCTCAAAAGTATTGCTTAATAGTCAAGATACGATTAGTAAGGGCATGTGGCGAAAACATTCTATCCTTTTCTTTTTTCTAATAATAATTCAATCGCTTCGTCAAGAAGTTTCGACTTTGGAACCTTTGTCTCTTTATGCAATTGATCTAAACGATCGTATAGTTCTTTATCAATTGCATTGGAAAGAGGCTTACGGGTAGTTAATCCCCTCTTATTTTTCTCTGACATAAAATGATACTTCCTTCCTTTACCCTTTGTTTTGTTTTGATTATAAATGAGGGCACGATAACTTGCAACTACATGTAGTTTAATGTAGTATAAAGATAGAGTAAGAACACCAAAAACCTAAAGGGAGTCGATACGACTATGGAACCTATGAATCAAATCATGATGAAGCTTGAGCAACTTCAGAAACAGATGAATGAGTTACAAATTACAACAGAAAAGGTAGATGCATTTATATCTCCAAATACGCCATCCAGAGAAGTGAAAATCTATAAGTCTGCCAATAAGAAAAGTACCCTAGATGTCACATCGATGTTATCGGGAAGTAAGATGTATAACAAAAATAAGCATGAAGAGTTCACATATAAAGGAAAAATCATTATTGGGATTACGGAGCATGGAAAGGATTACGAGAAGGCATACCTTAGTAAAGGCAGAGCTAAAGTGATCTTATCTGAAATGTTGAATCACACCTTCTCTAAACGTTACGGTGTGGGCTTTAGCCGAGATAATGGCGTACATATTCACGGTGGATCAGTAAAAGATGGAAAAGTTAGAGGTCGCATTCTCTCCATTTTTTACACAGATAGAAATCAATATGTTTTTCAGATTGAAGAAGGCCCAGCTGAAAAGACCGAGACTGGTGCGTTTAAATTGAAGAAGAAAGAAAGGAAAGTACAGAAATTTTTATCCCTTGATGAAGCTTTAGAGATGGCACATGAAGTAAAGGACTATATAGGTCATGAAGAGATGGTTAATCATCTTAGAGGAGCGCCATTATATGATATTTTACCTACCGAATACCCAAGAGCAGTAGCTAATACCTAAAAGGAGGGATTCCCCTCCCTTTATTTCTCGCCAATATTCCCAACTATTCTATGAAATTGATCGAACTGGAGGTTATAGAAAATGAGGTTTGTTAATGAATATGCCGTATATAAAGGTGACGAATTTTTAGTATTAGGTACTGCTGAAGAATGTGCAAAACAATTAAATGTTTCGGCTGATTATATCAAGTGGCTAACCATGCCTACCGCCAAGAGACGGGTAGAAAAAAGTAAGAATCCTGAAAAATGTATGGTTGCCATACGATTAGAGGATGAAGAAGAAGAAGTTTCATAATCCTCAATAAAAGCCGATAATAGAAGTGTATAGAAGATAATTTTCGATGAGTTATATAAGGCGCAAGGTATGACAGAAAGTGAAATGTAGGAGTGCAAAGTAATGTACGGTATGACATGGAAAGATTTAGTTAACAAATATTTTCCGAATGCAACGTCTAATGAGTGCGAATCTATATTGTGGAGTGAAACTAGCTTTCCGATTGGTTCAGTAAGTTGCATAGAAAAACAATTAAAAGATTTTCATATGAAGAGCATGGAAAAGATAAAAACTTAAAATGTTGCCTGGCACATAAAAAAACCACATCAATAGATGTGGTCAGATTGTTGAGAAACCCCCCTTATTTAGAAGGCGGGTTTCTCATTTATTTAGTTAGACATCTAAAAATACAAATGGAACAAGAGTCTAAAGAGGATCGCAAGCCACCTCACCCTCTAGTGAGGTGGTTTGCGATCTTCTTTATGTTCTGCGCTGTCGCAGTCATTAGCGCTTGTTCGCTCGCACCCTCTAAGCTGCGTAACCGGCAGTAGCGAAGCCCGTGGAGTTGTTTTGAATCCGCAAAGCTTCGCTCTATTGTTTCTTTTCTCATTTTGTAAATGGTCTTTCCTTCGGGTGAGAGGCGATTCTCTCGAACTTTCTCTTTCTTATCCTCCCATACATGACGGGTGATAACCTTCTTATGATTTTTAGATTTAGTACATTGAGAAAGCGACGGGCAATCTTTACAGATCTCTGGGTTGGAATGGTATTGCCGATATCCTTCACGATTTGTCGTTGCGTAGGTTAAAACTTGTGACTGAGGACAAATGTAAGTGTCTGTTTCATGATCAAACGTAAACTTCCATTTAGGTAGTAGTCCTTTTACGGTCGAAAATCTTCGGTGAGCAATGACACCCATAATGCCTCTTTGGTCAAGTCCATGACAAATAGGCATGGTTAAATACCCTGCATCAAGTCCAACAGCCTCTAGTTTAAAATCGAATCGAGTACATTGCCGATCTAATCGTTCCAAGTAAGGGCGAGAGTCATGAACATTGCCAGGAGTAACATAGACATCTGTAATAATATTGTATTTGTGGTCGGTCGTACGGTGATCTAAATAGAAGAACCCTTCAGGCTTTCCATCTCTAAACATATATCCGCTATCTTTATCCGTTGTACTCACTTTAATCTCTTTTTCCTCCACCTCCTTCTCCTTTTTGGGTAATGGCTTTTTTCCATGAGCTTTGCGATCGTCTTCGATTGCTTGATTTAACTCCTCTATGTATTCTCTTGTGTCAACTTGAACGGTTTCTTTTACAAATTTACGCTTGTTTGCATTCGCTTTTAAATGAGTCGAGTCTGTAAAAAGTAATCGACCACCAACCATACGGTGTTCCATTGCCAAAAGAACTACTTCATCGAAGATGTCTTGAAAGATCTTCGTCCCTTTAAAGCGTTTATGGCGATTAAAGCTAATTGTAGAATGGTGAGGAACAGAGTCCGTCAAGTTTAAACCTAGGAACCAGCGGTAAGCTACATTAGTTTGAATCTCTTTCTCCAACTGTCTTTCAGAGCGGATGCCAAAAAGGTATCCAACGAGCATCATTTTGAATAGCATGACAGGGTCAATGGGAGGACGCCCATTATCTTCGGAATAAAAAGACTTCACACGGTCATAGATGAAATTAAAATCAATCGTCGCATCAATTTTCCGTAAAAGATGATCTTCAGGAACCAGTTGATCAATAGATACCATCTCTAATTCAATTTGTTTTTCACGAATCGGACGTAACAATGTCATCACCTCAGCACATTTTTTCTATATATATTATATCTATCTGAATAATTGGTTTAAAGTATAAAAATAGGCTGTTGAGAAGACTTTCTCAACAGCCTGACCACATCAATAGATGTGGTTTTAAAATTACTTATAATCTATTCCGTATAATACGTTTAACGTGTCTTTCAGTTTCTTTTATGAGACCACTTTTAGCAATAATGCTGCGGCTAGGATACATTTCTCTAACCTGATCAATAATTACTGGTGAATGATCCCCAATGAATAAACAAAGAGTCTCTATCCCCTCTTTTTCAGCTTGTTTCACAAGAGTGGACATCGTGCTTGTGTCCTCATTTCCCTCAAAACACGGTAACCCATCGGAAATCATGATGAGGAGCCGAATATCCTCTTTCCTCTTTTTCAATTGTTCATATCCCCATGCAAGTGCAGCTGGATCGTGATTAGTTCTCCTTGGATGTACTCCTCCAATTAGTGAACGGTTATAATCTTTTAGACCCGACTCAAAACTAACTAGAGGGTAGATTTCATCTACATAAGTGCAAGCTTCTTCTAAGAAATCAGTACTAAACCCATGCATGCTTAATGGTAGGTTAATCCTCTGGCAAGCTTCGGCCAAAAGAATTGCTGCTTGTTTCATTTGGTCAATAATCATTTCTTTTCCATAAAACATATCTGTACTGCCTGATTGATCCCAGATCACTTGAATGGCAGCTCCTTTTGAAGGAGAGCCTTTCTTATTCTTTACAAATACATCATCTTGTTCTAATTTACTTGCTTTCCACGCCTTTGAAGGATCAAATTTTCCACTACGTTGATTTCTTCTGACTTGATCTTTTTTCCCTTCTAAAAGCTTCTGTAGAGTTTTACTAAAGGGTATGATCTGTCGCTTTACTTTCTGCAGATGGTAATGATAGTGGTTTATATTTGAATCTTTTAATGGGCGAACAATGATGTCACAAGATTGCTGCCCCTCCGGTGTAGGAATGTCTAATTGGTTACGCTCAGTTTTAAACTGAGGGTCCTCCTGCTGTTCCTTAGTTAATTGCTTTTCTTCTTTACTAAGTAAGTCTTTTACAATTTGCTTTGTATTGTTTAAAGAGCGTTTAGAGGCATTTGAAAGGTCAATATCGCCATCACTGGTGAGGAGTCCGTTAGCTTCTAGTACCTCCTGAGCATGTTGATCGCCGTCATCTGATTGGTAGGTTGGTTCTTCATGGGACACAGTAAAAAAGGAATCATCTGATTCTTGATCAGGTTTTTTTCCGTTCTCGTTATACCAAGACAATATGGTTGGCCATACTTTCTCCATAATTTCCTTAATATAGTCTAAACAGGATTGAGTAGTAGGAGAAAAGCGTGCTAATTCAAGGAGAGGTTGTATGTCTTCAATTACTTCCATAGTTTCGATATGCCAATTTGGTATATCTTCTAAACCTAGAACTCGTGAACCATACGCTTCTCTGAAATCTTTAATACGACACTCCCCAGCCTGTTCACCACGTATACCAAACCGCCATTCATAATTATTGAAATCAATATAAGGAGCGTAGGATGGGTCTTTTAAGATACAAAGATTCTCCATACGTCCATCGAGGGCCATGTTTCCAAAAAACACAACCCAATCATGAGGATAACCCTTATTTTGCATCCAATCTTCATTCTTTTGGCTTGTAAGATCTTTCAACCACTTAAAGTAGTCTTGGAGCTGGTCAAAGGCTAGATGACCTACCTCGTGTATGCTATGTCCTTTACGAAGGAGTTTACATTCTGCTTCAGTAAATGGACGTCTAGCAGGCTGTTGCATCTCAAATTGAATGTAGATATCTTTCCCATCGGTATAGGACGTTCCTTTATTTGACCAAAACATCTCAAACTGATGATTGAAATTAAAACGGAGGAAGCGGTATAGTCGCTTCCTCTCACGCTCTTGCTGAATTAATTGGATACTCATAGTTAATATCCTCCCTCGTAATGTTCTTCTTCATCGTTCACCGGAAATTCGGCCCAAGCTAAACGAACAGCTTGTCTTACAGCCATACGTTCATCCAAGTCCTCCACTCTATTGACGATAAAATCTTCCAAAGCTTCTGCTTTGATATCTTCAGTTGTACCAAATTTTTGTAAGTGTTCAGCTGCAGCAATATAGCCACGAATCGTGTCTGCTGAATCACCCTGATTTTCTTCGGAAATTAAGCGTTTAATAGCTGACCGTACTTTCTCTAATAAGGAAAGGATGGATGCACTGGTCACACCTGTTTTACGCTCTATCATTCCTCTAAAGTTTTTTGCATACGGTAAGTGAATTACCGCCAAGCGATCTTTTAGGGCATCATTAAGAGTCTTAACTCCTGCATACCCTTCCCCTAAGTTAATGCTGCCAATAAATAAATGATGAGGATGGCGTTTGATGACTCCATTTGGTGTAGGTAACACCTTGTTATCATCTAAAACACTGTGAAATATAGAGGTTACATCTCCTGACATCATATTTAATTCCGCATAATGCGTAATTCCCCCTTGCTCCAGACATTGAGTAAAAGGGCTCTTTTCAAAAGTAGTTTGATTATCTTTAAACCCAGCACCGCCGACTACAGATTCTCTAGTTTCATCTACATTACCTGTCACTAGTAGCAAGGGTAATCCGAAAATCCATGCTAAGGTTGAACACAATGTGTCCTTTCCTGTTCCTTTTCCACCGACAAGCAGTAAATCGCGTCCTGAAATGACATGACGAACAGCCCTGGCTAGAATCTCACCTTCATAAGGGAAGACTGGTTTTATTGGGGGGGTGCAGATGGGTTGTAAAGAAACCTTGTCACACACATGTTTACGTTTTTCTTGTACCGCACCGATCATCCCGCGAGTGAAATTTTGAGAAGTGAGATATTGTTCAATCTCTTTCCAACCTTCTTTCCAGTTTTGAGAAGCACTTTTACCCTTACTTCTTGGAATTTTGACTGAGCTTGGAGGTTCTACTGCTTTTATAGTCGTTTCAATGGTCGTGTATTCCAAATCCTGATATGGATGCTTTTCAATGTGGCTTGATAGCGTTTTTACAGTTATTTTCTTTAAAGGCACACCAAGGTCTTCGGCTAATATGACAGCTGCACCTAGATGGACACAACTTTTACCTTCTTGATTTGCTTCGCAATGGTGAATAAAGCTCCCTACATTTGATCCGTTTTCATCTTCTACGACAAAGTAGCCTGGCAATAACAACTTAGAGTAAGTAATACGGTAAATCATTTTATCTTTATGGGTTGCTACTTCTACTTGGTCTACAACTGTATGGAATCGATCACGGTAAGACTGTAAAGGATAATTTGCTGGCATAGTAAAATTAATAGTTTTCATAAAAGAATCTCTCCTTATAAATGGGTTTAAATTAAAAAATAAAGAAGAGAACCTCGGGCTCTCTTCTCATAAGTCTTATGCTGTTTGTATCTGCTGGTCCTCTGTAGTAGCGAACCTCTGAACTCGTATCACTGCATCATGACGATAACCTAATATACAAATGACATCATTGATAGTAAGTTTCCTTGCGTCGCTTAATAATGCTTTAGGAAATAACACATCAACAAATGTACGATCCTGCAGCATCCCTTTAACAAAACAAGTAGAATCCGCATTAATTTGTGGATTTTCCTCTACTCTAAACTTCACAAGATCTAAATCATCCTCTGTAGAATCGTTTGTTTTCTTATTTATCATTGAGGTAGATTGATCTTTGCTCTGTTTTTCTTCAGCTGTAATAAAGCCGCCACCGATTAGACCGTACCCTAGAAAGCCAAGTGCACGCCCTAATGCGGAAGTTTGAGCCATTTCAATAGCAGAGGTGGCAGCAAACCCTTGGTTTCCTACGGGGATTGTACTACTACCAGAACTACTTCCTAGCCATTCACTTTCCACATGTACAGTTAAAAAGGTACCATCTTCTGAGATTGCAGGTGGATGAATAAATAACTTCTTTTCATTCTGCTTATGTTCATCTCTAGCCCACTTTACACGTCCGTCTACCATCATATAGGGCTTTGAAATAGAACAATAGGCTTTACCATCTTGCAGCATGATACCCACGTCAATTTCGTCTTTAGATAGTTCATTAGCAGCTCCTATACATTCTTGCTCGGCCATCATAACAATAAATGAATGATAAGCTTCAGGAATGACATTAAACGCTTGCTCACGGCGCTTTTGAGTTGACTCACTTAATTGCATTGCTTTCTCTGTGTAACGTGTCATGTTAAGACAGCTCCTTTTAAATGGGTTTCTTTAAAAAATACAATCGATGATTTGGGTAAGAGGTGAACGATGGCAGTAAAAGGAATCGTCGCATCACACACTTTACTCATATGTGTTGCAGGCTGATTATCCCCTAATACAGCAACTACCTTGGTACCTAACGCTTTCGCTCTTTCTATAGCTGGCACTAGGTCCGAGTCGCCACTAAAGACAATAAGTAGTTCATATCCTTCTAGTGCCTTTTGGTAAATGTCTAACGCAAGTTCTACATCTACCCCTTTTTCAGTCATCACTCCTTGGGCATTTAAAAGACAATATCCAAGTGATACTTTGATTTGATCTTTGCTTAAAGAGTGGAAGAAACGACGTCTCTTTTCATGTAAGCTATAATTGACTTTCTTTGGAACAACCGCGCCATACATACAATAATCCATCTGTAATGTAGGGTAATCCCTTTTTACGACATGGTGAATGGCATCAAAAAACGTTTTCCATCTTGTGAGTCCCTTTACATCCATCAGGTGCATGGTACTCATCGCATTTTGCTCATCAACTAAAATAGCTGCTTTCATAATTTTCCTCCTTCATCCGATTTTTGGCACAAAAAAAACGCCAATCAAGAGGAACTTTGCTGTCATTTGGACAGAAATTCGCCTTGATTGACGTTTTGGTAAACAAGAGAATATTGCACCCGCTTGGGTTCAATAGAAGTAAAAATAAAGAGAGTAATATAGAGTAATTATAGCATGTCGAATGATGAAAATCTATTAAATACAATACAAAAAAGTGGTTTCTATTAACGTAAAGCTATTAGGTTGTTTCTTAGTTCAAAAGAGAGCAATAAAATGGTAGTCTTGCTATTCTTCTGGGATAGTTACACTAATGTCGAAACAAAGAAGTATGTTAGAGCGGAATTTTACATTTTTTATAATTCTTTATTTTACAATAAAGCTAGTTCCATTCGTCATGCAGATTTTTTTAAAAAAAATAATTAAATGCTTAGTAGTACGAGGCTGTTATGTTATTACAGCCTCGCTTTTTTTATGTTCATTGTTTTTGGCTATTCTATCAATCCCAATAAAAAGAAAATTCATTAGTATTAAGCTTTAATGTTACTTTTGTATCGTCATTAATCGCTTCTCTTATTACGGGTCCAATGACAATCGTGTATTTTTTATATTTTTCTATTTCTGTAGCTTCATAGAATTTATAGTCATTTTCTAACTGTAAATCAGTGTAATCCAACACCTCGTTTGGTATTAAGTAAACATTATTAATTTCCATGTTATTAAAGCTAATACCCTCTAATTTTTTTGTTCTGAAATAATTACCATCTATATAAAAAATAAAGCTCATATAGGTTTGTTCATTATGAGGAAAGACGGTTTGTGAGGTTATATTGAACTGAGCATTGTTTTCAGATCGAAACAGGAAGATAAATGCAGATATTATAATGACGAGAATAAAGCAGATTATGAATATTAATCTTCGATTTTTAATGGTAACCCCTCCTTATTTCTAATAATATACACCTTAATTACTAAAAGATTCAATATTTTTATATATTTTGTAAAATTATAGTATGTTTTTACTGTTTAGTAAGGTATTATTTACCTATAAATAAAAGGAGGTAGGTTCTAGGATGGTATGTAAATTTGATATAGCAAGGGTTAAAGTATTATTTTTGCTCAGTATTTTCTTTTTGATTTTCACATCTTTTGCAAATTTTGTGGCAGCCTCTGAGACAGACGTGAACAAAAAATTATCAAAATATGATGAAGAAATTTTACAAAGTTTAAAAAGTAACAAAATAAGTGTGACTACCGATTTAGAAGTTATAAAAGAAGTATTATTGGAAGAAAGTAGTGAAGATAATCCATTAATACAAACCTTCAATATTGATGAAAAATCGCAAGATGATTATGTAGATCAAGCTAAAATTCAAGTTCAAATCTTTGAAGAAATAAATCAAACTGAATTGATCAACGTCATTATTAATTATGATGAAATCAATGATATTGAAATTACCCCTCCTAGTGAGCTAGTTACTCAATTTTCAAAAGAAAGTCACTATAAAATTCCTTATTCTATGATTGTTTCAACTCCAGAGCATGTAAGTGTATACAATTTCGATAGGTTTTATTTTAATGAGTACGAAAACGTTTCTATGGATGATAAGATTAATATAATTGATTATATGACTTTAAATAATTTGGATGAAGGATTAGATTTACAATTTGTAGAGGTTGATCAACCGCATACTTATTTATACCCTGAATCAGATGATTCGATCTCAATCCAATGTATAGCATGTGTTGGATATAATAGAGTATCTACGACAAATACGGATGAATGGGTAAATGTAGTCCCCGTCCATGCTATTAAGGGGGTAGACACTACACTTACAATTAGTAGAAATTCAAATACCTCAACATCATTCCAAACAAGAACTATATTTAAGAATGGTTCGGCTGAAGTAAGTGGAAGTAGATCTATTTCTTATGGTTCTCAAACAACGTACCCAACAAGAACAGGCTCTTCAGTTTCCGATGAGGGCAGGTGGGCGAGAACTCAAGTGAGATTTGCGAACTCGTTATGGCGACATCCAAACGGGAATGAATATAGAACAAAAAATGCTACTTCATGGTTAGGTGGAACAAATTGGGGAAGTACAACTGGTGGTAATGGTAAGTCATTTAGTTCGGTAACAGGATCAGAGTATCTTCCAGGATCATCACAAAGATTTTCCCATAGTTCTACTCGTACTACAAGTACAGGTGTAAATTTAACTGCATATGGTGTAACAGCAGGAATTTCTCATACAATAAGTAATACAAGTACTATATCGTGGCTTTTTAGTTTTAAGTCAGGTCATGGTTATAATCGTTATAAAGTATACAATTCACCCACGATTAATAATTTGACAGCAAGATGATATATAATCAGCTAAATTACAGAGCCATAACTACTATGTCCAACCAAGTTATTTTCAGCGCTGTTTTGCAATAAAAATAATTATAGACAGTCCGGTTTCTCAACAATTATGTGGAGGAATTGGACTGTTTTATATTTACTTATGGTGCAATATAACTCTTGAAATGTGTGTCACTTATAATCTACTTGTTGCAAGACCACCTTTAAGGGGAAAGTGTTTTTCTATCTTGAAACACGACTAACCTCATTTCACCTGTATATCGCTGTAGCAAGCACCTGTAGCATTGATTCAGGACGGATACTGTGTGTGTCTGATTCTCGTATTACTTAATAGAGAATTCTATAACGATCTCTTTAATCAAAAAAAGATGCTGAATTAGCATCTTCCTAGTAAAACTTTCTGGGAGAGACATTGATTAGAGGAATACATAAATGATTAAATGGCTTACTATGATTGGGGGTAGTAAATATATAAGAATCAACTCTTTTAAAATATCAAGAGCGCGTTGCATGACATAACCTCCTAAGTTTCAATCCCTCTCCCTAAAAGCAGGAATATCAGAAAATTTTTGAGTAACTGCTAGGTACTCCTGTTTATCAGTAATATCTTCTAATTCCATTTCACCAGTAGATGCAGTCACAATACGGACAAATACCATTGCATCATTTGGATGTGTTGCTTTGGCGTAATACGTTCCATCTACTTCTATCACCTTTTCAATGGCATAATCTGTTACGATTTCTCCTGAATGATCACTTAAGATTAGGTCAATCGCCTTCTTCATTAGACTCTCCTCCTGCTCTTTTATTGTAAAAGTACTGAATGCTGCTAAGCTCAAGAGAGTCTGCATAACCTTCATCTTTTAAAGTAGATAGAAATACCTCAAAGGTTTCAGGCTTCATATCATACACATGATGTAAACGCTCGCTACTAGTTAGGGCATGAAAATATTTTATGTAGGCCAACTCAAGAGTGTAGTCAATATAAAACTGCTGTTCTTTAGTAACACTGAATTCCTCATTTTTTATAGTGATATACTCAGTAGATTGCTCCCGATTTCGAGTCCGTAGGTATAGTACATCAATAAGGTCTGGTCGAATGAGATGAGGGAACACCACCCACTCAGCAAAGTGAGTGAAGGTAATTCCCGCCTCTTCTAGTCGGAGGTATTTAAATAATTGGGGCAAACTACATTCAAGTTGCATCATCCAATACCATTCTAGTCCTAATTCTTTTTGTTTTGATTTAATCTTCAAAGAGATCCTCCACCTCATCCTGAAATGATTCTGATAAACTTGCGAAGTATTCACTTGCGTTCATTCCTGTGTGGGACTCAGATAGAAATGGAATAGGAGAACGAACTAATGATCCATCATCTTTACGACGTAAAAATGTATTTTGGTTAATCCCCTCTAATAGAAGTTCATCCGTGGTAAAACGGATTGGCACATCGGGCATGATATCATTGGCTGCATCACATAAGCACTCTACCCTTGATACGGAATCAACGATAAGAACAACGCGAGAAGGTCTTTCTGCAGGAGCAAGTTGTTCAAATGCTTCTTGAATTAAACGAAACCTACCTGCTACAGCGGATTCCCACCCGGGAAACACTCTCACTACTTCAAGCCAGAATTTATGGAATTCTCCTTCATCTTTTATCACTTCAAAAGATACAAATGGTTTATAAAATCGACCATTAGGAAATCGGTAAGTCCTCTTCTTGCGTTCCCACTCTATTACTCGATCTAATCGTTTTAACTCCGAATATAATTCATTTGCAGCTAAATCAAGATAGAAGTTAGTCATATCCGGTGCTTTACCTTCCGGAAAGATAATTGGTTGGAAAGTAAACTCACGCTCAAGTTCTTCTCTATACAAGTGATAAACCGCTTCAACGCCCACTCGTGTCAGTCCATATACTAGAGGTTTTTTTCGGCCGTCCTTTAAAGGTGAGATCCAACTGAATGAGCAAATGATCCCGCGCTTTCTGCATTTCTGAAGAAACCTTTTAACTTTATCTACTGACACCGTAGAATCGAACAAAACTCGTTGTATTTGGTTACGGGTAGCAATACGATTGGTTGAAAGAAACTGTAATAACTTCATTTCTTCTTGAGTGATCGAGTGCGATTCTAGCGTCTCTTGTAACCAGTATCTACCTTGGCTATTGCCAATTTTGGGTTCGTAATACATCATGCGACCATAAGGATCTGCATATAAAGCAAACTTACTATTATCTGGAGGCAGGTAATCCAGAATATCCAACGGACTAGTCACAGCATCATATGGATTGTCTGTTGCTTTAACGATAGGAGGAAGAGAAGTCGTCTTACGAACGACTTCTTGCTTCTTCTTATGTTTAATTTTGTCTTCATTAAAGTGAAGCAGACTATTTTCTGTCATACAATAAACCCTGTCTTAAACGATGATCTCTTGTACGTTTTAACGCCCCCTGCCTTGGCGTAATAATAACCGTACTAATCTGACGCTTAGCAATATCAATGTCGCGAATCCTTACGTTTACTTCTTCCCCTTCTTGTAACAAGCGGAGATCTGTATTTGGTGGGAAGTTAGAACGAACCGGTAAGCCAAATGGTTCTAGTTTCAAGAAAATACCGTAGTCGATATTGATATTTTGAATCACTCCAAGGTAGGTAGAACCAACTTGATATTGATTGATATAATCCCAAGGATCTTTTTCTAATGCCTTACGGCTTACAAGGATTTGTCCAGGTTTTAATTTGCGCTCTTGAACAACTTCTTCCGTTTCATCTTCTGTAATGACATTAATACTGTTAATGTCATCGATTGCTTCAGCCTCTACAGATGGCTTTTCATAATCAAGCAGCTTAACGTCGATAACATCCCCTAAGCCTACAACATCTCTCATGTCTTTATAAAAGTCATAACTGAAGTCTTTGCGGTGCATTTTTGTAGGTACACCCTCAACTAATAGATATACGTTGTACTGGTCAACCCCTCTTACGAAGGCTTCATAGCTCTTATCTACTTCAGCGGTAGACCAGAACCTGTTAGATAATACTTCAAGTGCTTTAATACGGTCAGCACCAAAAATTCCGGCTTCGCGGTCGGTGTAGTTAACAACAAACTCAAATACCTTACCAACCATTGATTGAATTCCTTTTAGCTCATAGGTGTCAATAAGGGCTTTAGGAAGATAGCCGAATATTCCTTTATAATCTAGCTTTAAGCACTCATTATTATTGATGTTCTCAATACCTATTGCCCTAGCATAAAGAACGGTATTACGTTTTGATGATCCGATGAGTTCATTCCACGAAATCATCTGTTCCTCATTACGGTCTAATCGTTGAGCCATACTTAACACTCCTTTTAATTGTGTAGACACAAAAAAGCACCGCAAAAACGACGCACATGTGGCGTTGTTTTACGGTGCTTCCGTAACTACATCTTAGTCATATATAGGTTGTTCTACCTAGAGTATACAAAGATTAGTTCTTATTTGCAATGGTTTCATGAACATCTAAGTACATTGATGAGAAATTAGGACCAGTGAATATCGTGAACTACTCGCCACGTACCACCCTTACGGGTTGCTTGAAGTGGGGGCTTCTTGGGTAATCGCCACTTTTGATAGCTGACGAAATCAACCAAGCTAACCCTCTTGTTCCAAGAGTTTATATTTTGTGATTAGGCGATCGCTAATAAGCGAATGCCTTCTTTTTTGATGTTGATTGCCGCATTGACATCTCTATCGAGATGCAGTCCGCAGCTGCAAATGTATGACCGAAGGTTCATTGGCATTGGTTGTGTGTTTCCACAACAGGAACAAGTTTTTGTTGACGGAAACCATTTGTCGATTTTCACAAGTTGTTTTCCTTGCTCATTTAGTTTGTATTTCAGGAAGGAGGTGAACATCCCCCATCCGTTATCGGCAACACTCTTGCCAAACTTCAAGGCTTGTGACATCCCTTTCATATCCAAATCCTCAATGATGACGGCATCATAATTGGACACCAATTCTTTTGACTTATGGTGAAGAAAGTTTTTTCGTTGATTAGCGACCTTCTCTTGAATTCTGGCAACTCGAATCCGTTGTTTGTTCCAATTTGAAGAACCTTTCTTCTTTCGAGAAAGTTTGCGTTGTTCTTGTGCTAACTTGTCGAGCATTTGACGATAGAACTTCGGGTAATTGGCTTTCTTACCTTCGCTATCGACAAACAATCCATTCATCGCAAAATCCAATCCTACAACACTTTCAATTCTTTTGCTTTCAATCTCTTTTTCGTACTCTGTCAAAATAGAGATGTAGTATTTTCCTGATGAAGACAAAGAAATGGTACAGGACTTAATGATACATTCCGAAGGAATGGTTCGATGTTGTTTGATTTTAACCATTTTGAGTTTCGGCAATTTGATATGACTGTCCAACAGTTGAATGTTTCCATTGACGACATTGGTTGTATAGCTTTGTTTATGTCGTTTGCTTTTAAACTTTGGAAACTTACCATTGCCTTTGAAAAAGGCTTTATACGCTTTATCCAAGTTTAGTTGAGCGTTCGCTAAAGATAATGAGTCTACTTCTTTCAACCACTCAAACTCACGCTTGTACTTTGCGGGAGTAGGATGTTTCACTTTTTTCAATACTTCTTTATCCTCTTTCAGTAACTCATAAGTCGCTTTTCGTTCATCTAGCATTTTGTTATACACAAAGCGAACACAACCGAAGGTTTTGCGGATAACCAATTCCTGTTCTTCTGTGGGGTACAAACGGAATTTATACGCTTTGTTTTGCTTAGCCATATCAAATCACCTCATTTCATTCCTTGATTTTCAATATATTTTTTCACGACTTCAATAGGTGAACCGCCAGTCGTCAACAAACAAAAGCTTCTTGACCAGAACATCTCTTTCCATAACTCTTTTCGAACAAAAGGAAACTCTTTTTTAATAAGCCTTGAACTGGCACTTTTGTAAGCGTTGATGAACTTGGATAATTCCGTATTTGGGTGAGCTTTGAACAGAATATGAACGTGGTCAATGTCGTGGTTCCACTCGACCAATGTAATATTGTAATTCTCGCCCAAAGAGACAAATTTATTTTTCGCATAGTCTGAAATCGTGTCGTCAATGACGCTTCTTCTGTATTTTACAACCAAAACAAGATGGTAATACATCGAGAAGACTGAATGATTATTACTATCTAATTTCATTGATACATCAGTCCTTATTCGTTATAAGACTGATTATATACCATATAGCATTCGAAAGTAACAGTCTTTGGGCTGTCGCCCAACCGAAATTCATCTCCCCCTTACCGTTGGGCTATGCCCTTCACACGCTTGAAGAGGGAGACTTCTTTCGGAAGTTCGTTAAAAATCATCATCTTCTTCATCAAAGTTTGAAACGAGATGATCACTATGCTTGTTGGTAGCACTAGGTTGGTCCTTTACATCAGATTTAACTTTATGCGGTAAAGGGGGAGTTATGACAGCTTCCTGACTCACTTCGTCTAAAAGTACTTGTAAGTTTTTACTTTGATGTTCATCCGGTATGCTATTAGTAAACTCTTGAACTACCTCATCATTCTCTCCAAAAGGAAGTTCCTCATTTAGAGGGTCACTTACTTCTTTAGCTTCCTCAACAATCTCATTTACTTCCGGATAAGATGGAACCTTTAACTCATTCACCTTAGTATCTGAGGAAATATTGGATTGCGCTTTAGTGGCCATATCCAATAAGCTTAGCTGTTCTACCCCGAGTTCTTTAGGTTTTTTCATTCTCTTTAACTTAGGAGGTGCTGTGGTATCGGTAGGTGGTTCCTCATTTAGTGTAGGTTTCAATTGCTCCTCATTAGATGCTGCTGAGTCATTTTCGTTAAAAAGGGCAATCGGTTCTACATTCTTAGGGATTTCTTTTACTACAGCAACTTCATTTACTACCTCAATTTCCTTGCTTACCCCTTCCTCCTTATTCACTTCCTTTCTATTCAATACCTTATGCTCTTCTTTATGCTCTTCTCCTGCTAGGTCTAACGTTAGGTCTGAATAATACTCATCATCCTCATTTGTAGACTCGGCAGGTATGGATGGCTCAATTCCTTCATGTACACTTTGAGCTTCCTCTTTTGTTGGTGGGGTGATTAACTCTCTAAACTTACTAACGGCTGCCCCTATATCTAGCGGATTTGACTCTTTTGTTCGTAAAGTCAAAGATGACACATCTAAATATTTATCAATAAAGTCTGTTTCATTTAAAAACCTACCTATGGCATGGACAGGAGGTGCAGCACTACCGTCTTCTTTAACAGTAGAGACAATCATATGCTTAAACTTTAATTCTCTAATCTGTGTTGGAGTAAATCTGGCTATTAATTTCCTTTGAGTGTTATGACGATAGGACCAACTTGGATTTCCTACCGTAACTGGTGTAGTTGATTCATTCAAAGACTCTTCATATTCATATTCCTCACCAAATTCATTCGAGAAGATTAGGTTGTCATCATAAACCCCTCTACCGAAGACAACTTTGGTCGATGAGTTGGCCATTATAACCTGTCTATAACCTGGTACAATTCGTTCTAACTGACCAAGTGATTGGATAGCAATGGTTACGCCCACCTTATAAGAACGTCCTAAAGTTAAGAAACGTTCAAACGCTTCGTTTGCATAGAGTGGAAACTCATCAATCGTAAAGAATGTAGGAATCCGTTTGTAGTTACCGTCTTTTTCGCTAGGACGTCTAAATACAGCGCTTTGAAATTGCCGAGTAAAGAATTGACCTAATAATAAACTCAATTCTTCAAGCTCACCTAGCGCACTATTCACTAACAAGATCCCGCCTTCATCTAGAAATTGATCCAGATCAAGTGCTTCATCATCGTTCCCTACCATTAAGTCCGTAAGCATGGTATTCATAGCAATATCATTAAGATATTTTTTTGCACCTGTAATGTACTTATCCTTTTTGTTATCTACTACTTGTCTTCCTTCATATTTTCCATTTGAATAGGTGACTGGTATTGTATCGCCTGTCTTTTGGTCTCTATAGGTTTTATACTCAAGAACCTCATCTTCAAAATAGGCAACAATTCGTGAATGTTTCTCTAAGTCTTTTAAATTATGTTTAATACCTTCTAGTTCATCACTTAGTTTTAAACGTTCATGGGGATCTCCAGAGTGTTCTTTGAGAGCATTTAATTGAGCACTTAAAGATTGTTCTTTAACCCGCCATTTACTTATCTTATCTTCTATTTCTTCTCGTACTTCCTCAGCCATATCGCCTAAGTACCTTGCATCGGTAAACATTTGTTGTATATGGAGAATATTAGCCCTGTTGCCGTATCTCAACTTAGCTAACATGGTAAACATACTTGCTGTTTCTCCTTGTTGACCACGGAAGAAAGAATCTTGGTCACCCGTTAAACTGTCTAGAGCTCCTCGGAATGATTCTGCTGCAGCTTCAAGTGGTCCACTAAAAGGGTTGAATTTTATAGATCGTATTTTATCTGTAGGGTCTACTACTTTTATTTTTTCTCGAGGGATTTCTAACTCATCACAAATTTCTAGGATGTCTGCAACGGCATCCCCTTTTGGCTCCAACATTACAACCGACAATTTTTGCCCTCTAGCAATACGAACTAAATCTTGTGTAATCTCAACTAACAATTGGGTGGAGGTCTTACCGCTTCCCGTAGCTCCGTTAACTAACTTATGAATATACCGTTCATTCTCCTTGAGGACGATAGGTTTTTTCGAGTCCTTCTCCCACCCTACAATAACATCTGCGGAGTCATCTTCTAGACTAAAGGCTACTTTGCTGAGAGGTCTAAATTCCCACTCATAAAATTGCTCCCTTATGTCTTCGTATTTCATAAAATGGCGAATACCTAAAAACAAAGCAAACCCTGTGCCAAGTACTGGAGCAAAATATAAAATTCCTAGCACACTTGAAAAGTTTGTAAATAATAAATGTGGATGGGTATTTGTCACGTCAATCGCTAGTAGTGTTGCTGAGTAGTTATCTTGGACATACCTCGCGCATACTGCCCAACCCATCACAAAAAAAGGAATACCAGAGAAAATCGCTGCTAGATTTCTCCCTTTTATCGTTTGTTTCCAGTCAATTATCAACTTATACCCCTTCTTTATAGGGGAAGTGATAGTTGAATACAGCCAGGCAGCAAGAGGTATGTTTAGACTGACTAATAACCAAAACCAATGAATTGAATCATATCTAATAAAAAATGTCGGCAATTCCCATCCCATAATAATGGCAATGTAGGATAAGAATGCAGAGGGTAGAATTAGCAACATTTGCAGACTAAAAGAAGCGGTGACCAAATACGAGTGAAACTTCATTCTCATAAATTGGTCTATTTCATACCTGTTGCTGTGCCAGTAATGGAATGGATTCAAGCTTATTCTCTTTTTCTCCTCTACTTTCTCATTCGCTTTTTCTTCCAATCTCTCAACTCCTTTCTTATGAACACAAAAAAGCACCGCAAAAAGGGATAGATTAATCCCAGTTCACGGTGCTTCCGTAGTCGGTTGAATTTTTATTTGTTGGATATTACTAGATTAGCGAATCGCTAAAGCCTCGTCAACATGTATCAAAGGATTTAAAGAGATTACTTCCCCAGTTAAACGAGCAAAGGTAGCAGACTTGTCATTTTCAGTATGTAAAATGAGCATACGATCAGCAGGTACTCCAGTTCTCTTGGAGAAAACATGATCCGTTGAGATAGATGACGGGACTTCATGTGCAAACAGAATATGAACTAATTTTTTAACATTCGTGAAATCAGGAGATTTCTTTAAGTAACCAAAATGATTCTCCATGTTTTCTATTGAGATCCAGGGTGACGTCTCGTAGCCCTCTATATTGTGATAAACAAACAAGACGTCTCCTTCCTTACCATACGTCATAGAAGCGAACGTTGGCTTATGGAAGTAGTTAAATCCTTTATCAATCGTAAATACTTCCGTCCCATTATAGGCATCGTTAAATAATAGTTGTTGTAACGTGGTAAGTTTTCTCTTTTCATAATCTTTTGAATGAATGGCGTCCGTTAGAGTTCGTTGGACGTCATTACTGTGTATATAACGCAAATTGATGACGTCAGTAAACTCACCCATGCCCTTGATAAAGGCTTCTTGTATGGTTTCCCATCTTCTCTTAAGAGTGTCCACCCTTTCTCGGTAAGGAGCAACAAAAAGAATAGTCGTATAAGGAAGATCCTCTTTAGCACGTAGGTAGCGAGCATAGCTTTTAAATTTCTCAGTTAATGCAGCACTACTTTCGCTGGCAAGATCTATTTCAATAGCCCATTGCTCATTAGAATTAATCCTAATTTCCGCATCGGGACGCATCCGGAATGTACGTTCGTAGGTTTCTTTTCCTTTTACATCCTCGGAAATAAAAATCTTGCTAGCATACCGATTGTCACGATATGAGAATGTATGTTCGTCAGTTTTACTAGCGATCGAATGACATTGCAGCAGAAACTCAATGGTAAGCAAATGATGCTTTAGCAATCGCTGGGGTGGCTTATACAGGCTATAGGCAAAATCACCATGATCATTTCCGTATCCGGTTCCTACATAGCCCTCTGGTATATCAAACCTAATATTTGCAAGTTCTATACCTTCCTTGCTTAGAAAATAGAAATGTTTCGTTTCTCCTTGTAGAAACATTGAATGCGCTTCTAATAGTCCATTATTCCTCAGGGTGCGTAAAGAACGGTAAGTATTATTAATAGATGATTTATTACGTTTTCCATAAACATACATACTTAGATCATCAACTCTTCCCCCCCTAAACTTAAACAATCCCTCAAACACCATTAATTCCTTAGGTGATAGATGCATTAAATCCCCCCCTATCTTAACCCTTCTAAATTAGACCCGAACAACAAGCTAAATAGTCGGGGTCTATTTTTCCTATTCTAGTATCCTTCTCTATCATAAGCCAGTCAATAGTTTGAGAAAATTAATGATTGATTCTAAGGTGATTATACGATGATTATAATAATCAACTCAGAATCAATAAATAATCAACCTAGAATCAATAAATAATCAACTCAGAATCAATGCAGATACTCATACAATTTATAATGCAGATCCAACTATTTATTGGGGTTATACTAAGCTTTTGTTAGATAACTTACTGCTTGCCAGAGTTAATCTGTTAATCAATATTGTTGTGGGTTCATGGGGAAATTATAAAACTTTTTATTAATTAGAGTTTATGGTTGGTGATAATAAAGGGGTTAGTTATAGTTGTAGTCCATTTACTAGATAATGAAACGAAAATATAGAATAATACTAAATAATATTTTTTACCGAAGAGTAATATTTTGTATTATAACCCGCTTGAAATCTTGCAAAAGTATTTTTCATAGGATAAAATATTATTAGGTAATACTTAGTAATATTTAGAATTAATATCTATTACAGGTATACCAACACCAAAAACCATATTTAGGAGAGATGTACATGAGCAACTATCATTACACATTTGCAAATGACAATGGAAATTCAAAACACAAAGCGATGATTAACGATTCTTTATATGTGTACCCAAATGTATATTCTGTTTTACATAGTCCTCTAGGTGAAGTTGATAAGAGTCTAGAAGAAGCTGTTCGAGATCTTCATAACCGAATGGATGTAAGAATTGAAAGCAAAGCCCTTAGTTCTAATCACCGCTATTTAATTGGTAAAGCTGCTTTAGATAGTAAATCTGATCTTTATAATATGGATGTAGGATCTATTCAAAAGCATAATGAGGATATCCCTATTATCAATAGTTTAGGTTTATTAGCAGTTAAAGCTGTACAAGATCATTACGAGAAAAAAGGCACATTACAAGATGCTGAATCACTAGAAGTTACGGTAGATATGACAACAGCCCTCCCTGTGAGCCTTCATAATGCGGTTAATCAAAAGACGTTTCAGGATAGATGGCTAAATGGTCCTCATCAAGTGAAAGTATATGTGAAAGAGCTTGCTTTAAATGTTGTGATTCGTTTCAGAGTTGTAAAGGTATTACAAGAAGGTGTGCCGGCATTATTTACAATCTTTGAAGATGAAGATGGCAATTACAGAAACGACGACATGTTTGATGAATTCAAAGAACAATATAAAGAAGAGCTTGATGAAGAAGTCACTGGAGAGTATTTCTTAGACAAACGTATCCTACATTTCGATATTGGTGATGGGTCCACAGAAGCGGTCTATACAGAGGGCTATAGTGTTAATGTTGAAAAGTCAGATGGTAGAAAGTTTGGCCTAGGTGCTACATTAGAGGCGGCAGCAGAAAAGCTTAATTTGGAGCCGAAGTATGCAAATACTAACATCACAAGGCAAAAACTATCAGACTTCCTTTATGTTGGACCAGGTAAACCGAATAAAAAACGGAAAGATGCTGTAAAAGCACTAGCGGAACCTCTAAATGAACTAGTGGATGGTAAATTAATGCCGTTTATGAAGAAGAGACTAGAAACCTTGGTATTCGAGGTAGACGTTGTTGTGGTTTATGGAGGAGCATCTATTTTAGCCAAAGATAACATGTATAAAAAAGTCCTCGACTACTGTTCGATTTATGATATTCAAGTATTATGGGTACCGGCACATTATTGTGTAGAAATGAATGTACGAGGAATGAATATGTATAACAAAATTAAAATGGATGAATTAATTGCAGAAGCTGAGGAATTAGTGAATCAATAACTAAACCCTCTCCCCTTTTAGAAAGGAGGATAATGTGAAGAAATCATTGCAAATACGGTTGGATACCAATAGTACCCACCCTCTTATAAAGGAGTGGGTGGCAAATCAGGGCGGCTCACATAATGCAGCTTTAAAAGAAGTACTAATGTATTTCATTCGGGTCTATGGTACAAACGATATTAATTCGCTTGAAACAAAGGCTAAGATGAACCTTCATGAGTTAAATGTAAGTGGACTCTTATCAGATAACGAATATACTAATAAAATGGTGAGTGTGGCAAAATCTACACCGCAAAATAACAATCAAGAAAGCCCACACCCTATTAACAAAATAGAAGTAACTGAGGATACAAACGTAATTAATAAAGATATACCAGAATCAAGTACATCAGATTCAATTACTGACCAATACAAAGAAGAGCCGGCAAAGGGTAAAAATGAAGCTTCGTTCTCTACATCATCTGACAAGTCGGATGTAAACACCGTAGAGAGAAAAACTACTAAACCTGTAGATCGTTCTAAAAGGAAAATAAATTTCTAGTTGAAGCCACTTATGTCTATCCGGTAGATGTAAGTGGTTTTTCTTCTAGTATCTTTAAAAATTAAAACAATTTATGAGTTACATTAAGGTTAGATAAGTGAAAAAAGTTTGAAAGAATCACCCCTATGAAATATTAATATGTGTGGTCCCAAATTTTTAATACCTTCTTAAACTAAAGCTCCCGTTACTTTAAGTACATTATTTCACAAAGCCTCTAATCATTATAAAATCTAAATATGCTTGTATTAAGAATTAAAAAAGTAGCTAATTTCTGCACTAGCTACTTTTTTAACTATATTAGTTTACCAACTAACTCCATATGAATTTTGGAATTGTTCAGCTAAATGGGGGTGTTCAGTAAGACTAAAAGCATCTAATATCGTCCTATTGTTTTGATAAACTCTAACTATGTACTCGTCACCGTCAGCTTTAGCTAAATAAAATTTTCTTAATTGCGGAGAATCTTCTGTTCCAACATACTCAAACGATAAATCACTGCTTGAGCTCAGGACTTCAACCATATTTGCTTCAAGCGTATTTTTTTGTTGAGTGTTTGCAAATGTAATCATCCCAGCAAAAAATATAAAGGAAAAAATTATAAACCCAACCATACCTTTAGCAATACTAGCTTCATTACCTGTAACAACTTTGGATTTTCTATTAACCTCAATTTGCATAACAACACCTCCAACGCAATATTACTACACAAATTCCAATAATTCACTTTTATTGTTTATTATTCACACAAATTACTTATTTTGGAGTTAGCTACTAGGATATTTTATCATGCTCTGATTATGAAATTAACTTGCTTCTTATGCTTAATATAATTTTCCTTTTTTTAACAAATAAAAAGCATCCCTTTTTTGAAGGAATGCACCCTTGACTGTAAGTCCATGTCTTTCATAGCCTTACTTCTTTAATATACGAACAAAAAATAGAAATGTCTTGTTAAGCGTTGTTCTGTAAGCTTTATTCTTTACTTGTTACGGATAATTTTTGAGACAAAAAATAAGCTAATGTTGCGATTGATAAAGTTGTCAGAATCGGAATTATCGAAGTTTGCCCAAACATTACTTCTTGACTTACACCCATGTTCGTTAAAGAAAAATCAGGAGTATAGAAAGCTGTTAGAACCCACCCCGATAAAATTTGTAATACGATAAATAGAAGAAAAAAACTAAATATAAATACAGTATATTTTTTCATTTTATTCACTCCCTTTTAATTTGATACGATACACATAGAAGTAAGGTTTCAATTATTCCAATATTTAACACTGCTGCCTCTTTAGTTCAATAACAAGAACTAACTCTTCTTCAACTAACCTGCTCCTTCGTATTATAAGGTCAGCCAGATAAGAAAATATTTCTGGTTGACCATTTGTTATATGGTTTTATTATAACGGTAGCCGGGGTAAAACGTAACTGCTCGTGGGACTTGATCCCGTCAACTAAACAGTTTGCCCCCTACTTGTAGAAACATGATTGAGGCTGGTTGGGACATAGATCTCGTATAACAAGCGAAGCTGTGATACTGCAAGAAGGATTAGGGGTACCGGTTAATATTAATATTTGGAGGGGATTGAGAATGAATCCAGTCATTGGTCTGGATGTGTCAAAAGGAGAAAGTCAGGTACAAGCATTCATAGATAAAGGGAAACCATACCGTAAGAGCTTTAAGGTATCACATATTAACGAAGGGCTTGAGTCCCTTGTACAATTCATTGAAGGTTTGACAGCTGAGACAGGGAAGAAACCTCCGGTTATTCTGGAAGCAACAGGACACTATCAAGCTCCTATTGTTCATTATCTTGAGGAACGGGGCTATCTCTTGATTTGTTATTAACCCATTGATTTCTTACAAAGCCAAAAGTTCCAGCCTGCGAAAGGTTAAGACGGACGCAGCCGATGCTTATCTTCTGTGTGAACTGTACTATAAAGAGGAACTTGAACCCTATAAAAAGCGCGGTGTTCAACTCCTAAACTTACGTAATCTTACGAGACAACATGAGAATATTACTGGTACTTTAATTCAGACAAAGTTACAATTTCAAGCGATTCTAGATCAGGTATTCCCTGAATTTAGAGGAGTGTTTGGAGATTTATATTCCGTTGTGTCCCTGCTAACTTTAAAGGAATTTCCCTCGTCTGAAGATATTCTAAATGCCAGTGATGAGGTCTTGACCGAAAAGATCCACGGGAATTGTAAGAGTCGTTCACTAAGTTGGGCTAGTGATAAAGCAGCCCAAATCAAAGCTGCGGCCATTCGAAATCCGTTTGAGAAAGCCGTTTATCAGAGTCACATTTTGAGCCTTGGAATGTTTATTAATATTATCCTCCAATACAAAGAGCACCTATCAATGTTAGAATCCGAGATAGATGCCCTTGCGCAAGAAGTTGAAGAATATGAAGTTATCAAATCAATTCCTGGTATCGGAGAAAAAATCGCTGCAACGATTATATCCGAGATTGGGGAAATTGATCGATTTGACCATCCAAAGAAGCTAGTCGCATTCGCTGGAGTGGATCCAAGCGTTTTTGAATCTGGTAAATTCACAGCTACTAAGAATCGAATAACCAAGCGTGGCTCCAGCAGGCTTCGTCACGCGTTATATATGGCCGTACGTTGTGCCATTCGAGACTGTCGTAAGAAGAAAACGAGTGATGAAATTATCCCTCGTAATAAGAAGTTACGTGAGTTCTACGACAAGAAACGTGATGAAGGAAAACCTTTTAAGGTGGCTGTCATTGCTTGTGTGAATAAGCTCTTACATTGGATTTATGCCCTGTTAAAAAGCAACACATTATTCCAAGATGTAGTTTAGTCACTACGTCTATCTAAATAGTCCAGAACCTTCCATGTGTTGAGAAATGGTAGGTTATTTAGTGCACTCATTTTTAGTATATCATTTGTATTTTAACTTTTTTATTGAAAAATATTGACAAACTATTAGCTGGTTTAGTTTAACATTAATTTCCTTTTTGTTGACAAACAAAAAAGCATCCCTTGTTGAAGGAATGCCACCCGTTACTTTAATAATATTTTGTTTATTCTGATTTATTTAATAACTCAAAGGTTTCTTCTAAACCATCCCATTTCACAATAACGGGTATGATTTCATCCTCATATACTTTAGCTCCATTATCACTACTATTTGACCTTAATGTAATGTCAGTGGGTGGTTCATCAAACTCTCTGCTTCCACTACCCTCTCCAGCTGATGTTTTATAGTTATATTCTATTTTTTCTATTGTTTGCATCTCTTCAACGTCCCCTTTGTAGGAGAGTGTAAATACATCGCTATTGATTGTAGAATATGTCGTCCTTCCATTTTTCTCCTTCTGTGTTTCTTCACTCTCAAAAACATATTCAGCTTCCCAATACGCACCTTCACCTATAAAGGTGTATCTGTCATTCACAACTTCTTCGTTACTACATGCGGTAAGCAAGACCGTTATCACAATAATGGAAATGAAAATTAAATTTTTCAAATCGCTACTCCCCCTTTTTAATGAAATCCCCTCTTATTACTACAACTTGTTATTGAATAATCCTGCTCCGTTACTCCAATAAGGAAAAGCGATAACCCTTATTCAGCTATCGCACCCGTTCGTAATATAAGGTTAGCCAGATAAGAAAATATTTCTGGTTGACCTTATTTTTTATGGTCATATGATAGCGGTAGTCGGGGTAGAACGTCGCACCCGTGGGACTCGATCCCGTTAGCTAAACTGTTCGCCCCCTACTTGTATGAACATGTTTCAGGCTGGTTGGGACATAGAAATGATCCCGTTTAACAAGCGAACCTATGACACTACAAGAAGCTCTAGGGGTTACCGACTAATTTATTTCTAGGAGTTGATAAACAATGAATCCAGTCATCGGTCTGGATGTCTCAAAAGGAGAAAGTCAGGTTCAAGCCTTCTTGGACAAGGGAAAGCCTTATCGTAAGAGTTTCAGTATTAAACATAATCGTGAGGGTCTCGAGACATTCTTGGCATTTCTTCAAGAAGTCGAACAAGCAGCACAAGGACAACCACCTTCTGTGGTTTTAGAGTCGACAGGTCATTATCATCTACCTGTGATTCAGTTTCTGGAGGACCAAAAGTATGTGTATATTGTCATCAACCCACTCATTTCGCATCGAGCGAAAAGTTCGAGCTTACGCAAGGTAAAAACAGATGCCGTTGATGCGTATCATTTGTGCGAGCTTTACTACAAGGAGGAGCTTGAACCCTATAAAAAACGAGGGATTCAACTCTTAAATCTTCGTAATTTAACCAGACAACAAGAGACGATCGCTGAAGTATCGGCGAATACGAAACTACAACTCCATTCCTTATTGGATCAGGTGTTTCCTGAATACAGAGGCGTATTTGGTAGTTTGTATTCGAAGGTATCGTTATTAACCCTGCAGGCTTTTCCAACTTCAGAGGCTGTCTTACAAGTGGATGAGTCTGAATTGGTCGAAAAGATCGCTTCGTTATGTAAAAGTCGTTCTGAGAGGTGGGCCATAGAAAAAGCACAAAAGCTGCGAGAGGCTGCCTTGCGTAACCCGTTTCAAAAGAATTTGTATGAGAGTCATATTTTTAATTTGGAGATGTTAACGAACATCGTTCTTCAATACCAAGAGCACCTATCCAACATCGCAACTGAAATAGATGCCCTTGCGAAAGAAATTGAAGAATATCAGATTATCCAATCTATTCCCGGAATTGGAGAAAAGATCGCCGCCACGATTACTTCTGAGATCGGTGAGATAGATCGGTTTAATCACCCAAAGAAGTTGGTTGCATTCGCTGGAGTCGACCCTAGTGTTTACTCTTCAGGAAAGTTTACAGCTTCCGTTAATCGGATAACTAAAAGAGGCTCTTCCAGACTGAGACATGCCTTATTTATGGCCGTTCAATGCGGGATTAGAGATTCTCGTAAGCAAAAGACAACCGACGAAATTATTGCACGGAACAAGAGACTCAGAGAGTTTTACGATAAAAAACGCGAAGAAGGTAAACCATTTAGAGTCGCTGTCATTGCTTGTGTCAATAAACTCTTACATTGGATTTATGCTTTACTGAAAAGCAAAACACCTTTCCAAGATGTAGCTTGATAGCTATATCTAACTAGATAGACCAAGACCTTCCAAAAAGTACAGATTGGTAGGTTATTTGGTATACTCATTTTTAGTATAGCATGTGTAATTTCATTTTTTTATTGAAAATGTTGACAAACTATTAGCTGGTTTAGTGAAAGAACACGCTATTTCTTTTCAGCAACTATATAAACATAATCACCTAAGTCGCTACTAAAGTTATTAAGAACATTTTCTATTTTTTTAGTTTCAATGTCCTTTTTGAGCTTATTACAACCTTCTTCCACTTCTTCTTTAGATGCCAAATTTGCAAAGGTAGATATTCCTGAGCGTACTTTTTCATCTAAATACATCTTTGGTTCATACTTGCCACTATAAAGGAAGAAATCTTTTAAATTAGGTTGTATCAAGAATGTTTCATGACCAACAATATTAAATCCAACAGTTTTCAATATATCGCTGACTTCTACTATACTCGGCATTTGATTAGCAGATTTTTTCAATAGCGTCTGGAAAATATTCTTTTAGCCAATAATTTTTCATCTGTTCAGGGGATGAAGTAAAAATGACAAATCTACCTTTATCAAGAACTCTAAAAACCTCTTTAAAAGCAGGTAACAGTTCATTAAAATGGTGAATAGCTAATGTACAAGTTACTCCTTCAAAAACGTTATTCTCATAAGGTAGTTTGTTTACATCAGCTACTTCCCAATCTATTGTGCTTGATTTCCCTTTAGCTTTTTTAATCATCTCTTCTGAAACATCGCTTCCAGTTATTTTTAAACCCGTTTTTTCTAAAGCAATAGTATAATTTCCTGTTCCACAAGCAATATCGAGAACTCTGCTTCCGTTAGGTACTTGTAAATGATTTCGTAACCGACTTGCGATTTCGGGGTCAGCTTTAGGGGAGTATCATAAGTTAAGCCAATGCTATCGTATAAAGATGTCATTTCTAAACCTCCTACACTAAATTATCCTTATATGCATATTACCATTTAATCATTTTTTCGAACTATTTTGTTTCTATAGTTTAATATTATTTTCCTTTTATTCGACTTAGAAAAAGCTTTCCTTGTTGAAGGAATGCACCCGATAGTAAATAAACACCTTAGTTCAATTGCTTATAAAATCCTGTGGCTTTTCCTTCAAACCCTCTACGAATATAATAATTGTGTGCATCGTTTCTTTCAGTCCGATTACCACTATTCAAAGTCACCATTTTTGCTCCTTGTTTTTTAGCCCAGTTCTCAGCTTCATTTAATAGCTTAGTACCAATACCATTACCTCTTAATCCAGAGTTTACAACAAAAGCAACCACCCTTATATAACTTTCACTTTTTTCAAAACGGTAACATAAAATCATTCCAATCATTCCAAGTAATTTCTCATCTTCTTCGTACACATAAGTCTGATAAGCATTATTTGAAAGAATATTAGACATTCTATAATTCATCTCATCGATATTAGTCGGGTACCCCAATTCTCCCATCAACTCCGCTAAACCCCCAATATCCTGCTTTGTTGCTTCTCTAATCATTTCTTTTTCCTCCCCAAAAAATTATTTTCTTGTTGTATTAACCTGCTCTTTAGTTTAACATTAATTTCCTTTTAGTTGACAAAGAAAAAAGCATCCCTAGTTAAGGAATGCACCCGATAGATGAAATTACATTTCATTCAAAATTTCATCAACAAACTGTTTCTTTTCATTTGTATATGAATGTTCATCGTTAGGGTATTTTTCTGCTAGATTTTTCTTGAGTGACTCATATTCCTTAGAAACTAATGGATTTGCATTTAAATAATCTCTGAATGAAATGTGTTCGTTCCACCAATCACCTTGATATTCAACAACGTGAAGAATATGTGTCTTGGTTAGGTTTTCTAAGTCAGTAAACTTAGCAAAAACCTCTTTTCCATCAATTTGAACTCTGGATAAATGATAATATCCAGCTTCTTTTAATCTTTCATTATTAAACTTTTCAACATCCTTTAATGACTCTACACCAACCAATATATCAATAATAGGTTTTGCTTCAATGCCCTTGATTGCTGTACTGCCAAATTGTTGAATATCCTTTACCTGTTCCCCAATAATCGTCTCCAATAAAGATTTTTCTTTATCAAATAACCTCTTCCAATTTTCAGAATGAGTAACTAAAATCACTTCACCTTTGTTAACCCCTAACATTTAATTCCCCCTAATGTGTAACTTTCACCTTAAACTAACCTGCCTCTTTAGTTTGACATTAATTTCCTTTTCTTTGACATAGAAAAACCATTCCTTTTTAAAGGAATGCACCCGTTAGCACAAGAAAGAGTTTAATTATTACTAATTGCATTTTTCTTTCTAAAGTAGCGGAACATTGCTAGAACTACTGCTGAAGTGAATAATAAAAACGAAATCATTATAGAAAGCAATGTAAAGCTCTGTGCTATAAAACTCACAATTAACATCACTATGCTTAAAACAAATAAACCAATAACCATATAAATTCCCCCTTTGTAATATTTCAACATAACAATTTCACTTTTTAAAGTAATTGCTTTTCTTCTTTCACAATCCTGCTCCGTTAGCGGAACAAGGGTAGCGATGCCTTGTTAAAGCATCGAACCCGTTAATGGAAAAGAGAAATAGGTTCTATCTCATCCCTATTTCTCTTTTAAATTCATTTATCTGTTGAGATTGACTGACTGTAAATTCTTCAATTATTTCTTGCTGAAGCTCATTCCAGTTCTTCATTGGATTTTCATTTTGTTCATACTCCATTAGCTTTTCCCTCATTACAGCATGAGCATAGGAACTAAGCATATATTCATTCCAATAATCATCTTCAGAAATTCCTAATTGTTCAATCTCTTCTTGAATGCCAATCAGTACCTCTTTAACATTCTCAGCCTCTTCGTTCTCCAGATCCTCTCTAGTTTCTTGAGACTTTTGAAACGCTTCCTCTTCTGAAACATTGATACCTACGTCAATTGCTCTATTGATGACTGCTACTTCATTCAATTGAACACGAAAAGCTTCTTCATCAGCATCCTCTTTGGTTAGTCCACGTTCATCTTGAAGCCTTTCTGCATATTTTACATGTTCCTCTATTGAAAACTCGCTATTAATCAAATTATGCCCTTGACTACCTTGATTAACATTCGACGTGTTACCACATGCTGCCAATAATAAAACTATAATTAAACTAAAAGCACTAACACTTACTTTATTGATAATAAATCTCCCCTTTAAAACCTATTTTCTTATACAACTGTCCTGCCAGATAGTTGAATAGCACCTAATACTTTATTTTATCTTAACATTAATTTCCTTTTATTCAGGAGAAAAAGAAAAAAGCGTTGCTGCTGTTATTCTAGAAACGCATCCGTTTGTTGAACAAGAAATTTGACAGTTGGTTTATAAATTGAAAAATGTAATTATGCCCCAAACAAACAAGCAAACAAATATTATTAAGAATACAATGTCTTTGATGTATCTCTTTGTATTATAAAAAAGGAGCTTACAGACCGAGTAAGTTACGCCTATAACCGTTCCTGTGAATACAAAAATAAATCCAATCATTTTATCAGTTCCATTAACTTGTAATAAGAATACAAAAGTAATAAACATTATAGCTAATACCTTTTTAGTTTTTGAGTATTTACTATCATTGAAAATAACATCTTTAAGTTGTACGTTTTCCCCCATACAATCCCCCTCTAACTCTTTAAATATTTCGTTCATTTTACCATAACAAACCAATTGCCTTATTAAAGATTACTGCCTCGTTAGCTTAATAAACAGGTCATTATGGTATCACCAAATTTTCGAACATCAGCTAAGTAATTGAATCCTTCAGGAGAACCGAAACTATTAAAGGCACGTACAGCAACTAGATTATGCTGAGGTACAATCAAAAGCGTTACTCCTGTATAGCCCAGAATTTGAAAAGATCCTTTAGGCAAATATTCACCAATTTCTGATCTTCTTGTAGGCAAATCTTGTACAAACCATAAGAAACCATTTGTAGGATGTTCTTCATTAATTGTGTTGGGGCTTTGAATTGAAGTAACTAATTTAAATATTTCGCTTGGAACTATCTGTTTCCCATTTATTAACCCTTCTTTAAGGTGAAAATATCCCCATTTAGCTAACTCTCTTGTAGAAACATACATATTCATTTTGTCACCGTCTGTACTTTTACTTGTGTACCAATTTGGATCACCAGGCTTCCTTATAACTTCCACAAGTTTCTCATTGAGTTCCCCGTACCAACCAGTTTCTTTAAATTCTAGGGATTTAAACACTTGATCTACTATTTCGGCTACTGATTGTCCTGTTGTAATCTTGACAATTTGAGTTAAGAGTTCAATCCCGATTCCTCTATACGCCCAGCTTTCACCTGAAGTAAATTCTTGTTGTAGTTTTCCATTAACCATTTTTAAACCGTGTGTATGAGTTAACAAATGTCTTATGGTTGTTTTCTGCAGAATTGGTGAATTTATTGATAGATATTTAGTTATTGGGTCATCGGTTGATATTAAACCTTGTTGAACAGCATATGCTACGGCATATCCTATATAACTTTTTCTAACTGAAGCAACGTGGAATTGAGTATCTTCCTGGATGCTTCTAGCATTATTAGCCTGGGAATGCCTTCCCCAATATTCTTCTGTAACTATATTGTTGTTATGTATAATAAAAACTGATGCACCAGAACAATCAACTAGTTCTGAGGTCTTCTTAACATTTAGAACAACCGAATCAAACTGATTACTCAACATTTTATTCAAATTCATCTTTTCACTACTTTCTTCTTGTTTGGCTTTATCTGCGACTTAATAAAGGTTAATTCCTTTCTACTTCTTCAACTAACCTGCCTCGTTAGCGCAATAAGACAATCGATACCCTTTTGCAAATATCTAAAAGTTCTAAAATTTCATTTAGAAGCAGTAATGATATGATAGAATTACTTAACTATTGTAAGGAGGAGACATATGGAAACAATTACACAGATTACTTATAAAGTAAATGAAACAATTAAAGCGGAAGAACTTTCAAATGTTTTCAAAACATCTGGCATTAAAAGACCGTTTAATGATTTGGAGAGACTTCAACGAATGATTGAAAATTCTAATGTTTTGATTACTGCATGGGATAATGACCAAGTCGTTGGTGTTGCTAGGGCTATTACCGACTATTGTTATTGTTGTTACCTATCAGATTTAGCTGTAAATAAAAATTATCAAAGTAAAGGCATAGGTAAAGAACTGGTGAGTTTAGTACAAGAACATATAGGTGAAGAAGTTGCCTTATTGCTTCTGTCTTCCCCTATTGCGATGGAATACTATCCTAAAATTGGGTTCGAAAAAATTAAAAATGGATTTAAAATTTCTAGGAAAAAATAATAACCGCGAAGTGTCTTTTAAGTCACTTCTTTTTTATCGCTATTCTTTTAACCTGCTCCTATTAGTTGAAGAAGCGTCAGCCCTGTCACCCGTTAGCACAATAAGGAGTAGCACACTACAAAATGCTTAATTGTTGAAGATGAATTACAATAATTCCTCTTTATCTATTCATTAATGTCATAAACTAAAATATCAAATAATTCATCATTTGTGTAAAGTAAAAATGCCCATTCTCCTTTTTCTGGTAATGCTATATTAGAAGGCATATGTGCATCTGCACCGTTATTTTCTCCACCAACTTGTCTTGTCCAATAAGAATCTCCACCTGGTCCGTTATATAAAACTTGGTGAACCGTTTGTGTTTCTTTGTGAAAACCAACAACAGTTAACTCCACATTCTCAACACCCCAGAGATGCCACATCCATTTTTTGTCCATTTAAAGTTGGCATATCTGCACCAATAACACCAGATTTGTTTTCATTTCCTATAATTCTTCCATCTCCAAATTCAACAGCTTTCCTTTCCCAATCAATTTTAGTGAAATCACTTTCTTGAACAAACGAAGGTATACTTTCTGGTAAGAGAATATTTGTTTCTTTTGTTTCCTCCGAACTACAAGCAACAACAACAAACAGCATACTGACTAACATTAAAAGCAATGATATTTTTTTCAATAATTTCATCTCCTAAAGATAAATATTATCAACCTAATAATGTAAACAATAGCATAAAAACCCTTACCTTAGTTTAAGTATTCTGCCCGTTACTTCAACAAGAAGAAACGATTACCCTTTATTTAGCAATCGCTACCCGTTTGTTTAAGTACGTCTCTTCACAAAGTTTTGTTATACTCCTCTATATCTTCAACTACACTCTGGATTGACTGTTGCCAGAAATCTGGTTTTGAAATTTCTATATTGAAGTGTTTATGAATAAGTTGTTCAAGTGGCATTAATCCAGTCTCACTTAGAAACCATTGGAATTTTTGGTCAAATTGTTTATCCCTTTTAGCAAGGTTTAACAGTCCAATACTCAACAAGAAACCAAAAGAGTAGGGGTAATTATAAAAAGGAATATTCGCTTGGTAGAACTGTACATATTTAATCCATACAAAAGGTTCATATTCACTTAAACTATATCCATATGCTTTTTCTTGACATTGCAACGAAAGTTCTTCTACCTGATTAGCATCTAATGGTCCCTTTTTTCTATTACCATAAAACTTATCTTCAAATAAGAATGCTCCTCTAATTGACATTAAATAATTTAAACTACGCTCAATCTTAGCACCAAGTATAGCTTTTTTGAGTGAAGTATCATCAGTATTTTGAATTACATAATCAATATATGCTGTTTCAAAGAAAATTGAGGAAGTTTCAGCCATTGTCATTTCGAATGTATCATCTGAGAAAAATAGAGATGGAACGTTTTTCATTTGTTTAAAATGCCAAGCATGACCTAATTCGTGCGCAAGTCTTCTAGCACTGTCTATACTATTATCATAATTTAATGATATTCGTGATTCACCTTCTGGAATAAATGGAGCACAAAAGCCTCCCGGTGGTTTTGTTTTACGTTGCTCTGAATCAACCCATCCCTTTGCTATTGCTCCTTTGACAAATTCACTCATATTGGTGTCAATATCAACAAGGGAATCAATAATTCCCTTACTCGCTTGTGAGTATGTAATTTCGTTAGACACCTCCTGAGAAGAAGTCATCAATTCATGCCAAGAAATTCTTTCTTTCCCTACTTCCCCTGCTTTTATTTTTAAATATCTCGAAAGAGAGTGTATATTGGTATCCACAGTATCCCACATTGTATGAAGCGCTCGTTTAGATATACCATTCAACCTTAAAGAGTCGTCAAGGTAATCTGTATTTTTCACCATATTCTCTTTCAGTCTCAACCCCACCATTGAATTGTAAACGGATGCAAAAACCTCTGCTTGCGTTTTAAGTGTTTGGTTAAGTTCCCTGAATGCAAAACGTCTATTAGTTTGTTCTGGATGAGAAAGAGCCAAACTACTAGCTTCAGCAAAAGATATCTCTTTTACATCTTTATCAATGTTGCCTTTTACTTTCAAATTGTTTCGAGCTTGCACATAAATTTCTTCCAGATTACCTAATGTTTCTCTAGCAAAATTTGAAATAATCTTTTCTTCTTTACTTGTTCTTTGTGTATCCATTAATAATTCCTCTATAAAAACTTTTTGGTTAATACTGTTAGACCAAACTGAAAATTGTTTTTCACTCATATTACCGATTCTTTCTTGGAAATTCGACACAATAAAACGGGCTTGCGATTTTAACATCGAAATATTTGTATACAATGATGTTAATAGAGAAGGTTCTACGTCTTCTGTTGTTAAACAATAGTAGAAAGATTCTGCCGATTCAAGTTGTTTTATTATTTGTGAAATTGCATTTAATCCACTTTCATTCAATGGATTTAACTTCTCACATTCCTCAATTTCTAACAAATTTGCTTTTATACAACTGATATAATTCTTGAATTTTTCCAAGTCTGAATCACACTGAAGAAGGTTATTTAAGTTCCATCGAGTTGGAGTAATGAATGATTCCATAACCTTTCCCTCCTTCTAAATTGAAGCCTAACATTAAGTCCTATAACCTAGTTATTACTAAAACCAAGTAGTGTTATTTAATGAACCTGCTCCCTTAGTTTAACATTAATTTCCTTTTCGTTGACAAACAAAAAAGCATCCCTTGTATGCACCCTTTAGTTTAAGAAGAAATCAATATTTGAATGCAGGATTTTCTTTTATATTCAGAAGGATTTTATCTAATTCTGATGGCTGTAAGTTAGTTGTATTATAGACAAAGCGATTATCTATTCCTTTACTTTCAAATTCATTTATTAATTCTAAACATCTAACTCCCATCTGATGTTCTTTAATCCTTAAAGCATCTCTTCTTAGCAGTTCATCACCATCCACCCATAAAACAACATATATAATTTCTACGTCCTTTACCTCTGTATAAATCTTTTGAGAAAATTTTTCTACTTCTACTGGAAATGCAACATAATCAATGATTACATTCTTATTCGCCTGAACAAAGTTAATACTTAAATCGGCTATATTTACCCAGGTTAATGATAGTAATTTCTCGCTTTCCCACGGTGGAACGTATCCACCAATAACCATATGATTGATTAGGTCACCTTCAATATATGCACTGTTCTCAAACTGTTCAGTAAGCTTCTTTGAAGTGGTGGATTTACCGACTCCTGCTGGACCAGATATTATATAAATTTTATTCATTTTTTCCACCCACTCTTAATATGTTCATATCTATTTCAATGTTAATACCTTCTTCCACTAACCTGCTCGTTACTTTAAGTACATCGTTTCACAATCTCTACTCATTCTAACATAAATATCCAATTTCATTGTCAAGTGTTGTTCAATTATACCGCCCTAACCGAATATCTTTATGTAACTCAATAGGTTCTAAATCGATCTTTCAATTCAAATGTTCTTTTCTTTTTTTAATAAACCCGTCTTTAGATAACCATCCAAAGGCGGGGAAACGGTGCAACTTTTTTACAAACGGTATAATTTTATTCAAAACAGTACATCTTTTTTATATACGGTACGACTTTACTTCAAAGCTACAGCTAGAAATATAAAAACAATTAAATAAATTAACGAAAGAAGGCCAAAGAAATAAAACCAAAATCTATGTGATTTACTAGGCATCTTAGTACACCTCGATATTGAAACTTATTTTGAAGCAGCCTGACCTATAGAAAGTTCCGTGTATAAAATTGCACAGAGACATTAGAAGAGCAAGCTAACCCCAACAATGCATAGAACGATGCCACCTATTCTATTGAACAGTAATGCTAGATCACTTGGTTCTGCCTTGTTTAGCTTCCAACCGATTTGTAGATACCAAATCACTCTGGGTGAGATAGTACCCATAAGCCCTACCATGATAAGAATAACGCCCGCTATACTCCCAGTTAATGAAGTAGAATTTCTTCCTGTTGCATTATGCTGTTGTTTATAGAGATTTAATGCTTCATTCGCCTGTTCTCTTTCTTTAGTCGTCAGTTCAGAGGATCCCCCTCCGGTGCCGATGTGTCCTTGATCTTTCCAAAAATACGTATTCCCGCTCGGAAACCGAATCTCATATTGATGCCCATTATTGATAGTTGTTACAGAAACTTCTACAACGTCACCATCTGAGAGTGTCACTTCTTGATAACTAGATGCTGCAGCACTAGAGATAAAGGAGAAAAATAAAAGCAACGTCAGTCCGGTTAGTATTACACGCTTCATGAGGCATACCCTTCCCTTCTGATAATATCTTTTTTTGTAGCTATTAGTTATTACGTCTCAGCCTCCATAAAGTTCCTCAATGTACATGCCACGAAAAAATAGAGTAAACTTCTCTTCATACACGTAATTTAACCGCTTTTAGCAGGGATTCCATCCAAAGTAGGACCTCCCCCTTGCAGTATAAACTCTGGAGTTTCAATCCAATTGATGATTAACGACCGCACACTCTTGACTTCAGTCGTGAGTAGTTCAATAGATGTTGGAAATTCGAACGTTCAATAATATTGATTCAATCATAATAAAGTTCTCCTCGTTTCGGATTACCATAAGAATAAATTCTGTTATCCCCCCACTCCCCTAATCAAACTTTAAAAGTATAGTAGCTTTATATTCATTTATAATATATTTAAATATGTTGAAATATTATTAAGTTGAAAATAATAATAAATAAAATTTAGTATTATTTTGTATTATGTTTTATTATTTTATAGTTTCCTGTAATAAATTATAAAATTAGCTAGTGTAGCATCCGGTTTTTAATTCGATTAAAGAACGAACATCCTTCAATTTTCATTTGGAATTTGCGAAGTGACTTATCTTTTCTTCTAGCGGTAGTTTGCGATCTTGCGTAAATAAGGGGCTGGAACCTTTGTTGTTAAAGGGAATTGGACATATAAAACAACTCATATACTTTTATTTTTACTAGTATAAAGTTAATTTTTAAAATCAGTTAGGTAGTAGCGAATCGAGACTTTGAGATTCCTTGCGGTAATTTGCAATCTAAAGAAAAGTTAACAATAAACCCTTTAGCTACAAGTTATTTTGATATGTAGCCGATTTATAAAAAAACTAGAGTCGCTTAATATAAGCTGATTACAATCATTTTGGGCATTAGCGAAGTTTTCTGAAGAATTTTCGGGCGGTAGTTTGCGATCTGGGGAATGTTACGAACCAAATATTTATTTAATTATGTGAATAAGTGAGCAAACTTTGAATTTTATATAGCTTGATAAATTTCGAGTAACTAGGATTGGGTAATTACTTGGAAAAAGTTAAATAGGTGCAATTCGCTTTTGCGGTAATTTGCGATCTTGCGTAAATGACCTCAATAACCTTGATTGTAAAAGGTTTTTTAATCTAACGTGTAATTCGGTGTAATTAATTAGACTAGTGCTTGGTCGGTTTCGATTCTTGCGAAGTGGTTGCGTAGCGGTAATTTGCGATCTTGTGTAAATGACTTCCTAAAACGTTGATATGTAGGGGATTAGAATAGATTTTATATTGGCGAAATTAACAAATGACATTCCAAATGAGAGATGGATTTGGTATGATTGGGTAATAGCGAAGTGTATCAGTGGTTTTCGCTGGCGGTAGTTTCCGATCAAGCGAAATCAATAATGTGAGTTTGGATCTAAATGTTAATGATACTTAGAACAAGAAGTAAAGGAGGGTTTAATATTGTTTGTTACTAAAGATTTAATAAAAGAGCAATTCGAAAAAGATTTGTTATATATGTATTTAGCTGCTGAAAAAAAAACAAAGGATATCATTTTACCTGATTTTCTAGAGAAGTTACATACACAAGAAACATATTCAACTACAAAAATAGCAAAGTATATAGGTAAAACTGATGCTGTAATCAGAAATTATTATAGAAATCCTCATATAGAAGCATATATAGGGTTGGAAAGAGTAGGGAGGATTATTAGGTTAGACTATAAAGCTGCGTATCGAACGTACATGGTCACTATAATGGTACAAATGGGAAAACAACTTAAAGACGTTGAATCGTTATTAGGTGTGAGACCAGGGGTAAGAACTAGCAATCCAAATGTTACTGAAGTAGCAGCTACACAGAATAATCAACTTTTAGCAGAGCATGTAACCAGTATGACTGAGTATTATAATAAAAGTCTTAAGGTATTATACGCTCAAGATGAATTAAGATTGGCTGAGCGCGAACTGGATAGGAATAAACTAGAGTACTTAGAATTGGAAAACACTAAGTTGAATTTAACGCAAGAAATTAATACAAGAAAATCTGAGTATAAACAACAGCAATTATTGAGATTGGCACTAAAAAAATCAAATGCCAGTAATGGTGGTTTTTTTGCCTCCTTATTTAAAAAACAAGAGACAGTGGATACAGACACGATCGTAAATGAGGCCTTAGATTCACTAAATTCTCTTGAGGAGATCCAAGGAATCTATAAAGATAAGCTTCAAGAAATTGAATTGAAACTTCAAGAAAACAAAAATGAAAAAATTGAAATCGAAAAGAAGATACAACAAAAAGAAATTAATTTAAAAGCTTTAGACAAGCAATTGTCGTTAAGGATTCCTTCGGAGAAGAAGGAGGATAGTACGTGGATAGAAGAAGCAGCTGCCTCAGTTGAGTATGAGGAAAGTGATTGACGAAGGAACTTTCTTCCACTAAGATTAAAATCATTAAATGAAAAATTAATTTATTTGCGAAGCACGCACTCTTTGATACGAGTGTGTGCTTTTTTTGAATGGAGGAATGAAGATGGAATTAACACCCTCTGAAAAGCTAAGGTTGTTTAGGATGAGAAGGGGAATAAACCAAACTGAACTAGGGAGTATTCTAGAAGTCTCCCAAATGCAGATCTCCCGCTTAGAGAGGGGTGAAATTATACCCGATAATACTGAGCAAGTACGGATAGAGAAGATACTCAAAGAAAATATATGGAAAGTAGATGATTGACTATGACTATTGTAATGCCGAAAGTAACTATTGGAAAGTTGTTAGATGGAACTAATATTGATTGGAGCTATAAAAGTACGTTAGATTGTAGATTTCTTTTACTAAGCCAACAAAATGCTCAAAAAGAAGCTTTAAAAAAGTTACTAGCACAAGAAACGACCGAAACGACCTCACTATTTACTATCCAGCCTGAGAAAATAGAATGTGACACGAAGGGGGAACTATTAGATTTATTGGAATTTGAAAACGCACCTGCAGCGGCGCATGAAGATGAGCAAGTCCTGCGATTTATAGAGCAACGAATTTTTATAGTGAATCAATTTGCTCGAGTTCTTGCAGAATGTACACAGGTTGAAAAAGATGTTTTCTTTAAAGAGGGGTCTTATCGTCCTCATGTCGAAGGGCCTTTGAATTATTTTATTCGTAACATCGAAGAAGTTGAAAATGAGAAGGTGAAATCTAGACTTAATGAAGAAGTAGAAAATCTTAAACAGGTCGAGTGGTATAAAGTAAATAATTTTGAAAGACTTACATACTCCTATGGCAGTAATGGATCAAGTGAAACATTACTTCATTTTATTAAAGCGATCTGGACATTCTGGGCTACTGTTCAAGTACTCCAAGAACCAAGAGACCTTATACTGTTGGTAGAAGTAGAACAAGAATGGTATGAATCACTATCTGATACGGATAAAAGTGTAGTTAAGGACTTATTAAAAATACTTCTTGATGTTACTCATGATTTCACTGTTACATTAGTTGTTGTTACAGAATCACTTCACCTTTCTGTAGAATTAGGAATTCGATATAAATTGTATGGGAAAGGCAGTTATATTGAATTTATAGAAGAATCCGATAGAGATGATTTTCTGACAGAAACTCTATTAAGTGATTGGACAGATAATGAGGAATCTCTTAAAGGTTTGTTGTATGATGAAGGTGATAATCAGCGTTATATTGGGGAGTTTTTAGAATAAAAAACTTTTCTAAATTTAATATCGGTTAATAGCAAAGTTAAATCCATTTAAAAAATGTGGATTGTGCAGGTCATCTAACTATTATTCTCGTATAAGATATTTTAAAGATAATAATAAACCTATAATGGTCTGTAATAAATGTATAGTGTATGTAGAACGTAAAGCGTGTAGGAAAGTAAATTAATTGTAATAAGCAGTTAACAATCTCATAATGTTTAAATTAAACCTTTACATTCCAAATAGTCTCTAGTAATATGAGGACAGGAAAAAATAACTAGATAAAATTGAATAGAACTATTTACTATATAACGGAAGCACCGTAAGAAGGACAAGTATGTCCTTTTCTTACGGTGCTTTTTTTATTTGCATGGAAAGGAGTTATGGATGAGTACTCGCAAGAAAGTCATAGTGGCAACACCAGATATAGAATTTGCAGAAGCATTTAAGAGACATCTGCAAAAAAACAATGTCGATGTGGTTGATATCGCAAGCTATCTAGAAATGCTAATTGAAACAGTTGAAAGTAATGATGTAGATGCAGTTATTTTTACGAGTAATCTAGCGAAGAAGTTGAATGACACACGCCTGGAACTATTAGTAGATACGATCTATTCAATCAGACAAGCCTTTCCAAAAGTGAAGTTCATTGTTTATTCAAATGAGCCTGCTGGTCATCCATTTTTAACGGAGTTAGTCAGTCTAGGTATTTACAATATCTTTTTAAAGGATGATCGATCAAAAGGAAAAAACTCCATTTCTTCTTTAATCGAGCTAATTGAATATCCTAAAGAATTTGCGGAAGTTAGTCATTTACTACAGGTAGACAAATCATTTAAATGGCGCAAAGACATTGATAGTAGAGACTTCAATCTTATTGATATTCAAAGGTCTCAGGGGACTCCTGAAATTGAAGTGAAAGAGGGTCCTAAACAGGAAGAAAAAAATGCTGAAATTCCAAAAGTAAAGCAAGCAAAAGTAAAGCAAGCAAAAGTAAAGCAGCCAAAAGTAGTAAAGGTAATTGAATATAATGCACCAGAGATAAACGAAAACGAATTACTAGAAGATCTGGAAATGGAGCAAAAAGTACAGATTATTAGAGAACGAACCATCGTAGGTACAGGGATCATATCTGTTGCCGGATTTGAATCTAATACTGGTTGTACAAGTTTAGCAATTTTACTTGCTAACTACCTGTCAAAATCCGATCACCAAGTAGCTTTAGTGGAACGAACTTCTAAACAATCGTTTAACCGTATTGAATATGCATATGAGGGGAAGCGAGGTTTCCAATCAAAAAAGAAATTATTCGATATACAGGGTGTAGATTATTACAAGTATGACTTATCCTTGAACATTTCAGACTTTATTAATACCTATCATTACATCATACTCGATCATGGTTGCTTCAAAGAAACCAAATTTATGGACGAGATAGAACGCTCTAATGTAAAAATCATGACTGCTCATGGAGCGGAATGGAAGCATGAAGATATCCGTCAATATTATGAAGAGCAAAAAGGAAAGGATAAAGGGTGGATATGGGCCCTGCCCTTTGCGGAGAAAGAAGCTGCCACTGATATTCAGTCTGATATTGAAGGAATTGACATTGAGCCAATACCATATCATCCAGACCCATATGTACTGACCCCTCAAGTTAATAAGGTGCTAGATGCACTGTTATTGGATTTTGCACCTGTAAATGAGGGGATTCCTAAGCGTTTAACATGGGCTATAGGAATTGTAATGATACTTTCATTAGCCCTAATTCTAGGTACATATTTTCTAATCTAAAGGAGACATAGCATGAAAATTAGACAAAGGAACAAGAACTTATTGTATGCAGGGTTAATAGGAGCGTTAAGTATTGCACTCATCTCTGCTGGAATCTTATATTTCATGTACAAAAACATGAAAGAATCAGAAGAGCTATTGATTCAGCAATACGAGGAAGAGTTAGAAGAGTTTCAGATATGGGCGGATCAACAAGTAAAAGCATTTACAGCTAACAGATACATCGAAGCGGGTGAAACAATCGAAGAAAATGATTTAAGAGAAGTGCTTCTTTCTGCTGAAACAGCAGCTGAAGATATAACACATTATGATGAATTATTAGGGAGTATTGCAAAAGTAAATCTGGAACCAAGAACAGTATTAACAGATAGCATCCTTTACTTTGAAGAAAGAACTCCGCGGGACCTACGGTTGGCTGAATATGCATTTATAGACTTACCCAGCAGAGTTGAAGTAGGGGATTTTGTAGACGTTCGTATTCAGTTTCCAAATGGTAACGATTATGTCTTGCTGTCAAAGAAGAAGGTAAAAGAGTTAAACGAGGATGTTGTTTGGTATGAAATGAACGAACAAGAACTGTTAACAATTAGCTCTGCAATTGTTGATGCATACCTAGAGAATGCGATTATCTACGCTTTAGCTTATGTAGAACCATATGTACAAGATGAAAGCGTAGTGACGTATCCAGTTAAAGATAATGTACTGGAACTAATCGAAACTAGTCCTAACATTGTAGATCGTGCAAGGAATGAACTCGAAGCTAGGAATCGTCAAAAGCTTGAGAATCAGCTAGAAGAATTAGAGTCTTCTGAGAGAGAGAAGTACCAACGTGAAAGCGAAAAAGAGCAAGAGGCAAGAGCAAATAGACAGCAAGAGGTCTTTGAAGCAGTCGATACAGTTAACCTAGATGTTGATGAAACAAATGATGAGGAGTGATAGGGATGAAAAAGGTACTGTTTTTAGGTTCAAGAGATAAGACAGATCTTGTTATGTATGTTGGGCAAGTATTATCTAAGTTGGATTTAAGAGTCTTGATTGTTGATGGTACCGAGAAAGAGAAGCATGTGAAAACCTATAATGCTGAAATGGATCACAGATTAACTGACTTTCACGGTGTTGATATAGTGCCTTCGGCTGGATCTAAAAAGAATTTAGAAGCAACTCTAAAGGTATATAAAGAGTCCCTTAGCACTTACGATGTAGTTATTTATGACTTAGATCAAATTGCTGGTTTAGAGGGCTGGGAAGAGTTTAGTCATCGAATTTATGTTACAGATTATTCAAAACTTACATTGCGGCAAGATAAAGAAATATTTAATTATTACGCGACAAAATTTGATGATATGGAATTCACTAGAGTTGTTTTTGAGGTAGATAGTTCTGTTGATGAATTTTACATTGACCAATCACTTGACTATAAGCCTAAATGGACAGCCTTAGATTACTTCATACCTTTAGATGATCGGGATGAGGCGAATAAAATAAACATGCACTACGATATGATCCCTTCATTAAAAAAGCTTACTAGGCCATATAAGAGCTTTTTAGCCTCATTTATTAGTGTGATGAATGAGACACATACTAAAGATGTGAAAATCAGCATGAAAACTGTAGAGAGGAGTGTTTCTTAATGGCAAATATCGCATTTTGGGGTACGGTCCATGGACAAGTAGCAACTACGACAAATATCATAACCGCTGCTCATTATTCTACATTAGAGTACGATGTTAAAGCGTTGTTAACACAAACTCATTGGAGTCACTCTACTTTAGAGAAATCAATTACCAAAGAAAATAGTTCGAATACTTTCTTTAATGATACAGGAATAGATGCCTTAGAGCGTTTAGCAAGGAGTAACCGATTGACAGCAAAAGCTATCCCTGATTATACAGAATCGATAATGAGTGATCGACTGGACCTTTTACCAGGTACTACAAAAAAAGATGAGAGTTTGTTTGCTAACGTTGAAGACGTGATGTCAAAGATAATGACTGTGGCTAAAAATGAATACGATTTTTCTTTCTTTGATATAAATAGCGGCACTCAGAATGAGTTAAGTAAAATCGTACTTAATCATGCTGACCTGGTTGTTGTGAACCTTAACCAAAACAAACATGTACTTGATCGCTTTTTTAACAAAGAAGATTATGTCTCCGCATTAGACCAAAAGCCATACATTATCGTGATTTCCCAATATGATGAACAATCTAGAATGACACTAAAAAATATAAAGAGAAAATACAAAGTTAATGTACCTATTGTAGGCATTCCGTATTGTAGTCAATTAAGAGATGCTATGAATGAAAACCGTATGACGGAATTTTTGATTAGATCCCATAACTCTACTAAAAAGCATCATGACTATAAATTCAGACAAAGCGCACTTAAACTTGTAAATCTAATTTATAAGCTCTCGCAAAAGAAAACTGAGACGATACAAGGTGCTTCATAAATGAATACCACGCTAAATTTCATACTTATTGCGATAGTCATACTATGTGGCATCATATTGTTCGCGTTAAAACTGAAAGGTCGTAGTAGAGAAGTTGAACCAAAGGATAATACCGACAAGAGGCTCTACACTATGGAACAAGTCGCCCTGTATGTTAAAGAAACCATCAATAATATGGGAACAACGAACATTCACGATTTGGGTTTATCGAAAGCTGAGTTTGAAAGAAGAAAACGGAAGCAATCTGAATTAGAGTTTGCTCTAAAAAACTGTAACACCGGAGATTTAAATAATAAGACGTATGTTAAAGAATTTATTTTCGATCTCTTAGCAAAAACGTACGACTTTAATGAAGTAAATATAAATTACCCCATTCCCTTTAACGATGTAGAAGAGCTAACTTCTAGAGACAAGTTTGATATCTTGCTCCACATCTACAAAAAAAAGCATGGATTTGATGGATTAAGTATCTTATTTGATAAGTATGAGCTTGCAGCAATGAAACAAGTTATTGAAGATGGGGTCGATTCCTTTATTGTAACTAACAGTGAAATATCCTCGACCTTTGAAAAAGAAATTTACAATACTCAAGCCCTAACGTTTGAGGATAAGTTACAGATTATTACACAGCGAATTTATGCTCATTACAAAGGTTTCGGTGTAATTGATGAGATTAGAGATATGAACATTGACGGGGTTTCAGGGGGAGTTTCAGGTCTTCCTCCTAGTGTAACTGATTTTGATGAAGAAAAAGATTTAATAGATTCGCTTAGTAAAAGACCTTCCGTTCTAGAAAGTATTTGGGTGATGTACAAAGGTAAAACTATTCATCTTTCATTTCTAACTTTTGGGAAGGAAAGCGAACTAAGAAGGGTCGTACAATCTATTCATAAATTCAAAAACCCTGGGCAATTATCTGAGTCTAATCCTTATATAGTAAATGAAATGGCAGATGGATCACGTGTCGTGGTAGTACGTCCTAACTTTGCAGAGTCTTATGCATTTTTCATTCGTAAATTCGATCTTCCTTCAGCTTCACTAGAATCTTTAATCCAACACGAAAATAGTGAGCTAGTGATTAAATTACTAAAGTTTTTAATGGCTGGTTGTCGAGTTACAGGAATAACAGGGTCACAGGGTTCAGGTAAAACGACTTTATTAATGGCATTAGTCAAATATATTCCTGCACCTTTAACATTACGTTTACAAGAAATGGCATTCGAGTTGAATATCAGAAAAATTTATCCTCAACGTAACATCTTGTCATTTCAGGAGACCAAGAATGTGACTGGTCAAGAAGGTCTTGATATCCAAAAGAAAACAGATGGATCGGTTAATATCCTTGGGGAGGTTGCAACCGATGCTGTAGCTGCTTGGATGATTCAAATGTCTCAAGTTGCTTCGTTATTTACAGTGTTTACACACCATGCTAATACACACAAATTACTTATCGAGTCTTTACGTAATTCGCTGCTTAAATCAGGAATGTTCAATAATGAAAAAATCGCTGAAGAGCAAGTTATTAACGTAGTCAACTTCGATATTCATTTGAAAAGAGACTACCATGGTAATCGCTATATTGAGCGAATCACTGAATGTATTCCGTTAGACAATGATTCTGATTATCCGCAAGGCTGGAAGGATTGTACTACTGAGTCTGATAGGACTGCAGCAATGTATGAGACTATGAGCGAATTCTTTAGAAGAATGACCGACAGAAGGTTATACGAGAGTAGAAATATTATTGAGTTTAGAGAAGGGAAATATGTACCTGTTCATCCAATAAGCGACGCACAATTGGATCAAATGAGTGCTTATCTATCTAGAGATCAAATGGATGAACTAACAAGCTTCTTTAAAAAGTACTGGGAGGAGGTAGCTTAATTGATTCTTGAACTAATTTTCGCAACAGTAGTTCTGGGATTTTTACTGAACGTATTGATGTACAAAATACTAAGTAAACGATTCCCTAAAAAGAAGAAAGAATTAAGGCCTGTAGATCTTCTCCCTTCAAAAAAGAAAGGAACCCAGTGGTTCAACAAGGTCACCCAGAAACTATATGTCAGCATGATGAGGATTCCAATCCTTAAGAATTATGTGTTGAAAATCCGAATCCGTTTAGAGGCTATCAATAGTTATGATGAATATTCGATTAGGAAAGAAACAGCCAAGATTGTAGCTGCCGTCTTAATCATAGCTATCTCACTTATTCTACTAATGATTATATTCAGTAGAAGTTATGTAGCTGTTTTTTGGTTGACCTTAGGTTTGATTTTTTTGAATGGTGTGTTTGTAGATTTTTTTATTCATCGTTTAGAAGATCGAATGCTAAGAGAGTTGCAAACGTTCATTACTGCATTAAGACATCGATTCCAACATTTAAAAGTTGTCGATGAAGCAATGTATGAGGCGGCGCAGGTTTCTTCATTTGAAATGAAACTACAAGCTGAAAGAATTTATGAAGTATTAATCTCTACTGAGATTAAAGAAAAACTTTCAGAATATGAAGATACAGCGCCTAATAGGTTTTTGAAAGCTTTGGCTGCCATTTCAGTAATGGTGATGGAGCAAGGGGATAGGAAGACGGATAAGGGATCTGTTTATCTTAATGGATTAGCTGGAATTTCTCGTGAATTGAATTTTGAAGTATCAAGGCGCACCCAATTGAACTGGGTTTTAAAAGGACTTTCAGTTTTAACGGTGGTACCAGTATTTTTTGCGATACCGATTAAAACTTGGGCTACAACCTATTTTCCGGTGATGATCGATTTTTACCAAAACCGCATAGGACTCTTTTTGGAGATCATCGTATATGTCACTCTTGTTATCTGTTACTTACTAATTAGGAAAATGCGTGAAATACAAGAAAGTAAGTATACAGTGGGTGTTAAAAGAAATCCCCTTGTAAAAAGAGTATATGAGGTTCGCTTTATTAAGAAGTTTGTGGATTTGTTTGTACCTTCCTATCATGAAAAACAATATTACAAACAAACCATCTTGTTAAAGGAAGCTAATTCTCCATTGAAAGTGGAATGGCTAACCTTACAAAGACTTAGTTTAGTAGTATCGGCATTCCTCATCTTTATTGGGTTTATCTTATACAGTAATCACGTTAAAACTAACAATATTTTGTTCTCACCAACATCCTTAAATGCCTTTGGATTAATGGATGAGCAACAACTAGGAGAAGCTCTAGAGTTAACTGCATATGATCGTGAAATGATCGATCATTTAAAGGAGGTGAGAATTACTGATAGACAAGACGTAATTGAAACGGTTAGTGAGGACTTGGGGATTGATCCAGGAGATTCTTTAGCCATTGTAACCGGTAACCGAATACACAATAAGATACTGAACCTTGAGAACACTTATTTAAAATGGTGGGAGCTAGTGGTAGGGGCTGCTTTAGCCTATGTAGCTTACTATATCCCAATTGGTTTGTTACATTTCCAACGATTCTTTAGAAAAAGGGAAATGGAAGAAGAGGTTCATCAGTTTAACACTATTATTTCGGTTTTATCAAAATTCGATCGTATCACTGTTTATGAGATTGTTGAATGGATGGAGAGATTCTCTGTAATGTTTAAAGATCCTCTTCGCAGAACCATTCTTACATACGATAGTGGTCCAGAAGAAGCATTATCACAACTAAAGAAAGATGTGTCATTTCCTGCGTTTACACGTACAGTTGATCGTTTAGTATTAGCGGTTAATAGAATCTCTATTGAAGAAGCATTCGAAGATCTCGATATTGAACAACAGTTTCACACTGAGCAGAGGGATCATTATAACAAGAGGATGATTGAGAATAAGAAGTTGTGGGGAAACATGATTGGCCTTACACCGATTATTGTTCTTGTTATTTTTTACTTAGTGGTACCTCTAATTTGGGTAAGTATTCAAAACTTAAATCAAACAATTTTCAATCTAACATCATAATGGGAGTGGATACAAATGGATTCAGTAACTAAGGCAATAATTTTCGGAGCAAGTCTATTAATGGCCATTGCTTTTATCACGATCGGAGTACAATTATTTGGCACATCGACAGAAGCTTCAAAAGCAGCTACTAACGACTATTCAAGCATTCAAACAGAACTTTCAGAACAAAAATACTTAGCATTTGAAGGCACAACGGTATCAGGTTCTCAAGTAGGTAACGCAATTAGACGTTTCCAGAATGAAGATAACTTCGGTATCCAAGTAATTACAGGGAAGAACTCAACTGGAACATGGTATCACCATGACGCGAGTAACAGTGATAATGTATCACCGGTTGATAATAACCCAGCAAACATTACAAAGCCCGATTCGATTGAGTACGTAAATTCATCTGGATCATTCAAATCTTCAGTCATTCGTGATAGCAACCATGTTATTAGAGGGATTGTTTTCACACAAAACTAAGGGGTTTTAGCATATGACATCTCTTACGAAAGTTATAGTATTTGCAGTTACAGTGGCTATGGTTATAGCTTCTGTGACTGCAACTCTTCACATATATCAAACGCTTAATCAGGGGTATGAACAGGTTCAATCGTTAAGTACATCAAGAGAGGTTATTCAAACCTTAGAAATACCAGAGGAACGATTGTTTCAAGCAGACGAAGTGCTATTTTATTTATACCAAAATCACCAATCCCCTTATTTTATAAGAGTTAATAATACGGATTACCCTTCTACTTTTAAAATAGCAGATATCAATGTTAATAGCATCTTAAGTGAACCTTATTATATGCGCACTATCCATTACGATTCTACAGGTATTATTCACATGATTGAATTCAAAGGAGGAGTAGACAATGCCTAATCCCGTTTCATTTATTGCTTCATTTTTTATAGCTATCGCGGTGATGGTTGTATTCCCCTTGTATCAATTACTAGATAGGCAGGAAGATCAAGCTCAAATCCTTGCTCAAACTGCTACCGTGTCATTCGTAGATAGTGTACGTAATAAAGGATACATTACTCCGAATATGTATGAGGAATATTTTCAGCTTCTTCATTCTTCTGGCTATACGTTTGATATAGAAATAGAACATCAAGCAAAATCGTACCATCCAGTATACGAAGATCCGGCAAACCCTTCTACCTTCACTGGTGAGTATATAGTTACGTACGACCATTATTACAATTCGCAAATCTTAGAGATTTTATTCCCTGATAATACGTTGCAGCAGGATAATGTTACAAGAAGGTACGAGCTCATTGCAGGCGATTTCATTAATGTGAGAGTGAAAAATAGTACGTATACTCCAGTCAGCATTTTAAGGGATGCCGTTACAAATCATGCTAGTGACGATCCGACATCCATCCATATTCTATATGGAGGTATGGTTCATAATGAAGATTACTGATTTAATTCTCTTATTTTTTATTTTCCTTATTCCTATTACATTTGGTTTAGGCATTAAAAGTTTCTTTGTAAAGGAAGCTATCTACTTAAGTAATACATATGATACTGCAATGACAACTGCCACCATCGATGCTACCAGAAGCTTATTAATGAATGAGCGTCAAGAGTATGAAAGTGGCTACCAATCAGCAAAGTACGCAAGTGTCAATTTAGAACAAGCAGGAGAAACCTTTTTCCATACTCTATATAACAATTTTGGAGTAGTGGATGATCCTATTGGACAAGGAACACTGAAAGCCTTTTTACCGGCACTAGCAGTGCTAGGATATGACGCTCTTCACTTATATGTAGTGGATGAACATAAGGATGTAAATGGAATGACGATAAAAGAACATAAGTGGCTGCCGCCGATACCATTTACGTATAAGGATACTCAAGGCAACCTTATTTACTTTACGTTAGATGATCAAGTGACGATCTATGATGTGGAAACTAAGGAGTGGGATGAAGGGAAGCGCGATGAACTAGCAACCTATTATAATATTCCCTTGCTACATGATAAAACGCTTTTTGAAGAGGTAAGAAAGAATACGATTGTCCATGCTTTCCAAGATGAGGTCGCGTTTTATATAAACGAACATAATACGTATGCCCGTCAGATGGGAATAACCTATCAATTTACATTACCAACGATCAGCCAGGAAGATTGGTTAAATAGTATTGATGATATTGGGGTTTTAAGTTTCCTACAAGGAATCCCTTTAGGGTTGGATCAAGAATACAACAACTATGCCTTTGGAGGTGGGCGACTCGTTAGGAACCATAATTTTGAGGGGGTGATTGAAAACGGGGTGAGGACAGCTTATCGTTCAGATTGCCAGCATGGTAGACAAGTATATCAAACGTTTTCGAATGCAAAGCAGGCAGCCGAATCAGGTTACTTTATATCTAGGTCTAGGTGTAATGTCGGTGGAAATTAGACGATATATAGGTATAAACATATAATGAAATTATAGGAAATTATACTTATTATTCAGAGGAGTGACGTTATGAAAAAGACCGTAAAATTATTAAGTGCCACCGTCCTAGCAGGCTTACTTCTATTCAATACTAATGCAGAGGCTAGTGCCCAATCATTTAAAGATGTAGCAACCAACCATTGGGCTTACAGCACTATTGAACAGGTTGCTAATCGTGGATACATAGCTGGATACCCAAATGGAACATTTGCTCCAAGTAATGAAGTTACTAGAGCTGAGTTTGCGGCTTTCCTCTCAAGGATTATACCAGGGGAGAGCACCAAGCAGCATACTTTTTCTGATGTCCCTTCAAATCACTGGAGTACTCATGCCATTAATAAAGGGTTAGCGTTAGGTTTTATTAACCCCAATGATTTTAACAATGGTCGGTTTGAACCGAACCGTACTCTGACTAGAGCAGAAATGGCTAAGTGGATGGCTAACGGGCTTGCCCAAATTGATGAGGATTATGGTCAAGCTCTAAAAGATACTAAAGACACGCTTGTTCCAATTCCAGAATATTATGGAGGCCAACTTAAAAAGCCAGATGTACCTTATGTTGCAGTGTCTCTTGGTACAGGTTTATTAAATGGATATCAAGATGATACTTTCCGTCCACAGGGTAAAACTACACGAGCTGAAGTCGCTGCCTTATTAGTAAGATACCTAAATGTTATGCAAGCTGATGCAGAGTCATTTCAAGGTTTAGAAGAATTAAGAGCTGTAGGGACAACTGGTACGAATGTAGAAGTTACTACAAATTATGAGATTACTGAGCCTTTTAGTAATATACGGAACAAAGAGATTCCTCACTTGAGAGGGATCGGATCAGCTAGTGTTAATAGATTGATTTTCTTAGATGGAGTAGGTCAGAAACATAACAGCATTTATTCAAAAATGTTTGTCGGTGAACGAGGTGCTGGTTCTGATCAACACATTCCTGTGTTTGTAGAAAAGTCGTTTAAAGCATCGAACTCACCAAATTATAACGCCTATTATAATGATTATATTCAGGGTTTGATTTATGGGTCTCGATTAGATGTTAAAAATTTAAATAGATTTAACTTGCCTGGTTTTGACGGATACAATTTTTCTAATTATATGAACTCCATTGCTGGAACAGGGAAAACATACTGGGAAATGACTACTGTTAATCGAGCTCCTTTAGGTGATAGTACATTCCATCATAGATCTATATTTTTAAATCCTAACGCAACAGTTAACGGTGAACGCTTTACGATTACTGTTAGAAAGTAAGGGGATGCTTAATGAAGAGAATAATATTAATTATTCTATCTACTTTCTTTGTAATCTTGTTAGGTCAGCAATCTTCTTATTCTCAACAGCCGGCTGCCAAACAACAAACAATCTTTAAAAACGTGGAGTCGATACCTGCTGAGATAAATCCTAGGGTGACCTATTATCAATTAGATGGCGGAGAGTTTAGAGTTAATTATACAAATGCTGCTGGACAACAAACCGCTAAGAATGTACCAATGGAAGGTACTAATGCCAATCCAGTTCCAAGAACTAATTTAATTGTAGATCAAATTGACTGGAGGAACTATTCTGCTCCTTCATTTATAGATGAAGATGGTAATAGATATTCTGCTAGTACAATTAATAATCCAACTCTGAAATACGTAAACTTTAACGAACACAGAGAACCTTCTTTTGAAGGAGTTAATTACTATTTTGATGTGAATCAACCTTTCGTTGTACAGCTATACACTAGAACAGGGCATGATTTCGTTCCCTCTGAAACTTTTTCTCAAGGTGTAAATAGACCAGGTACAAATTTTCCTAAAATGGTAGTTCGTTATAATGTATGGGCTGAAGCGGTTTGGAACGGGAGATTAGAAGAAACAAAAGAGATCCGTGTAATTCAAGATACCACAATGAGAATTGGGGATAAAGTTCAGTATAGAGCTGAAGTACGCACTAAGCCTTGGGGCAGTGATCAATGGTCTCAATGGGTAGATGTAACTCATAGACCTGAAACAGAGTGGTCCACAGACCTTAGAGCTGTAGCTTCTGTAGATGGAAATGGGATGGTGACAGGAAATAATGTAGGGCAAGCTAATATCGCAGCTAGATGGAGAACGAATGAATATCATCTAGTAGATACCGCAAAAGCTATTGTAGTAGACGAGGAATTGGTTCCAAATCCAAATCCGAATCCGCAGCCTCCACCACCGGGAGACTGTGATTATATTATTTCCACACCTAATAGTGGGCAACTCTTAACTGCTGACACAATGACCCCCAATACATCTGGAATGATTAGGGCTGACAATAGGGGGAGTGAGCAGTTTGATGTCACTCTTGGGATTCCTACCAGTGAATCTCTTTATGCTAATGCATTTGGTCGTGAATATTTATTTCAACAAAGGTTCCAACAAATGAGTGGTCAAGTTACATATACGGTTCCAGTAACTAAAACATATGAGTTAACTTGGCAGGAACCCAAAGAAACTTGTGACGACGATGGTGAGTGTACGACAACCCATGAACCTAAAAGTGAGACAGAATATTTTCAGGAAAACTATACAGTTGTTCGCCCCTACAGTTACTGGCAAATAGGTAACCTAGAGGTATATGGTCTACAACATGCTACGATGTCAAATTACGCATTACCTAATGAATCAATCACATTACTACCTAACGGATACACGCCTCCTAATGTTAATGCTGATCATAGTAATCGAGTGGAGGATCATGTATTCCCAGCCAATTGCGCTCCAGTAGATATGGGCACGCAAGTTATTAATGGGGGTAATGAAAGACCTTCAGTCCCGACTGAAAATTTCCAAAGTAATGCTGATGCTGCCATTGGACAAAATCAAGTTCAAAATGACAGAGTTACCTTTAACGGCTCTACTATAATGAACAATCAAAGAGTAAATCAAAGCGGACCAACACCGTCAAGCATTCCTACACCAGGAATGATAAATCAAAATGTGTTGTACCGTAGCAACATGGTGATTAGCTCGTCGAAGGTAAACCGAGCAAATACACCAAGTAGTGGAAATATACGATATAACCAGGTTATCGGAATTAATGGAGGAGAAAGTGAAAAGTTCTTCATTATTAATGGCATAAATAGTGTTACAGTGCATACACCGGTTGTAGCTAATGGTGATGTATCTGATGATGAAGACTTTAACCAAAAGACTTCACCGAATACCAGTAGAAACGCGGTAATCCTAGATCGCCCATTTACTGTCGATCTAGGGACTCACGGACAACATCGTAATATTCCGGGCTATGGTAACAGAAATTATGAAAAATATGTACGTGAGAAACAAGTACGCATACCTTTTGATGTCTATAATGCTACTCAAACTCAGTTCATACCCGCAGGTACTTGGATTAATGTACCTGGCTCTACCTCTACTGTAGAATTTTTTACGCCTGTATGGGTGGAAGAAGGAGATTACGATATCGAGTATAGAGTGATTGCTGAGAATGCCCCATCTGGATATTCTAGTGAGACCTATGCAAATTTAAACATCTTAAACCACGCAGCTATAAGAGAGTTACCTGTTGAAGTAATCGGCCGTTTATATGACTTTAGAGTCACAGATGTGGCTGATTATAACTGGGAAGAGGTATTTAGAGTCAGACAGGGTTCTCCTCGTCACACCGAAAATTATTATTGGGTCGGAGATAAAGAAATTGATGGGGGACTTAGAGGAAACTCTGAACCGTTTACCTTACCGATGATGGTAGGGAGTCATCCTGATTCGGCAAAAGCAAATGTCGGAATCAAGACAGGGTATCATTTTAAGTTCGATTTGAAGACTAAAGGGAATATGCAAGGGGTCCAAGATGGGGTCCGTATAACGCCTTCTTTTTCTTTTGTTAATAAGGAAGGGACGGTAAGAGAAAATATTGACCTTTATTACCATACAAATGATAGTAAATTCGTAAAGATCGGTAGTGATGAGGATACTGTAGAAAGATTTGTCATTCTTAACGATCGACTGCGTAATATATCGGATGTTGATTTATCTAACACTGTATCTTATATGTATCATTTTTATGACCATCTAGGTACTTCCGAACCGTTCACATCATTTCTTAATGCATATAAACGTAATGAAATGCGAGAAAAAACGTGGATTGGCGAATATGACTGGATGATTCTTCCTCATCGTGCTCGAACATTTATAGGACCTACACAAGTACCTCCAGGAGCAAGTGTTACCGCACTAGAAGCAGTAGGTGCAGAACAACAATGGTATGGAGAATATAGTTTGCCTGCTGAAGTTTATGCCGTCCCAGCAGGAACAAATCTAGCAAGCTATGGTCGTATGAATACATTAAATGAGCAGTCTTCAATATTCCTTAAAGACGGTTATATTATCGTCAATTTTAATATTGAATCTGTGAGAAACGGAAATACCGATCAACCACATTTACAATACATTAACGCGCCGCTATCTAATCAATGGCAGCGGGAAGGTTTTAAGTACAGCAAGACCGATGGTTTAGGCAATACTATGAATCTAATAGATGGAGACGTGATCTTCTATCACGGTGATTTATCCTCTATTGATGACTTTGATATTAGTGGTACCCATTAAGCACGAGAAGCCGGACAAATTATTTGTTCGGCTTCTTCTATAAGTAGAGGGAGTGGTTTTTATGATGTTATCAGTAAGCGTTATGCTTATTGCTATGTTATTAATGATGGCAGGGATGTATAAGCGGTGGAAGAAAACGAATTATGTTCTAGTGATGGCCCTACTGATGTTATCCGGCGCTGCTTCTTTGTTATCTCTCTTCTTAGATAATCGAGTCTTTCTTATCACTGCAACATGGCAAACCATTACATTAATGGGTGCTGTATTATTCTTTTATAACAAAACCGTTAACAGTAAAGTGTATGTATTGCTAGGTGCCACTTTGGTGGCAACAGTAACAATATCGTTGCAGCATAACATTGCACTAGCTATTGGAAGTTTATTATTGTTTGGTAGCTTGTGTTGGGTTGGGTACACCTTACGCCATACATACATAAACATGGTTATCTACATAGCTTGGTTCTCCATGATGATTGGAGGTTATATTCTGGGTGTTACCTTATTATACGTTCCTGAAATTGCCGCGCTAAAGAGCATTCTTTACGTAGTATATATAGGTTTTACGCTGTTAAGCTTTCATTTAATGTTTGCTAGGATTATTAATCTCATGCTAGCTATTACTAAATCATCGGTAATCGATCCTCTAACTAAACTCTATAACCGGCGCTACTTTAATCAACAATTAGATAAGATGGCTGTAAAGGAACCTGTGAGTATGATATTTATGGACATTGATGATTTTAAGGCGTTAAACGATACAAAAGGTCATGAAGAAGGAGACAGAGTATTGAAGGAAGTAGCAGATATCACGAAAAATATTGTACAAGCCCATGGGATTGTAGGTAGATATGGCGGTGAAGAGATCGTTGCAGCTGTTAAAGAGGACCGACAAGAGGAATTGGCAGAGAGAATTAGACAAACCATTGAAGAAAAAACGGGCGTTACCGTTTCTATTGGGGTTTCCTCACTTCGTGAAGGAATGAGTGTACGTGATTTAGTAGTTTCTGCGGATGAAAATATGTATCAAGCAAAAACCACTGGTAAAAACAAGGTAGTATCTGCATAGCAGCGGTTTTTTGCACAAACCACCAGTCCGAGGTATGTTAATTATACGCAAGTAGAAAAGGGTGAAGTAAATGAAGAAAAAGATTTTATTGATCCTCTCCTTAACCTATGGTTGGAGCTTAATATTCTTTTTATTATTAGTATTTTATTTTGAAAGTGATCCAGGATTCCACTTCGCTTTTCTATCATTTCAGCCAAGAGGACCCCTTCCTCAAAAAATCAATATAATTATAGGTGGGAGGTGAATTGGCGGTTTGTGTTTTCACACTAGAGTTTTTGTCGGAACTTTGGTAATATACAATAATAAGAACTTATGTTTGGGGGGTGAGGTCAATGGTTCATTATAAAACCATGCAAATTCAAGTCAAAAAAGGGCATCGTTTGTATAGTTATTATAAAGAGATGTGCCAAAACGCCAAAAATCTGCATAACACAACCAACTTTTATATTCGACAAGTGTTTACGGGTCTTACACAAGACAAAGGTTTACAACCCCTCCAACAAGAAGTTCTACAAAATATCCAAACTCATCTACCAAAAATTAACGATAACCAACTAGCTGCTTATCTAAAGAAGGTAGAGAAGGAAAAATCAAAACCAGTTGAAAACCGAAAAGAAATCAAATGCAACTTATTCAAAGAGCCTTCAAAAGAAAAGCCGTATGTTGATTACAACTTTTTGGACGCTCTTTTCAAATCAATGATTCAACGCGATTATCGTTCACTTCCTACACAGTCTAGTCAAGGGATAATCAAGAGCGTTTTCCAAAATTGGAAATCGTTTTACGCCAGTCTAAGAGAGTTTAAAGTAAACCCTGGTAAATTTAAGGCAAGACCGAAAATCCCTGGTTACGGTCGTTCTTTTGAAAAAGAAGTCACGTTTTCAAATCAAGATTGCGTTATTAAAGAACGAAAGTATTTGAAGTTCCCTAAGACAAAAGAGCGTTTGAATATTGGTAAATTAGGTTGTGTTGAAGGGAAGCTTAAACAAGTTCGTATTCTTCCGAAATATGGACACTACGTTGTTGAGTTGATTTTTCAAGTTCCTTCGGAACATGAAATGAAAGTATCTAAAAATCGTTATATGTCTGTTGATTTAGGGATTGATAATCTTGCAACCATCGTCACCAACACAGGTCGAAGACCTGTATTAGTGAAGGGCAAAAATATTAAATCCATCAATCAGCGATACAATCAATTAAGAGCGTATTATATGGGTATTCTTCGTCAAGGGAAAAATCCGAAAGAGGGTCCATTCACTTCTAAACGTTTAGAGAAAATTAACCATAAACGTTTTTTAAAAATTAAGGATTTGTTCCACAAAGCTAGTTCTCAAATTGAACGAATTATCTTAGAAGAAGATATTGATACCCTTATTATTGGTCATAACAAAGATTGGAAACAACATTCAAATATGGGTAAAAAGAATAACCAATCGTTTGTATCCATTCCGCACAGTCTTTTGATACGTATGATTACCTATAAGGCTGAACGACACGGAATCAAAGTCATAGTGACCGAAGAGTCCTACACTTCAAAAGCTAGTTTCCTAGATGTTGACGCAATCCCCGTTTACGGCGTAGATGATTTGAAAAAATCATTCTCAGGTAAGCGTATTAAGCGTGGGGTATATCGTTCGAAGAACGGAACCCTTTTTAACGCTGATGTGAACGGTGCTGGAAACATTATGAGGAAGGTATTTAAAGATGCATTTCAAGAGCCGTTTTTAATAGGGAACTCAATGTCCAAACCAGTATCGATTGTGCTCAAATAAAAGTAATCCTGAAGACATGATACGACAGGATAGCGGGGTTGGGTGTTTTTAGCACACCAACGTGTCAACTCCACTGGTGGTTAATCGTCATTTTGAAAGTCGACACCTCAGAAACCCCCACTTCAAATTTGGTAGAAATTAAGTGGTGGGAGTATTCATACGGTATCAAATCGCCAAACCAATATTACAAGCAGCAGGCACTGGAATGGTTGTAGTCGGCTTTGGCTATTTATTAGATATTCTGTTCAATGATAAGAACCATGCACTATCAATAGGAGCCTTTATCGGAGCGGCCTTCATCGTTGTACTATTACTCTTGAAAAATGCTTGTATAAGTCTTTGGTTCCTTTTGTGTGAAACGAAAACCTTCTTCACCTTATTTGTAAAAAAAACTAACGATCAGGGGGTTTAACCATGAGTATAAAACCAGATTTACATAATCTTAACCAATTAGATGCTGCTGTGTTGCATGAAAAGTATCATTTATTAAACGCAATGTTAGTTCGTGGTACAAAAGAAGAAAAACAGAGAGCTAAAAGGGAGCTCGAGAAGTTGGATACGACTATCAATCAAACTGTAAATTTACATGCGGTTGCTGTGGCCCTTCACCATTTGAGGCTAAAACCAGATGAGTTAAGAGAATATAGCGACTTTAGATTCAATTAAATAGTAAGCTTAGTGGTGATCAGCGAGATGTTGTGCAACAAAGGCTACATCATTAGGGGACTTTTTTTAATGCCGGAGGTTAATACAGAAAGAGATATTAATGTTATAACATCTCCTTTACTTATAATTTCTTGAGATATTATGACTCTATTCATGTTTTAGATATGGCAGAAAGAGATGCTTTAGTAATTGTTTCTGTACCCTCATTTTCTTTTTCAACAAAAGATTTAATTCAAGGCGAAAGTAGCATAAGAGGTTTAACAGTAGGCAATACCCATACGGGGTTTTATATATTAGCTTGCTTTTACCAGATTATAAGTAAACTCTGCTGTATCGGAGATTGATATTTTCCAGCTCCACCATCCGGCAAGTACGTGGACAAACAATGGTCTATTCGAGAGTTATTTTTTTGAAAACAACAGGCACATGTATAAACGATCGTAGTTACTCATCAGAGCAAGGTAAGAGTGAAGTATGAGGAGAGAGAAGCGTTATGACCAGGGAGATAATAATTAGTTTGGTTATAGGTGCCACCATACCGATAATCACTAATTGGCTAAATGCTGCTTTGAAATTTCATTATAATGGTAAATCTGAAATGAAACCCATATTAAGAGAAGAGGTGCGCTCATATTTTATATATAAGCCACACTTAAGGTCTGCATATTCGGATATAAACCAAATAAATAATACGGATTTTGGGAGTGAGGTATTAAAGCATTCAATTGATGATTTAAGAAAGAGTGTAGAAAAACTAGAGAGTATCCCGTTAGAAAATGTACCAATAGAGATATTTGGAGATTTTTATGAGGTTTTAGGTGAGATGCAGTATGTATCAAAGACAGGGTCTGATATCTTGCTGACGAAAAAGCATTCGGTCCACCTTAGAAACGCTGTAAAAAATGAAGTGTATCCGGATATCGAAATGAAGTTAGATCGTCTAATTGATAACTACTCAGAATACATTGATACAGCAATACAAAAACTTAAATGAATAGTTCTACCACCCCATTTGAGGACACTATTTGATTACGGAAGCCTGTAGTCTGTTAGCGTCCTCTTTTTATTGGTAAGGAGGGAAGAAGCCAATGAATATAAGGTAGTTAAAAAAGAACAAAAGAAACTCAAAACGAGAAATGGCTTGAAAAAAGAGACAGGGTGGAATAGAAGAGGATAAGTTATTAGACCGATATCTAGTGATACTATGTTCTCAATTGTATGGAAGTCTACTGGTAAACGGCCGAGTTTAAAAAGGGCATTGAACGTCGATTAGCATATCAGCGTAAAGTTTTAAGCCTGTAGATGGTCTAACAATTTATTAGTACGTACGGACTCATGCTAATGAATATAATTTGACGAGTATTAAAGAGGAGTCATGTATCACAATGGATATAAATCATTTAGAGGATGCCATGTCAGTGTTAACTGCGAGTGAAAAGGAAATCCATTAATGGTTGGTGGTTACTTATTGTCGTACGAAGCGGTAGCTAAGATGTTAGTTATATCTAAAAGTACAGCCCAATACAGCCCAACCATGTGTCGAAAGGTCAGAAAAGAAAATAGCAGTACATATCTATCAAAGCCTCTTCTAGTTTGCGGGATGAGGTTTATTTTATTTATTGGAACAAATTAAATGTTTCTAGTAAAATAGTAATGGAACTATTTGTATAAGGTGGTGCAGTATGTCAAACGATAATAAATTGTTCATACAAAAAAGAGACAGAGTGTTATTGTTACACAGTGTACATTTTAAATCTGAGTTGTACCGAGAGTACCGAGATTTATTAGTAAAGAATAAAAGAATAACCAATGGGTTAGTCAATAGCTTGCCACATGAAAAACAAAGCTTTATGCGTACGGTTCTAAGGCAAGTGATCAGGGAAGCTCATAACGAGTGGCAAGCAGACGAAAGTAAAATTGTTGAGGATAAGGGAGAAGGTAATACGGATATTAAATGTTCGCTTTGTGCAACAGGAAACAGATATATATTTTATATTAAAAATAAAATTAGTGGTGAAAAACTTAATGTAGGTAGTGATTGCATTGAGGACTTCGTTAATGATGGACTAAAGTTACCAACGACCATAGCAGATCTAAAGAAAAATGCCACTAAAATACAAAGAATGTTTAAATTAAATTCCCTCATTCCGGATGTGAATGAAAAAATAGAGAAATGGGCTGCTTTTTTAGATAAACAACCTATTTATATCCCTAAAGAACGAACCAAAAATTATTATGATTTAATGAATACCACACAAGCACTTTATAAAGACTACTTAGAAAACGGCCATAAAAATGATAGTGTTGCCGAAATAGCGAAAAATTTAGAAACTAAGGAAGAGTACGAGCTTAATATAGAAAGATATGTTAAACAAAAAATAGATGTTCCTTTTATAGTTACCAAAAATATAATTAAAAACCTTCAGCGTAATGGTAACAAAACTGCATTAAGAATGATTGAATCTGATAATGGTTTTATAACTTCAAGAACTGCAGGACGAGTAACTGAGACTAATTTTATTAGCTTTATAATCAATCTCTTAAATACTCATTTTGATAAAGTAGATTCTTCTATTGTTTCGATGGACCATGATAGGGGTCAGTTAGTTTTTCAGATGAAACCATTAACAAGGGTTAATTTGTATATTGGGTATCAGCTATTTATGGAGGAAGTTGGTATGATTATTTTTGGGGAAGAGCCAATTGAAATGTTAACTAAAAGTTATTTACTTCAGCAGTCGAATATATATGAAAGTGAAAGTGCTGAGATAGCGTTAAAACAAATGGAGAAAAATTTAGGAAAAAAGTTTATGAAGATAGCCTTTATCTCATATAATGAAAATGAAATAATAGTTCATTCAAGGAAAAGTAATCAATATCACCTTTGCAAAATGGATAATTTTATAAATGATAATTTAAAATGGGCGTTTGGTGGAGATAAAAATGTTGATTTAAGTAGATCAATCAAAGTTATGACACACAGAGAATATCAATTATACAGAGAAGCGAAAAAAGTTGCTAAAGACATGAATAGAAGCATTAATAGATAGAATTTGTCGTAAGAATGTATAAAGAAGCTTTTGAAAAAATTATTTTAATTTATTTTATTAATTGTATTTTTGGTCATACTATAGATGTAAAAGGGGGCGATACCCCCCTCTTATTTTAGTTAATTAATGAAATGGCTTACTAAAACCAGGATGGGTAGAATTGTGAGCCATTTCGCTTTTATGAAAATCCCATATTGATTGATGATAATAGACATTATTTTCACCTCCCCTCTCTTTAATTATCGCCAAATGAGGATTGAATGATTCATATATATAGGTTTTACTCTTAAGACAAGTTTGATAACTTGTTTTTTATTTTTTCAAAACAAGCACAATACAAGGTGCGGTGAAGATGTTGATAATGTAGCATGGCTAGAGTGAGGAATCCAAACTGAGATAAAGTCTTTAAGTTGTGGAAAAAAATTCAAAAATCAGCAAAGTGAAAAGATATTGGTAGCTGAGAGAGGAAGTGGGAGTTCTAGTTCGCTTGGGATAAACATGCAACTCCTAAATGGGCGAATTCCCCTTCCTTTAAATAATTGACTATAATTGTAAAACAAACACAGCAAGTGCGTATTAATAAATACGCACTTGCTGTGTTTGTTTTTTACCGGAAAGCTATTAATTGAAATGCTAAATTAGAGCAATCTAAACAAAATCCTATCAAAAGAGTGATTGCTAAAGACCTTCATGTGATGCTATTAGTAACGAGAGCGTATGTAGAGGGGATATGGTGAAACTATTGCAGCGTTACAGGAGGAGTCCCAAAAAGAATGTATTGCAATTGGCTTGTCAAGTATTTCACACTTACTGCATTTTTATTACTAGAAGTCGATATAAAATATAGAACTTAATAAAGGTTGTGAAGTTTTGAAAGTAAATAATATCTTAAAAGCGCTATGGCAAATAGAAACGTTAGCTCCTTTTGAAATTCCTAATTCAGGTACTATAAGCAGAAAATATACAACTCAAAAGATAAAGAGCCTTCATAAATTAGAACAATTAAATACGGACCTTTTGGCTAAAGAATGGTCCGTATCTAGCCTTAAGTTAAGAAACAATAACATGAAGCCTAACTATGGATTATATGGATACTGTTTTAGAGAGCATCAACTACTGCAGTTTCAAAGAGATATTTCTCACGTTAGAGATGAAATACATAATAAATCCCTAAAGAACTACTTCGGTTTCTTTGTAGATTTTGATGAAAATCAAAAATATATTAAAGATTCGCTATTTGTACCCCATGTAACATTATTTGTAAAATTAGCAATTGAAAATAAATCTCCTTTTAAAAAAAAGAGTAATTTTTTTGATGATTATAAAGAGGCTTGTACTTACTTAGAAGGGCAAGCAGCAAATATTAATGGAGGAAAACTATCACCAGAGTGGCTAGAATTATTTTCAAAAGAATACAATACAGTTTTTGCAATCCCCCCAAATACTGAAAAAGACAAGCATTATATGGAACTAACAATAATAGATGGAAAACGTGAACAAAAAGATAAGTTTAATAGTTTTTACTCCGAAGATATATTAAAAGCAATAAAAGAAAAAGGTATGACAATTGAACAATTTTTCAGAAAGCCAAAGCGTAAGATAGATATTAATGAAAACAGAGAGTTTATTGAGGAATCATTACATCCACTTAATACACCACTAGGCAGATGGCCATCCAATGTTGAACATAAAGCATCATTGATGCAACAAGTTGCTATCAATGAATTTTTTAGAAGTGATATGCGCATTAGTTCCGTAAACGGTCCTCCAGGTACAGGGAAAACAACGTTACTAAAAGATATATTTGCTGAAATTATTGTTCGAAAGGCTATAGCCCTAGTAGCGTTTCGAAATAAACCGGATAAGGCATTGATAGACACTGGTACAAAGGTTACTATAAAAAACCGATTTAGCAGAGAACCTGTATCAAGAAATGTTTACAATTTAGATCCTTCAATAGCAGCACATGCTGCTGTTGTTGCTTCAAGTAATAATACTGCTGTGGAAAATATCTCTAAAGATTTACCCAAAGAAAAAGAAATACATCCCGATTTTTTAAAGGAGATGCAACCATTAAGGTATGCCAAAGCAATAAGTAAGAAGGTTACTGGTGAGGAATCATGGGGGATGTTTTCGATTCCGCTAGGAAAAGGAGATAATATTAAAAATGCATCTACTTTGCTTACACATGATACGTTCAGTTTTATGAACAGTCTTATTAAAACGGGTGGGCAAAGGGAAAATCGAATTAAAGAATGGGAAAAGGCATGTGATGAATTTATCAAGTTGTACAAGGAAGTAAAGAAGATTAGAAAATCTTTGGCCAAGTCAGCTGATAAATTTCATAAATATTCTATTGATGATCCCGAATTCGAACAATCTACTGATCTTTATTGGCAAAGTGCTAATTATGAATCTAGGCAACAGAAAGTTTTATTTCAAACAAATGAATTAAATACTTTAAGATCACAACTATTTATTAAGGCTTTAATTGTACTGCGACATTTCCTATCAGTTAATTATGCAAAAATTGAAGCTGCTCTGTCACTGCTTAATGAAAACAGAAATGCAATAGATATAAACAGCGAAAAAGGAATAAATGCTATGAAAGCTATGTGGAATACCGTACATTGTATTTGTCCTGTAGTTAGTACTACTTTTGCCAGTTTTGCTTCTATGTACCATGGGATGCCTAAAGATTTTATTCCAAACCTATTCATAGATGAAGCTGGTCAAGCAACTCCAGCCCAAGCTGTAGGTGCAATATGGCGTTCTAAAAAGGTTCTTGCTGTTGGAGATCCGTTACAAATAGAGCCGGTTCAATCAGTTGAAGCTTCACTTTTAAAAGATATTTGTTTAATTAATAAAGTTGATGATGAGATCTTAAATGCCAAAAGTTCGGTACAATCTTTGGCTGACAGATCTAATCCAATTGGGACATCCATTAATGAGGATCAATGGATTGGTATACCGTTATGGGTTCATAGACGATGTATAAACCCTATGTTTTCTATAGCAAATAAGCTAGCTTATAACGGGAATATGGTTCTAGCTAATGATAATAAAAGCAATACTGATGGCGTTGCAAAATGGTTGAATACGCAGGGGAATGTTAAGGTGAAACAGTATGTACCTGAACAAACTGATGTTCTCATAAGGACATTAATGAAATTATGGCTAAGTATCTAAGAAAAAAATTGTTAGATTCTATTAAGGGTAAATTAGGGGAGATAAACGAAATGAAACCACTGTTAGAAGCTGTACTAAATCAACAAAGTATAAATCAGAATTGGGATACACTAAAAAAACAATCTTATATCTTAATGAAAAAGTATGTTGATTTAAGGAATAGGCGCAGTAATAATATGTTGGTGGAAGAAATTGATAAATATATAAAAGGGGAATATTCCTTTCCAAGTGTATTTGTTATAACTCCTTTTTCTGTTGTGAAAAATGAGATTAAAAAAGATTTAGTTTCTGGTTTATTTAAAAATATGAAAATATGGTTAGAAGCACCTCCAATATATGACATAGAGTATTCATTCGGAGTTAAAAGTTTATTGAAACAAGAAATAGAGGAATTTGAGACTTTTTATAAAGATTGGGTACAGAATAATGTTGGCACTGTTCATACCTTTCAAGGTAAAGAAGCTGATATTGTATATTTTGTCACCGGCACGGATGCCACTACACTTAGTGCTGGAGAATGGGCTTGTAAAGAGCCTAACTTATTGAATGTAGCAGTAACTCGAGCTAAGAAAGAGTTCTATATAATTGGCGATAAGAACTTGCTTGAAAGATTTGATAACTATAAAATTATAATTCAAGAAATAGAGGAATACGAGACTGAAACAAAATATTACTAATGCTAACTGGCGCTAAGTAAAGGAGATTATTATTGAGAAAAATTACAATATTATTAGCTTTATTATTGCTATTTGGATGTAGTGAAAAAACTGCAGAACAACAAGGTGAAGGAATTTCAATTGAAATGGGTGATGTCAATAATATACAGTATTTAGGCATAAACGTATATGTGGATGGGTTGTTTTTTAACAATGAGTATGTATTTAAGGATGAGGGAGAGAGTTCTTTCAAAACGGGTGAAATTATTTGGTTTGAAGGTCCAATTATTCAAGATCGTTTACAGGAAGTTGAAGTGATTTACAGTAGGAATAAAGATGGGAGCGACTCTGCAACAACTAATAAGATTGATATAACAGATGTAAAGGAATGGGCGAATACAAAATTAAATAGTGAGCTAGAATTGGAGTTATTAAAATATGATTAACAAATTATTTGAACAAGAGCACCAAATTGTTCAAAAGACGCCAAGTGGTGCTGCAAAAATAAAATAGCACTTGTCATTTTTATTTCCTTTTTACTCCTATGAAAAAAGGAAATAAAAAACCCCTCTGAGAGGGGTATCAAGGGGAAAAGAGGGAAGTAATACCTCATATAATTATAGTAACAATTTGTGTAAATGGAATTCAACCTAAAGTAATATTAATATACTAATTAGACTTGGGTTGTTTTGCAACTTATAATAAAGACAAGTTGGTAAGCATCATATGAATTCCCCCTGTTGCGATATTACACCATGAAGCCCTCACAAGTTGTGGGGGTTTTCTTGTAATAAAAAAATCCAGCCATTAATGTCGTTCCATTGTTAACTAACTAGTACACAGAGGTAGGTCAACATTCAATTTGTTGGCTTTTATAAATAAATACTTTACAGCTTAAAACAACAAATTCTTTACACCAATAATGAGCAGCATGTCTACCCGAATTCACTTGTGAATTCGGGTAGACTCTTTCAAATGCTTCATTTGAAAATTTATTAGGCTAATGCCTTCTATAATTGCCATGTTGTTCAGTCATTCAACTCAACTTTCCATGTTATCTAGTTATCATATGCTGAAAATGACATTTTCAGAGGGTTAATATATAGTATCTCTCGGGAACCTATGATAACTTTACAGCACTTAAGTTCAAAGGATAAGATAAATTAACGACAATATATAGGACTTGTTGGTAACCACGAGAGGACATTAATTTATACATTGTTGATCAATTTTTTTAATAGCTTATTATTTTCTCTTTCTATAAATCCCACTTGGAAATGGCGAAATAAACAAGCTGATGATAGGATAGAGTCGTTGAAATTTTATTTGGAGGAAAACGTATGAATGGCAAAGAGGCAATGAAAAGGTTAAAGATCAGTCGTACGAAACTATATTTCTATATACAAAATGGAGAATTAATACCGGAAAATCCTCATACTTTCCGAATGGAAGGAGAGTACCGTATTCCTGATGAACAAGTCGAAGCCTTGTATGAAAAGTTATATCCTGGAGGAATTACAACTAAGGAAGCCGCTGCGTATATAGGATGTAAACCTGCGGTCATTTATCAAGCTATTAAAAATCAAAAACTAACCACACATAAAGCAGAAGGTAACTACTACATAGAAGAAGACGAGAAGCTAGAAATGTTTAAGGAGACCTACCGCCAGAAGTTAGGTGTAGAGAAAAAAACGTCTCATTACAACAAGCAAAACAGAACGTACTTATTTCAATCTTATGTCCATCGATTGAATGGTGAATTGGCTCGGATCATGAGTATCAAAGGTGATGAAGGGTATGCGTTAGATGCCTACGGTGAGAGGATATCTGTTACTCAACTTTTACTCAATTATTATCCTTGTTCACCTTATCATTTAGGAAAAAGCACCACAAGGAAGGGGAAGGTTACCTTTAGATTTGTAAAGCCAACCCATATCCGGTCATTAACTTACACTTTTATCGAAACCCTTGTAGTAATTGTAGGTTTAAAGCAGGTACGTATTGAGGAGATAGGAACTGAAATTGAGGTAACATGTAAACCATTTATTTTCAGGCAAGGAGAAGAGAACCATGATCTTGCTGAGCTCGCTAAAAGGAGTTTGGTAAGCGGTAAGGTAGTTCAGCAAAACAATGAATTTGCTTTCTTTTCAACAGATAAAGAGATCTCTCTATCTATTGATGAAGATCAGTATGAGGCATTAAGAATTAAAGCTGCCACGTGGGGAATGACTGTGGAAGAATATATTGTTAGAAATCTAAATCTGATTGAGAGATAAGCTTGTAAGGCTTAACAGAAGGCGATATAATGAAATTACCCATTAATTTCAACATGACAACCAAATATTTTGTTTACAATCGGAAGCACCGATAAGGAGACAGCTGTCTCTTTATCGGTGCTTTTTTTTGGAAGGGGGAGGAAGTACATTAAGTATGTGTTATTTACTCTACTTACAGCCGTAGTAACTATATTAATGGCCATTGTAGCTGTTCAAGGTTTCGATCAAAAGATTCAACTAGTTGTTTGGATGGATGGTAAGGGAATTGCCGTAGAAACAAAGCCGAAAACAGTTGGTGAGCTTTTTAATGAGAGTGACTGGATCATTGGGCCACACGATCAGTTATCTGTTCCATTAGATCATATGCTAAGGCAGGGTGATGAAATCATCTGGAATCAAGCAAGGCAGGTAATGTTACTTACAAGAGATGGAAAAGAGAATAAGTGGACAAGTGCAGCCACTGTTGAAGGAGCTATAAGGGAATGGCAACTACCTTCTCCAGGACTTTATGATGTTTTATCTCCTAACGGTGATATTCCTATCAGGGAAGGAATGACCATCACTTACCATCAATCGTTTAACGTTTCTATTCACGTGGATGGTAAGAAACTAACTAAAGAAACAGCCCCTACAACTGTACAAGAAGTTATTGACGGCCTCGGTATTACCTTAAAGGATCGAGACTATACAGTACCTACTCTTACAGCGGAAGTCCTTAATGAAAGAGACATAGTGGTTCACCGCGTAGCAGAAGGGCATGAATTAGAGCAGGAAGTGATCCCTTACATGACAATAGAAGAAGAGGACCCCAATGTACTACTAGGTAAAAGAGAGTTGAAAATAAAAGGGGTAGAGGGAATCAAAGTTAGAGAATATGAGTTATTAAAGCAAGACGGAGCTGTAGTCGACCGGCAATTTAAAACGGAAAAGGTGTTGCAAGAGGTCGTTGATGAAATTTATTTGATTGGGACAAAAGAACCAGAACCAGATCTAGAACCAGAACCAAATCTAGTAGAAGAACCAAATCTAGTAGAAGAAAGTGCACTGGCTACGTACCTTCCTTCTCAAGCGGCTGAGACTACTAGTGAACATCAAGCAAAAAAGACATTAAGCATTATGTCTACGGCCTATACAAGAGATTGTGAAGGGTGCATTGGCATTACCAAAATGGGCATCGATCTCAACAAAAATCCTGATCAAAAAGTGATTGCGGTAGATCCAGACGTCATCCCATTGGGAACAAAAGTGTATGTAGAAGGATATGGGGAAGCTATTGCTGCTGATACTGGAGGAGCCATAAAAGGAATGTTAATTGATGTTTATATGCAATCCCATGAGGAGGCAATACGTTGGGGAAGAAGGCCTGTTCAACTAACAATACTGGAGTGATGGTAAACGTATAGGTGAAATATATTTTTTGTGAAATATAAGAACTTAGCTTACTTACTATGGGTAAACCCTTAAGGTATATAGATAATTTTTTTGTTTTACTGAAAAATAAGTGAATTACTATAAAAAGTGAAAAAAACTCACGAAATTCTTTGCTTATATAAATATAGTAATATTGAAAGGTGTATTTAAAATTTTCCATTTGTGGTAAGATGTCAAATGTGAAAATTATACAGAAAGAGTAGGTAAAGATATGAAAATTAAAGCTATTATATTTTTAGTGACTATTTTTTTGTGTTTATCTGTTAATGGTGTCCTGGCAGAAACTCATAACGAAGTAGCTGAAGGGATTACAATTTCAGATACAACGGTTGAAGAAATTGTAGAAAAAGCAGTAGAAGAAGGTATTAAAATAGGAGTAATTGGTGAGTGGAATAAATCACTTGATAAGGCTCATAATGCTATATATACTGAATATCATGAACAGTCAGGACGTGAAAACATTGCATACAGGAGCACCACATTATCAGAATATGCCTCAGTGATAATTTCTAAAGATCACATGCCATTAGTAACTAAGGAGTTTATAAAAGATTTATTAAACAAAGGTTCTATAGTATATTTTGAGAGAGAGGCTATAAGCCCTCAAGAATTAGCAGATCTTTTAGATTATGAAATTTTTATTGAAGACGAGTTTATTGAAGAAGAAAGTACAGCTACTGAAGAACTTGTTTATGTTACAAGAGATGAACTAGGGAATTTAAGCTTTGGAGTTAATCTACTTGATAAAGAATCTGGTTACAAGTATCTTTTAGATAGTATAATTTATGATAGTTATACAGAAAGTCCCAAGAAATCTGACACTTCATTTTCTACTATGAGCGCTTCAAACATAGCATTGGGAGCACACTGGTATAGAACTTATGGTCCTTTGAATTATCGAAGCAGCTCGGGAAATGGTATTTTAAATGAAAGAAAAGAAGGTTATGCCTTAGATACTCGCTTCGATCAAGATAGTACTAATGATTATGCAGCTATACACTCTCGTTTAGAATTAGTACCTCAAGGTAGTACTAGTTATGCTTACACAGCCAAGTTTTTTTCAGACGGGAATAGGGCTCCCACACAGTCAGGGAGAAGAGTACACGAGTACGGCCCCCACCCACAGCCATCTGGGAGTACTAGAACTATTAATCTAGGGCTTAGACCAAGGGGATTAGAATTGAATGTTACATACCAGACCCCTTTAAATGATTTAACTATTAGAGGAAATTCAGATACTGGAAAGAATTGGGTTGAGATAATTTACGATTATCGAAATAGCGCTTATGCAAGAGGTACCACTGTTCAAAACCCTTTTGTGGTCTATCGTACTTGGCAAGGACAAAGTGTTAATCAGATTACAATCCAAAATACTAAAACTGCATTATTTGTAGCAGGTGTAACTAGAACTACCACAGAATTAGCTCATAACACTCCAATTCCTTTAAAGCGCCAATAATTTTCACTTTTTTAAAGGTTTAAATCAATAAAACTCTCCGAAGTCTATAAAATTGATCTTCAGAGAGTTTTATTCTTCTTCAACATTTTAACCTAATATTTATGGTTGTTAAAGTTAAGTTTTTGATAATATCTACTATAATACAGAGTTAAATAAAGAATATATCTTGGAGGAAAAGGTTAATGAATTCAAAATACTTAATTTCGGTTGTTTTATTTATATGTATTATTATGACAGGGTGTGGTACGTCAAATGATAACACGAGTTTAGAGGAATCATCTTTTGATTCTAAGTCATCTTCTGATAATAACTTATCTTATGATGAAACCATAGAAAAAATAATAAGTGAAGAATACAAAATTAGCTTTTTGGGAGATTTTAATAAATTAACTCCGCCCCATCGGTTTGAAAACATGGTCGAGAATGTTGAAGATTTAGGACATATTAATTCGAATGAATATATTGCTAGTATTATAATGGCTGATCAATTTTCTAACGTGGAAAGTACCGAGGTTTTAAATTTAATAGAAAGTGGAGTCCCTGTTTTTATAGACAGATCTGCTATTACTATTGAAGAATTAATCAAGTGGATAGAAGGGAAAGATGTTCCAGATGAAATGGGTGAAAGTAGATCTGATGAAGAATTGGTTTACGTACTTAAGGATAAAGAGGGAGAAATTAGTTATGGGGTTTTAGTACCTTCTAAAGAAGATTCTGATTGGTTATCCTTATTATATAAGGAAATTTTATATGTTAGTTATACTGAGTCCCTTTAAGTTTTTTGGCAATAATGAACTAGTTTAGGAGCAGTCCCCCCTCCTTTAAACACTTAACCAAAATTATAAAACACAGAAGGTGCGCAAAATTAATAAATGCGCACTTTCTGTGTTTTTTTTTATACCGCAAGGCTGTTAAATGAAATACTAAGTAAAATAGGCTGCGATCTAAACATTAATCCTATCCAAGAGTACTGTTGGTCAGTCGTTAGAAAGTCAAGTTGAGCATATGCTTTAAGATGTTCAAAGAAAAAGAGTGGGTGGGGGAACCGATCGGTCGAGAGACATTGTAATGTAATATGCCAAGTAAAACTTTTATGTGTACATACAAGATATCTATGAAAGTAGATGACAAGCAATCACACGTTAAGCCCCAAAAAACGGCAAATTAAAGGCGCTAAATAAGCGTCTTTTTTCATACACAGGAGAGTGGTGAAAGGAATAAAAGTCTTATTCTTGGGGAGGAAGCTCTTATTGAAAAGAGGACCGTTATCATCAGCATACGTATTATCATTCTATAGTACAAAACAACTTGCTTCTTCGGATGGACTGCATAGGCAATTGGGTGAAGTGCCAGAATATGATCTAGAATTTCATAGAATAGTGCAGCACAGGCGCGTAACAGAATTTGTGTACTGGCTCAAGTTCAGAAACTACACATATGGCTAATTTGGCGTTTTTCAAATGGGGGAAATCTTTGGAGATGATGTATTAGCGAAAGCAATTTCAGGTTGGCTTAACCATCATATGACCTCTATTAATAATGGAGGAAAAGGCCGGTATTAAACCGGCGCTAGATTGTTGGTTGGAAAGAGGGAATTTAAAATGCTGTTCGATTATAATAAAAAACTACTCGCCCGTACATATTTAGTACATTTATTTTCATCAGTATCATATACATAAAAGTTATTGATTTGAAACGTTTTCTTCATTAGGTCTTCATGATGAATGAGTATCAGCTTATTATTGTGTAAAGATGAAAAAGTAATCAAATTACTTAGAGTATCATCCACTTGATCACTATTGATATTTTCAATTTTAAAACTATTGAAAGATTTTGATTGGAGGTTAGCTGAGTTTGGCTTCAACAATGAAACTAAAACAGTTGCTATAAATACTATAAAAACTGTATCAATAGTAAATATCGTTGGAGGGTTTTTAATAAAAAATTCAGATGCAAATGTCACTCCTAATGATGAAATACTGATAAGGCTCACTGCAAGAAAGGGAACTGCAAAAAAGGGATGTTGCAGCTTTTTTTGGAAAACTACGAACCATTTCAATGTAATATTTATTTTCAGGTTTTTTACTATTGACATAATAAACCAATACAAGAGTAGTATTAACAAAGAATAAAACCCTATTAAATTTATTAGAAGATAGATGTGAGTTTCTCGTATCCATGAGTTATGAATTGTAAGACCATAAAAAACCAAAATGAAAAAAACAAGGAGGAAACTACCTATTATTCTTGTGCAAATATAAATTAACCGTTTGTTACTGTTGAAAAAAATTCTTTCTATTTCATTCGACGCTAATAGCTTAATAATTAGCGGCAGTAAACCTATTAACGGGGTGAAAATAAAAAGGAAAAAATTCGACTCCATCAAACCATCTAAAAATAATACTAAATGTTCCATGTTTAGTTTTAATCCTCCAATGTCCATTAGTTATATCGAACTAATACTAATTATAACCATATAAGATTAAGAAACCAAGAGTGTACCATGAGATATTTACGTACTACACAACACAGTAGGGGCGAACAGATCCATAGCAACTATGACGCACATGAGTTTTCTCCCCTTATTCTTTCGCTCTGGCCCTTCCCTTGCCACCAAGCGCAGCGCGCGCAAAGATCCCACCCCCTTACGTATTCAGACCATTTGTACGTTTAAAGAATATACTTACGTAGAAAAGATATAAATACGTAGAAAATAAAATAAGTAACAAGGGAAAACAAGAGGGAGGAGGGATGAATTCAGCCTATCTCTCTATTGAGGAAACCTCTTCTGTGTTGTACAGTAAATATATAAATCCCTACCAAGAGGTAGTAAACTAGCATAGTCGTTTTTCCACTAAAAAAAGAAGCTGTACCTGGATAAGAGAGTGCAGTTACAGCTTCTTTTACTAATTTAAAGTAGATTATGTTACTCATGTTTCCTTATAAACAAATATGAGTTAAGAAACGAACAAGACTACTAGCAGTATCCTCTTTATAAATGAAGATTACTAGTCTAATGAATTTCATATTAGAAATAAATCCCATTCTCATTCTCATGCCCCCTTCCTTTCTTAAGAAGAAAAAAGGAAGAAGTTATGTATTTCGGTAAGAATCAAGCAAGCAGACTGGAAAACTCTAAGAATAGGGGTGCTTTATGAAACAAAAACTATCTCTTAAGCAATGTTTACAATGGGCCATTTTAAAGATATTAAAAGAGCAACCGTTAACAGTAGACGAATGTTATCGGTTGCTTGAAAAGCAGCTCCCACCTCCGCCACAACCAGGAAGTCCGAACCGCAAATATTCTATTTATAAATTGCGAACCTATTTAAAGGATTTAGAGGAAGAAGGCGAGATCATTTCAGCAAATGATTCAGAACTCCTTAGCTACTCTATAACAAAGAAAGGGTATGAAAGGGAGAAAGCTCGAGGCAAAGAGTTACTAGAGCGTGTAACGGTTGTACATCATGCTTTGAATGTCATTTTAGAGAGTCTCCTTGATTTACACCCAGTAGCACCTAAAATAGTGCCAAATGAAGATCGTGAGTTTGTTCGGTCCCTATTATCGGTTAAAGATATTATCAGAGTGTATATCCTCCGTTACCTTACCAATAATAAACAAGCTGCCCTTTCTGACCTCCAAAGAGATATGATTAGCGAATGGGGATGGACGTGCAGTAAGACCTATTTTTTACTAGTGGGTCGTAATGAAATGACAGAAGGACTCGATGAAGATAATGAACCTCTAGAAAACCCAACGATCTTACTTAAAAGCACTTATACAGGACAAGCGTCACGCAAGCATAAAAGGGAATACTCCATCTTAGATAAAAATTTAGTTGCGGAATGGTCTGAAATATACTTAGAGAGTGCTATAAATAGCCTTAGGGAAGCCATAACCTTCAACGAAACTCTTTTGGCTTTACTAGAAAAAAATTAATCATTTAAGCGGAATGTTCTACAAAAGATCTTATCGTAGGTCCAGAAAGGAGCAATCAAAATGGAAAAACAAGAAATTCTTGAGGTAATCGAAGGCTTACGGGATGGAAGCATAGAATCGTACCATGTTGCTAAAGAAGATTTTATGACCCTCAGAGCGGAGCTCATTAAATGTGAAGATTTTCAATCATTTAGAGGGAATGCACAAGTTGGTGGTGCTGTTATTTTCACTTATGAACCTGGTTGGACTAAATAGGAAGGAGGTAGCAACACACTTGTTTGTTTTACAAGTGATTTAATTGTTTTTAATTGATTATCAATGATTTCTTGTTTTATTGTTTTCTGACGGAGAAACCCTTACTAATACTAGTACTCTAACAATTTATTATCACACATAGAGGAGTCAACTATCACACATAGGGGAGTGGATTAACCAGAATATAGGCAGAAGCCGCCTTTAAAATTTCAATCCCTTACTAAAGCCGCCCTCCACTATTCCGTGAAGGGCGGCTAAAATTATAATTATTTGCAATTTCATCTCAATATTGGAAAGCCTTTGACTTTAGATAACGGGTTCGGTTGACGAGGAGAAAAGTGCAAATAACTATGTCAATAATATGCTAATCAGCATATATATTAACAACTAATTTCTGAGCGGTTTTATGATGTGTAATGACTTTTCTACTTCAACTAACGCATCCGTTAGTTGAATAAGAAAATGAAGCTTTTATCACAGCTTCATTTCACCTTTAATTAGTTCACCTTATGGACTCTGCAATTTGAATGAAAGAATCCAAATCAATATTGTCTGGATTCGAACCAAAATGATATCCTAATTTATTTCCTGTAAATGCCAGAGAGTGAAAGTACTTGTGTTGCTGTCTATAATAAGCCTTTTCTCCACTCTTCAGTGTATATACTTTATCGCTTGCATTAATAAACAAATCTAAGTCTATCTCAGGCATTACATAAAAAACAAAATCAAGAGTTGGATATTTATCAATTTTTCCTGGTCTCATAAAATGCAATTTCAAACGTCCTTCTTCATCAATGTTTCCGAACCGATGCGATGGTTCAAATGGTAACTTTTTTGGGAGGTTTACTTTTCCCCCATATTTTTCTTCAAATTCAACAATCGCTTTCTCTGCGGGAATATAGTCATTACCTTTTATAAATTCTTCAAGTTGTCTTTCTTCATGAGATTTTCCGTGGGCTTCATTCGAATTAATAACAATAGTAAAACTTAAAATAAGCATAATTATCACAAAACTAAACTTGTAAAATCTCATAAAAATCCCTCCATTTATACATTAGATTTAATATGTGCAATTTAACCTAATATATCCAATGGGAGAATGAACAGTATTGTACTAAACTGCCCCGATAGTTTAAGAACAATACTTCACAAACTACTTCTATAATGTTAACATATATTTCCATCCACCTTCAAATACAGTTCCGACTAGCAGCAGTTTTAACACTGATTTAACAACACCAAAAAATCTATGTGGTGTTGTTAAAATGGATGCGTATTAATCTGCTAGTTAGTATGTTAAAATTGTTAATTCATTGATACTACAATAAAAAAGAGGGCACCAATTCATATGCATATGAATGGTGTCCTCAATTAGGTTTTTATTTAATGATTTCTCCCCAGTAACCGAACCCGTTATACTTTAGACAGTGTTTTTCTAAATATTAGCAACTTTATTTTGCCTTTATAAAAGAAAAAACTATGGCTTAATTTTCAGTGCTCCTTTATAATCAAAGTATATTTTATTTATTTAAGTCAATTTTGTAATCTCCATGCGGAGCATTACTTTTTATTTTTAAACACTCCTTAGAGTGATCGTATGTCTTTTTGTGGCCATAAAGCCCTAAGACCCACACGATGATTCTAAGGAGTGTTTTTTTTATGCTTTTTTAGACTAATTGGGAGGGAGGGAAATACATGTTTGATCTAGCAAATATGAACCTTTGGATCATAGGCGCTTTAATACTCATAGCTTTATATATTTTAAGAGTATTTAGTCGTCTAGTAATAAAGCTAATTTCTGTGGTTTTTGCAATCCTATGGGTTGTTCGAATCGCAATTACTCTTTAAGGAGGATATTATGAAACCCATTTATTTAATTTTTGGTGATGAACCATTTTTAATTGAGGATAATCGATTCAGAATTACTCACGAAGCAGTGGGCGAGGTGGATGAGTTTAATTCGTCTTCTTTCGATATGGAAGAAGACGAATTAACAAAAGCAATCGGGGACGCTCAAACACTTTCATTTATGGGAGGTCATCGAATAGTAACTCTAAAAAATTGCACCTTTCTCACTGGTAACAAGACTAAGCTAGAACAAGATCTAGATGCTTTAATTCGCTACGTTGAGGAGCCTAATGATATGGCCACTCTTGTTTTGACCCTTCATGCAGATAAACTTGATGCTAGAAAAAAGATCTCTAAAATACTTAAAAAATCGGAGAATGTTGAAATCATCACCTGCCAATCTCTTCCGCCTCATAAGCTCAAGCAGTGGATACAAGCAGAAGCGGAGTCTCAAGCAGCAGGAATTGATCCAATAGCAGTTGAGTCCCTTATTAAGTTGCTAGGATCCGATTTAACGGCTCTTAAGCAAGAGATCCAAAAGATTTCTTTATACAATGAAGGAGCGATTATAAGCGAAGAACATATCAGCCAACTAGTCACTAGTAACATTGAAGAGTCCATTTTTGTCTTAATTGATAAAATCATTAAGAAAGACAAACAGCAAGCTATTGAGCTACTAAGTGATATGTTGAAGAAGAAAGAAGAGCCAATAAAGATCATTGCGCTTCTTGTACGTCAAATTCGCCTTATCTTACTTGTAGGAGAGCTTTCAAGCAGGGGAAAATCAATAAACCAAATAGCGAAAGAGTTGAATATGCATTCCTACCCTGTTCAACTTGCAGCTGAAAACACTCAATACTACGACCCTAAGTCCTTGCAGAAACACCTTGTTGATCTTATTTATATAGACCATCAAATAAAAAGAGGACAGACTTCTAAAACAATCGCACTTGAGCAGTTTATTGCAGTGATATAAACACACCAACCCATTTAAAAGGAGAATACAAATGAAACTTACCGTAATGAAAGAGGAACTATTAAAAGGAATCGATGCAGTCAGTAAGGCAATTAAAGGATCACAACAAGAATTAGTTTATAAATCCATTAAAATTGAAGCAACCGAGAAAGGAATCTTGCTTACAGGTTCAAATGGTGTCTTTACCATTGTTCGTATGATTCCACTAGAATTTAAAGGCTCTGAAATAGCTACACTCGTTAATGAAGGCACAGTCTTGGTGAACGGGAAGATCCTACTTGAAGCTGTGAAGAAAATGCCTAAAGAAGACATTAAAATAGAACAAGAAGGTGCTGTTTTAAAATTTAAGAGCGGAAAATTCCAAGTGAAATTAAATATACTTACTGAGGATTACCCAGCACCACCAGAAGTAGATGGTGCATCTTTTACTTTAGAGCAATCTCTTTTAAAGCAGGTCCTCGATCAAAGTGTATATGCTTGTTCCACTAGTGAAGGGCGACCAATCTTAAACGGAGTCAAGCTCTCGATAGACCAAGGAATTATGAACTTAATGGCAACAAATAGTTACATTATGTCCTCGTTACAAAAGGATTTAAAAAACGAGGAGCTATTTTTACCTAACATTGTCATACCAGCCTCTCCTCTTAATGAGCTACAGTCCTTACTGGCTACTACAGAAGGCACTAAATGTACTCTAAATTGCTCAGAAAAACACCTATTAATTAACATCAGTCACAACCTAACTTTGGTGTATATTCGATTACTTGAAGGGCAGTATCCCGTAGATCGTCAGTTTATACCTAAGAATCACCCTATTAAGGTAAAATCCAAACGTAGTGATCTGTTTTCTTCTCTAGAGCGTGTGTCATCTTTAGGTAGTGAACACGTTGAGATGAAAATTAGTGGTAAAACTGTTCATTTCTATGCTGCGCAAGATCAGGTAGGCGATTTACAAGATGAATTAACGGATGTTACAATAGAAGGTGGAGAAACAGAGGTTGCATTTAAGCCTCAAAATGTACTGACTGCACTTAAACACCAAAAGTATGAGAAAGAAGACATTATACTTGAAATTAAAGATGGGCTTTCACCCTTCTTAATAACACTGGGTAATGAAAATACTCAGCTCTTTTCACCCCTGCGGGTTAAATAAATACTTAATTACGATCGGAGGCACCGGTTCCATATTGGACTGGTGTCTTTTTTTATGAAAAATATTAGAAAGAAGGAATAGTCATGAGAAAACATTATATCAATCATTTCCAGCATCTCACACCAAAGGAAACAGAGGACCAAATAGTATATCAAAAGAAAATTATAAGAGAAGAATACATTCTAGACATCAAACCCGCCAGTGCTAAAAAGGAGTATAGACCCTATGTACGCGATCCTCGCTGAAAAGCCTAGTGCTGCTAAAGCATATGCCCAGGCGTTAAATGGAAAAAGACAAGGGAGGATCTATGTAGCCCCTCCGTCCTCTTTACTACCTGAAGGAGCATTAATCTGCGCTGCTGTAGGGCATATATTAGAATTTCTTGAACCGGGTGAGTTGAATGAGAAATATAAGTCCTATTCATTAGATAGTTTGCCGATAATCATAGACCTGTTTCAATACAAGGTAGTTTCTGATAAAAAAGAGGTCTTACAAAGGATAAAAGACACCATCTTTGATAAGCGTGTGAAAACCATCATTTTAGCAACAGATGCTGCGGCTGAAGGCGAGTACATAGGAAGAAATATTCTCTATCGCCTTCAATGTAAGAAAACAATAAAAAGACTTTGGACTTCTAGTATGACAGCAACTTCTATTCAAAAAGCTTTCAGCCAATTGAAAGCAGATGCTGAAACATTACCACTATATTATCAGGCAAAGGCCAGAGCTGAGTCTGATTATATGATTGGACTGACCCTATCTAGAGCCTATGGCATCCTTTTAAAGGAGCAAGGAATTGTCCCTCATAACACAACGATCAGCTTAGGGAGGGTGCAAACGCCTTTATTAGCAGAGATCGTTAAAAGAGAGCGGTTAATTGAACAATTTACAGCAGAAAATTTTTGGACAGTAAAAGCAACCTTTAATAATCAAGGGAATGTTTATGAAGGGGAATGGTTCCACGAAAAGGAAAACCGAATTTTTAAAGAAGAACAAGCTGAGCAATTATGCGAGTTAGTTCGTAATCAGTCAAGTACGATTATGGAAATGAAAGAAGAAATGCGAACGTATCAGCCCCCCTTATTATATTGATTATCTACTTTACAAATGGACGCTGGTAATGCTTTTGGCTTTAAACCTGCAGAAACATTAAAATATGCTCAATCCCTTTACGATAAAGGATATTTGAGCTACCCTCGTACACAAGATGAGCGCATAACTGAAAGTGATGCTCGTGAATTAGAAAATAATATACAATTTCTAAGCGGTCATGATACATTTGGTGCACTATTTCCTCTCCCTGTAAGCACTCTTATGAACAATAAACGTTATATAGGGGAAGTAACCGATCACCACGCTCTTCTTATTACAGATAAAATTCCTAAAGATAAGGATCTATCAGAGGATGAAAAGTCTATCTATCATTTAGTTGTAAAACGAATCCTTGCAGCTCATTATCCTGATGTCGCTATGTCCCATAAAGAAATAATAACAAAGGTGATGGACCGCTTTACATTTAGAAGTAAAGGGAAAGAATTGCTTTCCAAAGGTTGGCACCATATTATTCCTCCTACAAATGAAAATGATATCATGTTACCTACACTTTTAAAGGGAAGCGAAGGTGTTGTTACAGACACTCTCACTACTAAGTCTAAGACTAAGCCACCAAATCGCTACACCTCTTCGAGTCTAATTGGATTTATGAAGAATGCTGCACAGGCCATAGAAGATGAAGATAGGAAATCGATTAGCAACTTACCTTTGGGTACTGAGGCAACTCGAGCGGGGTTAATCACCTTGTTAGAATCGAGAAAATATATTGAATGGAAGAAAAATAAAGTTTATCCAACCTTGCTAGGTATAACGGTCGTTGATTCTATTAAAAGGGGATCAGTAATTAAAAGCCCCATTCTAACTGCTAAATGGGACGTGAAACTTAATGAAATTGGCGCTTCCCTTTATAATCACAAAGATTTTATTGCTCATTCGAAAAAGCTAAGCTCGGTATTGTTTGAAGAGGTAAAAACCTATTCCTCTACATGGAATCAGAACGGTGTTGAACGTATTAAGAGCGAAAGTATTGGAGCCTGTCTTCTGTGTGGCAGTAATGTGGTATTGAGAAAAGGAAAACATGGTGAATTTTACGGATGTTCTAATTATAAGGATTCAGGTTGTACATTTAACTTACCATTCAAAGTGTTAAATAAAAAGTTATCAAAAAAGCAACTTATGGAACTTCTTAAGAATGAAAAAACAGATATAATAAAAGGGTTCAAGTGGAAGGATAAAACGTTTAATGCACCTCTTGTCTGGAATAGAGAGGATCAAAAAGTCCAATTTGGTAAATAAACGAAATTTTATAGTGAATTTGTTCTATAATTTATTATAGTATATACTTTATTTATCAATTTTTACTAGGAGGTCCTACTATGATTGACTTTTCTAAATACCCTACGACATTAAATCTAATTAACCAAGTAGAGGACTTAAAAGATCAACCTGAAAAAATAAAATGGTTACATTTATCTAAAGAGGAAATCGCGACAGCCATTGCAAAACAATATATTTTATCTGAGTGTCTTCGGTCAACTCATCTTACATTTAGAAGAAAAGCTAATCACTGGAACAAGGCAGTGCATGAAAATGAATCTTCAAAAGTACATTCATTCGCTAGAACTGAAGCGATGGATCAATTACAACTTTCCTATGAGGATGTTGTTCGTTTATTTCCCGAAAGTGAACTTGGCGGGAAAAAGCACATAAACTAGCGGAAACAAGGGGGGAAAGTTTATCACTGACAAGACAACTTGTTGGCGGATGACGTCATCATGAACAACTATTTAACGGGAGATAAAATACGATATTACAGAAAAGAAAAGAAGATGAGCTTGAAAGAGCTCGCCCAAGGCATATGTTCAGTCACCAAAATGAGTAATATTGAATTAGGTCAGTCTAATGCAACGGATCCAGAACTAGAAAAGATTGCATCTAAGCTTGAAATCCCGCTTTCCTACATAAAAATAGCACAAGAAGATACGACTATTATTAAACAGATTAATGAAATAGAAGACTTGATCTATTTAGATCAAATGGAGAAAGCAAAAGAATTAATAAGTAAAATTAAAGATCACTATAACACTCATATCTATCTAAATGCGATCAGTATTGAATTATATTACATTAATGGCCTCTATTGTTATTACTCAAATGAACATGATCGAGCAACTCAAGAATTGAATAACGCGTTATTTTGTGAACCTTCCAAAAACGTTGAAAGATTAACATTTAAAATAAAAACATATTTACTTCTTTCAAGAATTTCCTATGAAGAAAAGAATTATGAAAAGTCGTTAATACAACTTATAGAAGCCAAAAAAATAGCAGATACAAAAGTTTCTGTTTTTTATATGCTTCGGAACACGATTCATTTGAATTTGTGTATTCATTATATTCTCTTAGGTAAACTAGCTTTAGCCAATATCTTTATAGACGAGCTGGATTTACCTACACAACCTTTAGTTACGCTTGTTAGAGGAACTCTCGCTTTTTGTGAAAAAGATTATGTACAAGCTTTGAGTTATGCTGATGAAACAAGATCAGCAGCACAAGAAACATCGAATAAAGAATTAATATTAAAGTCACTATCACTAAAGATGAAAATTCATAAGGTAAATGGTCAAGATGAAGAGTATACCAACCTATTAGAAGTGTTAAAAACGTATCTATCATCTTTCAAGTTTCCTACCAATCATTTATACTTATCCCTTGCCCAAGACTATTTACAGGAAGCAATCTCCCAAGGTGATATGGAAAGTTGTCAGGTAATGTTTGATTACTTATTTAACATAAAAAAGAAATCGCCTTTTATCTCACTACATTATAAGACACACCATTTATATGCTAAATATCTAAAACATTTTAGCAATAATTATGAAGGCATCCAATACCATCTAAATTGCGCGTTAGAATTTTGTCCGGAATATCAACTATTAGACAGGGCGATCATTACTCATGAATTAGCTGAATTAAATTATACTCCTGAGTCCTCTTACAAAACATCAAGCAAGCTTTTTTATGAACATATCCGAAAACAAAGCGTAAATAATGAATTACATTTCTTTTTACCAATGCCTATATTTTAATACCGATATTTAACCTTATTTGATATAATAAAGGTACTAAATTATTTATTTTTACATTCAAATATTCTACAAGCGTAGGATATCCGTTAAACGCACTTTGTGACTAGTCTATTTAGACCTGCCCAAAGTGTGTTTTTTTGTGTGTAAAAAGACAGGAGGAACATACATTGAAAAAATCATTTGTACTTTTAGCAACCTTATTATTTATTGCAGGTTGTGACGGTGAAAACACCCTCATGACAGAGGAGTTTAAAGATTTATTAGATCAAGGCTCACCAGTAATAGAAGAGGTAGTAAATGATGTGACAGGGAACTTTAATGTTGAATCAATTATTGATGCAGCAGTAGAATCGATTTCCAACACACTTGAAGACCAAGAAGTAAAGTTAGATTCTGAAACAAGTGAAGATATTGAATCCATCGCCTATGGTAAAGTTAGTAACATCGTTGATGGGGACACACTAGATGTCATTCTTGAAGAAGGGAATGAGGAAAGAGTAAGAATGTTGATGGTCGATACCCCGGAGACTGTAAAGCCCGGTCTTAAGGAGCCGGAACCTTATGGACCAGAAGCAACAGAGTTTGCAAAAGCCATACTCACCGATCAACGTGTTAAACTAGAGTTCGATAAGGAAAGATACGATCGCTATGGGCGTACACTAGCTTATGTCTACTTGGATTCAGGAGAAATGTATAATGAGATGTTACTAGCTGAAGGGTTGGCTCATGTGGTCGTTTTCAAGCCTAATAATAAATATGAGCAACGCTTTAGGGAAATTGAAAAAGCAGCTCAAGATGCACGAATAGGAATTTGGTCTATCCAATAGTAGACGGAAATAAAGACTAGATATTTTCCAAAGATATAGTATGATATAACTATAAATATTGAAGATAAGATTACGGAAGCACCGTAGTTTCTCCTTAGGGGGGAACTGCGGTTTTTTGCATTTATTGGAGGGATCTAAATTGAGAAGGGTATCTTATTTTGCAGGGTTCATCGCTATTATTGGTTGTATGTATGGTATTATGACCGCTGCTACTCAAGAAATCGTACCTATGGAAATGAACAGCACCATTATTGTCGAGGAAGCAGAGCCAGAAAAGAGGGGGTCATGATCGTTCCTTATAGCGACCTAAAATGTTCATTAGATACAGCTTTATTGAACTCTGAATTGAAAGTGTATTATCAGCCCCAGATCAACTTACAAACGGGAGAAATAGTAGGTTTAGAGGCACTCTTGCGTTGGAATCACAAACAAAATGGTTATATTTCTCCAGCTACCTTTATTAAAGTTGCTGAGCACCACCTGATGATGGATGAGATAAGCTCTTATGTATTGAACGTGGTGTGCGATGACATACAGACATGGAATGCTCACGTTCCTGCCATACCAAGAATTTATATCAATATCTCTGCAAGTCAATTTGGTAACAAATCGTTTTTTGAAACAAATTGTTCCATTACTACATGATAAAGAGATTTCACCAGACCAACTTGGCCTTGAAGTGACTGAAGGAGTGCATTGGACGGAACAAAATATTACTCCTCTATTATCATTGAAGGCAGCTGGTATCTTTTTTTCTTTAGATGACTTTGGCAAAGGGGTATCAGGATATAACGCTATTAAAACGTTCCCTTTTGATAAAGTTAAAATTGATCGTAAATATGTGAAGAACTTGAAAGATAGTGCCATTGATCGAGCGATAGTAAGTAGCATTATGCACTTAGCAAACCAATTGAATATCGAAGTAATTGCTGAAGGTGTAGAAGATAAACAAACAGTCGTTATTCTAAATGAACTTGGGTGCCATAGCGTACAAGGCTACCTATATACCAAGGCCTTACCTAACGATCAACTATTAAAATACTTACTAACACAAGGAGGAAGCTATGAAAAGGCTAATTATAATTGGAGTAACTGCTAGTATACTCTTAATGGGTTGTGGGAGCGGAAACAATGATGGGGTGAAAGAGAGTCAAGAGAAGGTACAAGCAGCTTTAGCTAAACAAGATTATGCAACAGCATATGAAACGCTTAGAGCTGTATATGACCGTGGAGAGCTCGGCCCTGAAGGAATAGATATGTTAATCGAGATTGAGGAAGAATACATAAATCAATCCTACAATAAGGGGTTGGCCGCCTTTGAAGAGAAAGATTTTAATTCCTCTGTTGAACACCTTTCTGTAGTTGTTAAATATTCAGATGATGAAGAGATAGCTGAAGTGTTGGCTCAGGCTAAATACCTTGAAAAAGAGCAAGAGAACTTTAATGTGTACCTAATTACCTTTAAAGAAATGCTAGATGAGTCTAATATTCTTTTGAAAAGGTTCAATCGGTTACTTGATGATTTAGCAACTGGCGATATAAGTACAGACCTGTTTGCCAAACACATTCAAGAAATCATTCCTCAATCTAATATGATAATAAATAGTCTAGATCATCATGTTTATGACGTCGATCCTGAGTTATTAGCCCTCCATAAAGAAATGATATCTCTAATAAATAATCAACATGAATTGTTCATTATCTCCTTAGACATGAAAAGCGATAATAGAGCTACTTTAATGAGGGAATTAAGAAGAGAATACGTAGCAATTAAACAAGAACAGGCTAACCGCATTGTAGCCATGAAGATATTCGCTGGAGAGCGAACTCTAACCATGAATGTGGATTTAGATGAAACGCTCCGTGACATCGAAGCCGATAAACCTAGCGAGCTTCCTGAGTGAAGAGGAATATATGGAGGAGGCGGTTAAAGTACGAAGAAAACTTATTACTGAAAGTGCATTTTTAAACCATTAACTCATGCAATTGCTAAAATTCAAATGGACTTCTATTTAAGTCAAAAGGAATAATTTCTATTCTTAATATGGGCTGTGGCTGAACTTGCTAACACACATTTAAGAAGAAATAGTTTAAATGTTATCCTTAATTTTATATCTCCTTCAAATTGTATTGCTGAAACTCGTAGTATAGTAATCACGGTTGTACTATGAACTTTAATAAATAGTTGGTTCAAAGTACTCTACTAACTTGGTCAACAAAAGAAAAACGAGGTAAAAATTTTCTAAATAAGAATCTTGTTTAAATAATATTAATTTGTATAGAAAGGTAAATTGATGATAGTATAGGCGCTCACAGATTTGGTGGGTGTCTTTTTTGTATGTGTAGGATAGTTTAAAGTAATTTGATAAGGATATTTCTTAGAGGTTTAACGCCATAACTAACTTTACACGAATCAAGCACTAAGGGGTATTAAATGGTATAATTATGAAAAGATATTGAATTTATGAAATTGTGATAGGGGCTTCACATAATATAAAACGTGTGTTTATTTTTTTCGAAGTCACTAAAGGTTCTGTTTTTATATTTTCTGTAATGATAGGGGTGATGAATAATGGATTTAAAGATTAGTATAGAAGAAGATCTATGGCAAGCAATAGAAAAAAATTATGAAAATGAAAGTTACTCGAGTTCTATTTTAGATGCAATGCATTTATTGACAAACACTATTAGAAATAAAACTGGCTTAGAAGGTGATGGTTCCAGTTTAATAGGACAAGCTTTTGGCGGTGAAAATCCCAAATTACAATTAAATAAATTGCAAACTGTCTCAGAAAAGAATGTTCAAAAAGGCACTCAAGAATTGCTTAGAGGCTTGTATACCGCTATTAGAAATCCAAGAAGTCATGATAAGTATAACGACACTAAAGAAGTAGCAGATTCTTTAATTTATTTTATAAATTATTTATTAAAAGTTATTGATAAATCTAAAATCAATTTTGAAGAAGAAACATTTTTAAAAAGAGTATTTGATGAACATTATGTAAGAACCGAAGAATACTCTGAGTTATTAGTAAATGAAATTCCAAAACGTCAGAGAGCAAATATTGCTATATCAGTAGTTTTAAAGCGATTAAATGGAGATATATATAATCTTGGTTATTTTTTGAAGTCTCTTTTAGATAAGTTGGAAGACAATGACTTGTTTCATGTATATAAAGTAATTAGTGAAGAATTAAAGTATACAGGTTCAGAAGAAAAAATACGTACAATTTTACATATAGTACCAGCAAAATACTGGTATAAAGTTGATAAAGTAGTAAAAATCAGAATAGAGAGTATGTTGTTTGAAAATGTAAATTCAGGTAAATATAATACTTTAAATGGTAAGTGTAAATTTGGTTCACTTGGGACTTGGATTCAAGCAGAACATTTAATGAACTTCGAAAATATAAACAATTGGACGGACATGGTGGTTAATAAGTTACAGGATGGTAATGATGAGGAAAAAGATTATATCGAAAAATACTTTTGGCATAAGATTTGTAAAGCAAATTACGAAGAGATAACTTTTTCATTAAAAAACTATTTTAAAGCAGGACTATTAATTAAAGACGAAAAAAAAGTGAAAGAATTGGAAAATATAATAATATACGAAGAAGATCACCCATGGTGGGAAGTTTTCAAAGAAGAATTAAAGAATTTCCCCGAGATAGAGTATGTTGATTTACCCTTTTGAACTTTAATTCGATGAGAAAAAATATATTTTTAAAAAAAGTCCATTGAAGAAGCCACTTTTAAGATTAAGTGGCTGTGATTATATTTTAATATAAATCTTATTGTCGAATACACTTGGTGCTTAGTGCAATTGTGGTGAACCGTACCACAAGTAAATGAGGTTTTAATTTGTTATTAATGTAGTAGAGTGCCTGACTAGTGCTTAGTCAGGTTTTTATTGTTGTTTATTAATTAGACTATCTCTTCCTTAGTATAATCCAACAAAGGAAGAGGAAATTCTATAGAATAAAGCACCCAAATAAGTTCGGTCCACAGTTTTTATAATTATTTAGAGTATCGTGTTTATATAAGGAGATTTGGTATCCGGAAGATTAATTTATTGAAGTTATTCTTGTTGATGAATTTAACATTCAAGTAATTGATAAATAAATTAATCCTGTTATATTCAAATACATTTATCTTTATACCATAGTGCTCAAGAATTATTATTCTGTTAAACTAAATAATAAAAATGTCAAAAGGAATGATTACAAAATGTCAATGAAAGATATTATAGATGCACAAATACTTCTAGCCTTGAATAAAAAATCATTTAAATATCAGTGGTCACGAGCAACAACTAACGAAGATGTTAAATCTGTATTGCGTAAGGCTTCTAAGAAAAAAACTGGATTATCTGGTTATCCAGATCAGATATATATTAATGAAGAAGAACATTTGCTGATATTGGTTGAAGATAAAACATTAGTTACTGCGCATCAATCAGAACCTGATAAACCTGATAACCCAGAGCGATATGCTGTTGATGGTTTAAAATGGTATATATCTTTATTTATAAAGAATCCTATTTTTGAAGCGTGGAAAATAGTAGGTATTGCTGTATCTGGGGATATTGAAGATACTTATAATCATAAAATATCTACGTTTATAGTTCGTGAAAATGAAATAGAACTTATTCCACAAGTCAATTCATTCCTAAATGAAAAAGATTATTTACGATTATTCATAAATGTTGATGAAGAAGAAATGATTGAACGTATTGGTTCATCTTCGAAGAAAATAAACAAAATGCTTCGCAGCATTGACTCTCAAAAGCGTCCAATATTGTTGTCTGCACTTATGATTGCACTTTTTGAAGTTAGTAATAGCAATAATAGTTTTATCAGAGAATTTGAAAGTAATTCAGGTGAAGAAATTATTACAAAATTACCAAATAGAGTGAGGGAAGTTTTACGCTCGGAAAACATTCCGGAGGAGAAACTCAATATTATATTAAATCAAATAACTTTTTTAGAAACTCAGTTAGACCTTAAAAATAATAATATTTTGAGGGATATTTTGAAAGAACTGCGAGATGAAGTTATTCCATATTTCGATACTTCATCAAATTATGATATTATGGGTAGCTTTTATTCTGAATTTCTACGATATGCAGGTATTTCAAATGTCAAAAATGGTATTGTATTAACCCCCGCGCATATTACACAATTGTTTACTGAGTTGGTGCCAATACGGCCATCCGATGTGATTTTTGATCCAGCTGCGGGAAGTGGAGCTTTTTTAATTGCTGGCATGAATGCACTTATAAAAAAAATTGAAAACTCAAACCTTGCTGATAAACAGAGTAAAATCTTAAATGTAAAACAAAAACAGCTTATTGGTTTTGAGTTAAACTCTACAATGTACACATTGAGTATTTCAAATATGTTGTTTCGTCATGATGGCAAATCACAACTTTATAATTTGGATTCTTTTAGTGAAGAAGCTAAACAAACATTAAGAAGGTTAGCTCAGGATGGTATAAAACCAACTATTGGTTTTGTTAATCCGCCGTATGGCGGAAAGGAAACAAAAAGTGATCCGACACCAAAAGAAATTTCGTTCTTGAAATTGTTATTGGATTCTGTAAGTGATTATGTAATAATGATTGCCCCTCTATCTACATATTTCAAAGACGAAACAACTCGAAACGGTATTTTGGCACAACATACATTAAAATACGTAATTAACATGCCTGCGGATCTATTTCAACCTAATGCAGCCACAATTACAGCAATAAGTGTTTTTCATGTTGGACAACCACAAGGTGATCAAGAAACAATTATGGTTGATTTGGTGGATGATGGTTTTGTACTTTCGAAAAATAAAGGGCGTACTGATATATTTAATCGGTGGCCAGAAATTAAACAAGATTTATTTAATAAACTAGAAAATATTGATGACTATGCTGATAATATAACTTGTTTAAAAACTAAACTTGAAAATGGTGATGAATGGTTGTTACAGGCTTTTTCTACAACTGATTATAGCCATCTGACTGAAGCTAGTTTTGAAAATGCAATAAAAGAACAACTGATATTTGAAGCAAGAAAAGAACTTAATTTATTGGATAAAGATATTGATGAAGTAGAGTTGTTGTCAATTTTAGCAGATTACTATTCAGAGGAAGAAGCTGTCGAAGATGAAGACTGATTTAGTACCTATTACAAGAATATTTAATATCAATCGAGGTGACCGTCTAAAGAAACATGATCATGTTCCAGGTCACACACCTTATATTAGTTCTACAAAATTAAATAATGGTATTGATGCTTATGTCACACCCCCTGCTGATTGGCCGGAATACTCTAATGTAATTTCACTATCAAATTCTGGATCGGTAGGTTATGCTTTTTATCACCCATATACTATTATTGCTTCAGATCATGTAACTATTCTTGAGCTAAAAGATAAAATGCTAAATCGAAACATCTTTTTATACCTAAAACCAATACTTGAAGCTATGAAATCAAAATACAATTTTGGCCGAGAAATAAGTAATAGGAGAATAGTAAAAGAAAAAATCCTCTTACCATTAACAGATACCGGTGAAGTTGATTGGTTGTATATGGAGAATAAAATTCGCCATATAGCTTCTAACGTGTCTTTTAAGAAAATTAAAAAACAAAAATGCAGTTCAAAAATTTCAATAGACAACTGGAAAGAATTTGAACTAGGTAAAGTTGTAGATATTCTACCTGGTAGGCGCCTTACAAAAGCACATATGTTGCCTGGAGACATACCGTTTATTGGAGCAAGTTCAAAAAATCATGGTATTACTTCTTGGGTAAGTAATATGAATGATAGTTATGATTCTGAAGTATTAGGTGTAAACTATAATGGCTCAATAGCAGAGTCATTTTATCATGAGGGAGGCGCTCTATTTTCAGATGATGTGAAACGTATTAAAATACGTGAAGAAGATAAGCCATCAAAATTAAAATATCTATTTCTTAAGACACTAATATACGAGAATAAATTAAAATATCCTTACGGATATAAACTTAGTGAAACTCGTATGAGGAATATGATTATTAAGATGCCAGAAAAAGATAATAAGCCTGATTGGGATTATATGTCTGGAATAGGTTATGCAAATCTATTAAAGTAACAAAAAGCCTTTTAATCAAATAAAGCGCACTTTCTGAATTTGAAAGTGTGCTTTATTTATTTAATAACCATTTTATTTTAATAAACTGAAGAAGGATATAACATTAACGAGCAGTTGAGTATCCTTAAGGAATGGTGTAAGGATAAGGGACATGAAGCTTCCCAAGAGTATATTCATCGAGGAATTAGTGGTAAGTGGAAAATAAACGGGGAGTCCTACAGCAATTGTTGAGAGATGCTAGCTTATAAAAGTTTAATATAGTCATTGTCTGGACAACCAATCGGCTTGCTTGAAATATCCTAGATACTTTAAAAATTATTGAGTTACTTAATAAGAATAATATCTTCTTTCAAAATTATTCTGAAAACCACGAGAACGAAACGAAAGAAGTACTGGATCGTCTATATCTGATGTCTGCTTTAACTGAATATGAAAGAGAAAAATTGATAAAAATGTAAAAAATAGGTATGTTGGTATGAGCTAGAGAAGGATCGTGGGATGGTGGATAGTGTAGTAACGAGAAGTTAGAAGTATATAATTATTTAATTTGTATTAGTGATACAAAAGTTTTAAAACCCTCTTTCTCAGAGTAAAAACAAAACAAGAATGAGCCACCCATAAAGGTGGCTTTAATAAAGATATAAAATATCTCTGCACATCCCCTGATTGAAATTCACATTTTTAATTAAGAAAACTCTCTTTCGTCCCACCCCCATGTAGCATCCTTCTTCTTATCTAAATACTTATCAATATACGCCTCAGTTGTGGAGCGAGAAGAATGACCCACAGTGTGCTGCACTACGTCAATCGGAATTCCTTTCTGGATAATACTATAGGTCACAAAAAAGTGTCTGGCCCAGTGAGGAGAAATATTGCCTTCCTTCCTCTTTAACCAGTCAAAATCAGCAGCACCTATAATCCTTATAATATAGTTGCTAAGGTACTTGTAGCTATAAGGGTTTCCCTTATTTGTACAAAAGAGCGGGCTGTCGTCAGTAGGGTCCAAATCGATTTTTAAACCGCGCAATTGCCTCATTCGTTTGATACTATCCATAGTTGTATTAAAGATCCTTGCATCTCGTCGCTTATTTCCTTTAGTGGTGACTCGTAAGAAATAACTCCCGCCATTTACTGAAGCATCGTAATAAACATTAGACCGCTTTGCTGTAGCGACTTCATTTACTCGTAATCCTGTTGTGAAAAGGATTAAAAGTAAAGCATGGTTTACAGGGTGATCTTTGTAGTAATTAAGTAAGTCTTGCACCTCATTTAAACTCAAAGATCGATCTGGCCGTTCTTCCTTTCGGTATGTACTCTTCTTAAAAGCAATAGGGAGGGGGTGTTTGATAATATCCTCGTCATAAAGCCACTGCAAAAAACTCTTTACCACGGTCGTTTTTCTTGCTCGCGTACTAGATGGATAGCCTTTTTTGCCGTCTTGTCTTATAAGGTTTTTTAACCATTCTTGGTAAGAGCGAATGTGGCGTTTATGTGCTCCTTTTAGGTAAGAGGAAATGGGTACGTCATTTTCATTCTCCATTGTAACCTGTAAAAACGTAAAAAACTGGAGTAAGTCACGTACGTATTCTTTTTTCGTACCCTTGGTCCTATTCTTTGTTTCATCGTCATGGGTAGGGCGGTGGATATAATAATACATTAACTGCATATCTCCGAAACGGGAAAAAGAATGACTTCCTCCCATTTCATTCAAGCCGACCATTTCTTCTAACGTAGGGAAGGCTGATTGATCTTTAAGAAGAGAGAGTAATGTATTTTTATCATAAACAGATAACTCCTCTAAAGAGTTTGATTTAGATAGCACATGCATACTTAATGGATCAACTCCTACTGTTAAATAATTTAAATGGAAATATGTTAATAAAGGAAAAAAGTGTAGAGTTACGTTCATTAAATTTCAATCTACTATCCTTGTTCATTTATTTATTATACAGTGTTTAAAAAGAAATGACTAAACAAGCAGTAGAATAAGTGTATCTTTTTCTACTATACGTTTATCTTATATTTAAGATAAATAAGTTAACGAATATAAATAAATATATAGTTAATTAAAAATGTATAACAGTACAAAAGACATTTTGAAATTCATCGTATTAACTTGTATTTTGTTTAAACCGTACGCAAACGAAATTTAAACTTTTTGTAGTGAGTATAAACGGAAATGAACGATGTAGTTGGAGACTGTAAGCTGACTTTAGAATAGGGGTAAAACATGAAACGTATGTAGAAGAAAGTTGAACTCTTTTTTAAATGTTGCTCGGAGATTTAAACATAGGGACAATAGCGAAAAACGCTCAAACAAACGTGTATTTACCGATTTCACTTTGAGCGTTTAAGTCTGGTGTTGAAGTGTACATTGAAAAAATTTACATTAGTCAAGAAAGTTAATTAACTAAAAGAGGTTAATCTTAAGGGCAGAGGATGTCAGTTCGTTAAAGTTTTTAATTCATCATTAACTAGTGTATAAAAAAGTTGATTCTCATTCTCTTTAAAGTACCATAAAGCTTTGTGAAAATATTCAATAGTGTCTTCATTTGTATCATTTAAATATAATAAGCTTTTTCCTTTTTGGTAATAAAGTTCTCCTAATAAATATGTAGACATGCGATGTTTACATTCTATAATTCCTTGTGTAGAGAGGTTAACAGATTCAGCATATATGCTTTGATCATAGAGACATTTACTATAATTATAATATAACCTTGGCTCAATTAATTTATCTTGAATCTTGGGAAGTTTCTTTATAAAAGATAATGCTTTTTCATAGTTAATGTTAGCGGTTTTATAGTCTTTGTTCTCACTATAAAGGATAGCAATACTTATGATGATTTCAACTTCTCTTTCAGAATAATTTTTTGAGGTAGTATTTCTCATTAAAAGTGAATCTTCTAGCATCTTAATTGACTCTTCAAACTTACCTTCTAAATAATATGTACATAATGCAAGTTGCCAGTGGAAGAATTGCTGTGAAGACAAAGCTCTAAATAAGGGGTTGTTTTTTTCAGAAGAGATTAATTTTTTAGCTTCTGTAAATTTACCTTGTCTAACATAGAGCCTAATGTAATAAAATGTCTCATTCATATAGTCTATTTTTGGAGTTTCGGCAATGTTAAAAAAATAGTTAATATCAACACCTAAACGCTCTGCAATCATATGAAGTAGTTGGGCTGCAACAAAGTTCTCACCCTTTTCTATATTACTAATTGTAGGTTGAGTGCAAATCCCTTTAGCTAACTCACGTTGCGATATTCCGTAATATTCTCTTAGATCCTTAATGTTTTTACCAATATCAAGATAGTCCATCTTATCCCCCTCATATAAACCCAATCATTTAACGGAACCGCTTTCACAATAGATTTTATACAAAAAAGTATATATTTGCCATAGTTTGATAAATATTTTTATCGAAGTCTCCATATATCACAGTAAATATGCCATACAATAGAGCTTTTTCACCTAATATAGTTCAGTTTAAGAAAATCACCTAATCTTAAAGTATGTAATTATAGTAACTACTGGAATAATAGGAGGAGTATAGTATGAAAAATCTTTTAATTATGGGTATCTTTTTTTCCCTGTGTCTAGGTAGTATGGAAATGATTCACACTGCTTCTATATTAACACCACTTGACCTACCATATATTCATACATAACAAAAACCGATTGAACTTATGTTCAATCGGTTTTTTTAAATCTATTACTAAGTGATAAATATGTTTATCACTTAGTATAGGTTTTCTATTAAATATATCCAAATATTCCAAAAAATCAAATAAAGGACTGATATTAGCCATAGGAGCGCTTTGCTGTTTATTAGTTAAAAACTTACACTGTGCTTAACACTAAGAAGGGAGGGATACTTAATGAAATTTGAAATCATTCAAAAAGATTATCAAGAAGTAACAGCTACAACTAACACTGAAAAATTAGGTCAACTAATTCAAGCAGGTTGTTGTTGTGGTGGCGGTACAGAGCATATCGCTAACAAACCTTTAAACAAATAAGTAGTAAAACGAGTGTAGCCAAGATATAGTCTTGGCTATGCTTTTTTAGGAGGTACATATGGAAAAGACTTATGTAAAACAAGGCAAATTCTATAAGACGTCGGACGGCATTCTCTTTATACATCACTCAAAGGACATTGCCTTTGAAGTGAAGGGCGATAGTGAATTACTATCTCAAATTATTCATTATTGTGATGGAACTTTCAAAGTTGAAGAGATTCTCAGTTTCATCACGATCACTGAGAGAGATTTAAGAGCTTTTTTTAATAGCCTAGTTGAAGCTAACGCCTTAGTAGAACTAACGAGTAATATATTCGATGGTGTCTTTATCCTCAAAAATAATAAGGACGTCAGTTTTCTAAATAAGGAAATTGCTACAACACCAATAGAGGAGCTGCCATCAAATATAAAGCTATTAATTGGCATAAGTTATGAAAACGATTGGAAATACTTTTCCACTATAAGCAACTATGCAATTGAACATTCCATTCCTTGGGTGAAATTTTCAATTGATGAAACCTTCTTACGACTAGGACCTTATTTCTTTCCAGATGGAGGCCCCTGTTTTAACTGTTTAGATTTGCGTATTAAAACTAATAGCGAAAATGAAGAGAAAGAAGCGAGAAATAAAATACCTGATAAGGACATGGAAAAGATATTATCTTCTTTAGTTATTAAGGAAGTTAAAAAGTATTTAATAGGTATGGAGCCGACGCATCTTTTTAATACAGAAATAAGTATTAATACTACTACATACAGCAGTAAAAGAGTAAAGGTGCTTAGGATGCCAAATTGTACTCGCTGCAATGAAAGGAGGAAGAAACATGAGCCAGTTGCCATTACTCCTTAATGAGCTCGTAGATGAAAGGGCCGGATTACTTAAATATCTAACCAAACTCGATCCCAAACCTGGTATGCCGTCCCTACATCGATATTTATGCGTGATAAAACCTTTAGTAGATTACGGGATCAACAATATAAGTGGATCTGGATTTTCAATTAATGACGAACAAGCTAAACTAGCGGCCGTCGGGGAAGCCATAGAGCGTTACTCGTCTAGGTACTTTAATCCTGAAGAATTAATTACGTCCACCTATTTAGATATTAAAGATCATGCATTTAACCCAACACATGTTACTCGGCATAATCATGATCAGTATGCAGAAGTAGACCACCTTCAACCTGTAGAAGAAAGCTCCACTTTGAATTGGGTAAAAACAATGGATTACTTAAGCCAAGGAAGCGTATACCTGCCGTTTGAACTGGTGTATCTTTTCCCCTCAGAATATAAACCCTTTAGAGATATCATATCTACAGGTTTAGCATGCGCACCTGGACCGGATACAGAGACAGCTATAATTGGAGGTTTAAATGAATGTATAGAGCGTGACGCATTCGTACTTTTTTGGTTATTAAGAAAAGCAAACTTCAAAATAGACCTTAAGCAGGTTAAAGATACAAACATCAAACAATTAATTTCAAAAGCAACAGCAGCTCACCTTACAATTGAACTATTTGATATTACACAAGCAGACCTGAATGTACCGACTGTTCTAACACTGGTTAAAAGAAGAGGGAAAAGTGGGTTTTATTTCGGTTGCGCCACAAACTTCAATTATCTTACGACTATTAAAAAGTCTCTGGAGGAAGGTTTAGGAGGTTATGGAGCTTATATAGAAAGTATTGAATATTATAATACCAAAGTACCTGATTTCAAAAGAGAGATCAAGCAATTAGATGATCACCCATTATATTATATATCAGGTAAAAATGACGAAATTCTAGAGGATTTCATGTTTGAAAAGCTTGAAATCATAAACATTAATAATTTACTTAATAGAGATATTACCTTATCAGCAGTCTTACAAAATTTTAAAACTCTTAATTACAACGTGTTTTATAAAGATTTAACCACCCTTGATATCAACGAACTTGATTTAAAAGTAGTAAAAGTAATTTGTCCTGAACTAGCCTTTTTACCAGCGGGCCCTCCAATGCTTAATTGCCCCAGAATTGAAACAAAAAGAAAAATGTTTAATGTGGATTTAAACCTTGAGCCTCATCCATTTCCTTAAGGTGGTGTCAGCATGTACGAGCCTCAATACCTTTTTTATCATTTGAACTCAACTAATTATCAATCACAAATAAAGTATTGCCCAGGTGAAAGCTATAATACAAAGCTTCAGAATAAGAAATATACTTTGCACCCACTTGATTTTAATTTTATAGAGTCAGTCGATGGGTTTAAAACTCGTTCTACGCGGATCTTTAATGGGCAAGCTCTATCCGCTTTGGAGTTAAACCTTTTGCTTAGAAATGTATATACACTTAATGTAAATACACCTTCTCCCGCACCGTCTGCTGGAGGGTTATACCCTTTAGAATTATACGTAATAGCTAATAATATAAGTGAAGTAGAGAAAGGCATTTATCATTACAACAGACAGGGTACGGGGTTAACTTTTCTTCATGACTCGTACGACCTATCTTTTTTGCCACCTGTTAATACCTTTGTAAAGGATGCTCCGCTAATAATAATCATGACTGCATCAATGGAGAAATTATACTCCAAATATGGAGAACGTGCTTATCGTTATGCGCTTATAGAGAGTGGTCATATCGGTCAAAATATATCTTTATACAGTTGGAAAAATAATTTAGGTTGCTGTGCAATAGGTGGCTTTTATGATGATGTTATAACTTCACTATTAAAATTAGAAAACAATGAAATTCCTATATATATATATGCCATTGGAAAAGATACATAGAGGAGGGTTGATAATGACAACGAAGACTACAGATAAGTATTTTGATATCCTGAATATTAATCCCCAGCATTTTTCTAGTATAGATCTTTTAAATAACATAGTGTTTCAACATCAACAAACCATATGTTTCGAAACTGCTACTAAGATTAAAGACGGTGAAAAGTGTATACCCACAACTTTAGATAATTACTTGTCTCAAGTCACAAATATAGGTTATGGGGGTACATGTTTTGCAATGTCTTGGACTCTATTACATATTTTCGAAAATTTAGGTCACGAAGTAAGAATTCTATTTCTAGAGCCTGATCATTATGCAATTACCCTAGTTGTTGAAAATATAGAATACTTTGTTGATGTTAGTTTTTGGGCCCCTCTATTTAAGATGTATCCACTTAGACAAAAATGGAGTGTTGAGCATCATGGCTTTACAATCACTTGGAACTATACAGAAAGCCATACACATTTAATGCGTAATGGTCATATAGCAAAAACGTGGAAGGGGCAATCTATTTCTTTACCTCAGTTTAAGGAGAGATGGATTAAATCACATGATAATGACTCGTTCTTTAACAGTAATGTTTGTATAAATAGATGGATAGACAAGGATCATTTCGCAATGTGTATAAATAATAATTTCTCAATCCAACGAGGTAATAAGTTTATAGAACAGAAAGAACTAAAGGACGACGATCTAAAAAGAGTCCTTTCTAGTGTTTTTAACGTAGACCCAAGTATCTTCTTAGAATCTCTTGAAATAGTAAAGAGTAAATAGGGGGGATACACGTGGCAGTTAACATTTTAGATACTAAACATATTTTTGTTGGATTGATAAAAGGAAGTCAAGATATGAACTTAGAGGATAACATTAATAAATGCCAGCTAGATTATAGCTATCAAGAACTCCTAGCATTTGGTTTGGTTAATGAAAATGTCAGCCTTCCTTATTTGAGAGAGTATATAGATTTTCTTGATACATTAAATATTGAAGGAATAATTAAAAAGGCAATTAACATAGTTGCTACACATACTAAAGCTATACAAACTAACATCGTTATTTTACCATTAGACCCTCAAAATCAGTTCTACATACATTACATGGGGGGGATTGTTGCTCATACCAATGGAGCCAATACTATTTATATCTATTTATCCCCTAGTAATAAGCTGAAATCTTTTGTGAATAGGCTTGAGTCAATAATTGTACACGAGTATCAACACATATTAAGAAATTATCATTCTTCGCCTAATGCAACACTTTTAGATGTACTTATAGATGAAGGATTATCTGAGCTTTTTGTAAAAGTACTGTTGGGTGAGGATCGATTAGGAGCTTGGGCTAAATGGAATTCAAACAATATCATTAAAAAGAATAAAGAATTAATTGAAGAGTACCTTTATACAACAAATCCTCACACGATTAGAACGATCATGAATGGGTCCGAGGAGTTAGGTATCCCATTATGGTTGGGCTACAGTGTGGGGTTCTCAATTTTAGACTTTCATTGGCTAAATAAAAATAATGATTTAAATGCTTTAGTGAAAATGAAGGCAGAAGAAATATATAACCACGATAGCTTTTAGTTCAAATTATAAGAATGGGGGATAATATGTCTAAGGAAAAAAATGAGGTAGTGAAAATCTGGAGAGAATATCCTGCATTTAGAGATATACAATTCTCTACCATTCTAACAAGCTTTTTTACATGGAGCTCTTTTATTGCTATGTTAGTTCTTTTAGCCTCAATCACAGAGACAGGTATTCAATTTGGTACATTGTGGGCTGTAAGCGGTCTAGCTCCTATTTTGTTTAGTTTGTATCTAGGAGTTTGGGTTGATCGATTGGATGTTAGAAAAAGTATTATAGCAGCTGAAATAATTAAGTCTGTCCTTTTTTTGGGGTTTATCATCATACCTTTCATAGATAATATGTTTGTTGCATGGTCTATTTTTATGGTTATCAGATTAGGCACTGGTACATTAAATTCCTTTACTAGCGCCGCCAAACAAGTAGCTATACCTTCAATTGTAAAAAAAGACGATCTTATAGTTGCAAATTCCTTAAACTATACGATAACTAGCACAGTAAGGTTAAGTGGTGCAGCAGCAGGCGGTCTTATTGTCACATTTGTAGGGATACATGCCGCTTACTTCTTAACTGCTCTTTCGTTTATAGTATCGGCTTGGTTAATATTTAGAAACACTTGGAAGACTGAGGAGCATGCTGAAAATAAAGAAAGAAACTTTAAACGTGAATTTGCTGAAGGTCTAACATTCGCAATGAAAAATGTTAATGTATTACTAATATTAGTTGCTGCTCTAACCATCGGAACAATTATTGGGAGTTATAACCTAATGTTAGAACGTTTTAATTCTCAGGTTTATAACTTTGCCACTTACGGGATTAGTTTACTATATTTAGCAGAAGGTCTTGTATCAGTCATACTGGGATATTGGATAGCAAAGAATAAGTTTTTACTAACCAAAACCCATATATATGGTATTTTTTATAGCTTAATAGGGGTTTCATGGATGGCATTCGGTTTTACAACGAATATAATCTATGGAATTCTAGTATTGATATTCTTCGGTATGTTTTGTTCGGTTGTGGTGCCCTATGAACGTACGAAAATTCAAATGGAAGTTCCCCCTCATTTACGAGGTAAGATATTTAGTTTATGGGGGACCCTTACATTAGCTGCCATTCAATTAGGTGCACTAATTACAGGCTTTATTATTGATTTAATTGGTTTAACATACGTACCAATTATTACAGGGTTTATGCAAGTTATTTTCGGCCTTACATTTCTAACAGTGCTCTTACGTAAAAAAAATATAGATACCAATAAGAAAGTGAGTTCAGTTGGTATGAGATAAAATATACTCTTTAATTAATTAGGAATGATTAACCATGCAGCCAAAAAGTGCCTTACAAATTCTTTTGCATGTATCAGGTAGACCGAAATAACTTCACCCTTTATAATTGAACTATAAAGTTATTATTTTATTTATTTTGTCTAGTTTTCCCAAGCGGGAAAATCTGTCATTGTTTACAAACGCTCTAAGAGTGATCGTGTATTTGTCGATCTCTTTTAGAGCGTTTTTTGTTGTGTAAGAGAGTGAGGCAAAGAAACTTTGACATTTTTCAAAAAGCATTTCAGCTAAATTTTTTCAAAAGGAGTTAATGACTAATGGAGTATTTTAAGAACAGAAGGGTAGAAGTGGGAATGTTCGTAGACGTCTACTTCAACATACATCATGAAGGATATTCTATACGTTGTAGTAGGACGAAAAAGGTGCTTGCTCGATGCAATAGTGTCCGTTTGAAAGATGGTGAATTTCGCGTAAGTGAAAAGGGAAGACAAAAGGTGTTAGCATCGAGAAGAAAAGCCGTTCATGCGTATATTAAAGGAACGTTCATAGCCGCAGATGAAACCATGCTGGATAATCCTCAAATGACACAATCGGTGTATTATAACCCTTATAAAACAGAGCTATTTACAGACGTCCGTTCCGGCAAACCAATGAAGAGAGCAGAAGAAGTTTTTTGTTATGGCAGAGTAGCCTATGTAAGAGATAACCCTATACAACAGGAAGATCAACCCACACTTTTTTAGTACAGATAAAAATAGTTGAAAGCAGTAAAACTAAGCCACCTTATCAGAAGTAGATAGGGTGGCTTAGTTTATTAATATAGTTAAAATTATTTCTTATTTCGTTTGAATTTCACAATAGGCTTCTTTTTAATGCTTTGTACTAACTTCTTTAATTCAGCAGCTTCTTCTTTAGTAACACCCTTCATTATCATTTCCTCCTCAGCCCTTGATTCATTAAAAGCCATTATAGACGAATTTATTACTTTTTATACATACCCTCCTACTCTACCGCATACTTATTACCAAACGACCAAATGACCTAATAACCCAAACATATTCATACATTTTTTCAAAAGAAGAGGGGGAAGAGTGGGTGAGAAGATTTGAACTGGATTTTGAACGCACAAAGACGTCTAACCAAAAGAAGTTCCACGTACAAGGTTTAACTACTGGTTCAGATGAACCGATTCAAGAAGACCATCTAAAAAGTACTCAAACGGCTAAACCTAAACGAAAAATAAGAAGTGATAAAAAAATAGACATAAAAGTGCCCATTACTATAGAGCAAAAACAAAAATTAAAAATTTTAGCTCGCTTAGAAAGCGTAAAAACAAATGAAAGAGTCTCAATCACACAAATGGCATCTATGCTTGTCCAAGAAGGTCTAGTTCAATATGAGTCATTTCCTGAGAACACCTATGATGCTAGTCTAAACACCATTCACGTAAAACTAACTAGCTTTTATGCAGAGCAATTATTTAATTTTGAACTGGAATGGGACGTCAGCAAAAGAGAGGCCGCAGCCAAAATTCTTAGCTATATTTTAGGAAAGAGTGAAGTAAATGAATAAGAAATACAGTGAAGTGGATTTACTTGGCTTAAAAAGGCATTTACAATCAGGTCGATCTTCTTTCCTTTACAAATTTAGGTACAGGAGATTTTTCTCAAGGGAAGTTACATTCTCGTTAAGGCTGCCTTCGACCTACCTAGACCGTGGGGAGATACTTTGTGAAGATATTGAACGTCTAATTGAGGAAGAGGTTGAAATTGAGCATTTATTAAGTATGATTCTTTTAGATTTCTTAAAGAAAATGAGCAAACTAGGGGCGATGGCTGCCTTTCAATACTTAGTAGATCGATACTCTAAAGTACTTCGAATCGCGCATTATAAAGGGGAGGAAGAAGAGTTTGAACTTATTCAGAAACCTCGGGAGCCCTTTGAAACATGCGAGGTAACACTTCATCATAACGTGGCATACCGTTTAGAGCTATTTTTGGCCGAGTTAGATCATACATTTGCCCATGAGATGACTGTAGAAAAGTTAATTGAGATCGTGTATTGCCATATGATAGAGACCGTTAAGACAGATGGGGGAGCTACATTCACCAAAGCATTTATCAAGTACCTCAAGACGTAAGGCACAAAAGAGGGAACTCTTGCCATGTTATGTTAAAATAAAGTATACAATTGCATAGCAGGGTGGGTGGTCGAGCCTCCATAAAGGAGGTGAGGCTAAAAATGGTTACAATAGACGTAGCAATGCTTACAGTTGCTTTCGCAAGCTTAATTTTGTCGTTTCTCATGGTTGTAATCATGATAATAAACACAAAAAAGTAATCCACCCTGTGCTTGCCGGCTAAGGTGGATTACTTTCAACAAAACCAATGCCGACCGCTAATTCTGCGGGTCAAGCAATTGTATAGAGTCGAGTGTAGGTAGCACTCGGCTTTTCTTATTATATGCAATTATAGTTTATTTAATAATCTACTTTTATTATATAGCAGACGATGATGAAATGTAAACTCAGTTGTTCCAATTAGCTTAATAGGGATTTAACTTTAAGCTGTGAATTTAGAAACTGATCCAGACTTTGACTACACTCTATTGTGTCTGGATGAGTTAACCCTTTTTCCATACCTAGTTTTATCATTTTAAAGCGGAGCTCATTTATAACATTATTTAAGTCATCAGGTTTGTTAACGCTTTTCAAAGTTTTTCCTCCTTAAAAGACCACTACACTTTTAATCATCGGTCCTTTTAACAAGAATTTATATACACGCATCTTATTTACCGTAACTTTTAGCATATATTATTTCATATTAAAAGAGAAAAAATGAACATTTCCCTTATTAATGATACAATATTACTATAAAATAATAGGGGGAAAAAAATGAATAAGAGCAAGTTTAAAAGATTTGGGTTGTTTATCGTGGGAAGGTAGCACACGTTCTGTCTTAATTGGGAATAAAAGCATGGTCGAGACAACAGATTTATTAGGGCTTTCTGCTACAGATATTATCAAAGGAAGTTACGGTAGTGTAGATGTTTCAAATAACATTACGATAAAGGGGCAGAGTCATAGTGGTTTAGTAATGAGATCAGGAGGTGAACATTTAACTATAAAATATCGTCTTAATAAAGCATATGAAGAATTTTCTACCTCTTTGATGGCAAGTGAAACGTTACATGTCACCATTGTTGGAGATGGAACACCACTATGGCAAGGTCATGTGCTTTCAAATTCTAATCCTGTAGATATTAATATTAGTACAAAAAACGTTCAGAACCTAGAGTTCAGAATAGACCATGACACTAGCTTTAGCAGAACTGCTTACTTTATTAATCCTTTGTTAAGTAAATAATCGCTTGTTAATAATATATGGGCGATAAAAGAAGTGATTTAGCAATTAACGAGTTCCGTTACTGGGGAGAAATCTTTAAATAAAAACCTAATTGAGGACATCATTCGCATATGAATTGGTGCCCTCTTTTTTGTTGTTGTATCAATGATTTGAAGAATTTAACATACTAATTAGCACATCAATGCTAAAACAAAACTAATAAAAGTGAATGGAAATTATATTTAATATTATAGAGGCAGTTTGTGAAGTGTTGTTCTTAAACGAAACCAGCTAATAGTTTGTCAATATTTTTCAATAAAAAAGTAAAAATACAAATGATATACTAAAAATGAGTGCACTAAATAACCTACCATTTCTCAACATATGGAAGGTTCTGGACTATTTAGATAGACGTAGTGACTAAACTACATCTTGGAATAATGTGTTGCTTTTTAACAGGGCATAAATCCAATGTAAGAGCTTATTCACACAAGCAATGACAGCCACCTTAAAAGGTTTTCCTTCATCACGTTTCTTGTCGTAGAACTCACGTAACTTCTTATTACGAGGGATAATTTCATCACTCGTTTTCTTCTTACGACAGTCTCGAATGGCACAACGTACGGCCATATATAACGCGTGACGAAGCCTGCTGGAGCCACGCTTGGTTATTCGATTCTTAGTAGCTGTGAATTTACCAGATTCAAAAACGCTTGGATCCACTCCAGCGAATGCGACTAGCTTCTTTGGATGGTCAAATCGATCAATTTCCCCAATCTCGGATATAATCGTTGCAGCGATTTTTTCTCCGATACCAGGAATTGATTTGATAACTTCATATTCTTCAACTTCTTGCGCAAGGGCATCTATCTCGGATTCTAACTTTGATAGGTGCTCTTTGTATTGGAGGATAATATTAATAAACATTCCAAGGCTCAAAATGTGACTCTGATAAACGGCTTTCTCAAACGGATTTCGAATGGCCGCAGCTTTGATTTGGGCTGCTTTATCACTAGCCCAACTTAGTGAACGACTCTTACAATTCCCGTGGATCTTTTCGGTCAAGACCTCATCACTGGCATTTAGAATATCTTCAGACGAGGGAAATTCCTTTAAAGTTAGCAGGGACACAACGGAATATAAATCTCCAAACACTCCTCTAAATTCAGGGAATACCTGATCTAGAATCGCTTGAAATTGTAACTTTGTCTGAATTAAAGTACCAGTAATATTCTCATGTTGTCTCGTAAGATTACGTAAGTTTAGGAGTTGAACACCGCGCTTTTTATAGGGTTCAAGTTCCTCTTTATAGTACAGTTCACACAGAAGATAAGCATCGGCTGCGTCCGTCTTAACCTTTCGCAGGCTGGAACTTTTGGCTTTGTAAGAAATCAATGGGTTAATAACAATCAAGAGATAGCCCCGTTCCTCAAGATAATGAACAATAGGAGCTTGATAGTGTCCTGTTGCTTCCAGAATAACCGGAGGTTTCTTCCCTGTCTCAGCTGTCAAACCTTCAATGAATTGTACAAGGGACTCAAGCCCTTCGTTAATATGTGATACCTTAAAGCTCTTACGGTATGGTTTCCCTTTATCTATGAATGCTTGTACCTGACTTTCTCCTTTTGACACATCCAGACCAATGACTGGATTCATTCTCAATCCCCTCCAAATATTAATATTAACCGGTACCCCTAATCCTTCTTGCAGTATCACAGCTTCGCTTGTTATACGAGATCTATGTCCCAACCAGCCTCAATCATGTTTCTACAAGTAGGGGGCAAACTGTTTAGTTGACGGGATCAAGTCCCACGAGCAGTTACGTTTTACCCCGGCTACCGTTATAATAAAACCATATAACAAATGGTCAACCAGAAATATTTTCTTATCTGGCTGACCTTATAATACGAAAGGGCAGGTTAGTTTAAGAAGGGACTTCATTGGAATAAGTAATTTTACTAGTTAAACAAATAAAAACGGGGGTAATGTGAGTGCGGAAATGGTTTGGTTCTTCAGGTGTTTGTATTAATGAAAATGGACAATTGTTAATGGTCTTTCAAGGAAAACCTGAAGAGAAAAAAACGTGGTCTATTCCATCGGGAGGAAAAGAACTCGATGAGACATTTGAAGAGTGTTGTATTCGAGAAATCGAAGAAGAAACAGGATATTCAGGCGAAATTATTGAGAGAATTAAGATTAAGAGAATGAGTTATGAACATCTTAATGTAACTGTTGAAGCCCATTATTTTTTAGTGAGGATTGTGGGTGGAAGAAAAAATTTTCAAGACCCTGATAATCTTATTTATGATATTGCTTGGAAAACTTCAGACGAAATAAAGAATTTAGAATTAACCTTCCCTGAAGATAGAGAATTCCTTATTAACTATATAACGAAGGTATCGCAGCCCAATTCCTTGTTCAATTAACGGGTGCATTCCTTCAACAAGGAATGCTTTTTCTATGTCAAAGAAAAGGAAATTAATGTTAAACTAAAGGAGCAGGATTATTTAACAAGGGGTATGCAGTTTAATGCTATCCTCAAAAAAGAAATTGAGTTTTGATTAAAATTACTAAATGTTTAGTTAGATTAGTAGAGAAAGGTGACGTATGAAAAAAAGAGTTAATTTTTTATCAGAGGCTTTCGCAGTGGTTTTTTTCACTTTAATGGTTGTCATAGACTTCTTTCCCGATATAGGAATAAATATGTCGATAGGAGCAATAGGGGTTGTAACATTTATCTTATTAGCTGTTATTACTCGTCATAAAGGAGAACCAGTGTTTAGCTCGAAAAAACAAGAACTTATTTTTATTGTTCTTTCGGGGATATACTTTTTCTCCTTACTTATAATTTTAAGTTTACTCGGTGGTGTTTCTCAGGTTGGTATTGGTATCACTAATCCAATACTATGGGGATTATATTTGATAGGAGTTCTTACTTCCTATACTAAGTATAAGAAGGAGTTAAAACAATCAAACAACAATGAAAGCGGAACTTTTGAATAATTGTTTAATAATATTGTTAAG
>NC_013793.1 GCF_000005825.2 Alkalihalophilus pseudofirmus OF4
TGAAGAAGGACATAGGTTAGCCCCATCTCTGCCATCTTTTTGACCCACTCCGGACAAGATATTGATCCACTTATGACAGAAGTGATCCACAACCATATAAATAGTGAATCCAAAAGTATTATTGGTGTAATCTTTCCGTATGAGTATTGAGCCAGAATGAGCCAGTAAGTGCCGGGGAGAGAGACAATAGTAGATTGATATAAAGCCATTGAAACCTGAAACATTCCAATGGCTGTTTGACTTATTTAAAGCTTTTACCGTCTAGTTCTTGATTAATTATCTCAAGAGACCAACGAACGAGTTCATCGTAGTCTAATTCCTCTTCACCTTTCCAAATACATGGAGGTAGGAGTTTTTCTTCCACTTTCCGCATTACTTCATCAGGTAAATACATGTGTAAAAAATACTTCGCTATACGGATTTCAACTTCTTCTGGGATCATTTTGATACCGCCAATCCGTGACGTTCTCTCATGGAGACTTCACCGTCAATAAGTATGGTGTAGGAATCGTGCACAATTCTGTCTAGAATGGCATCTGCCAGTGTACCTTCACCAATTTTATCGTGCCATCCTCTAGGATCAAATTGAGAACAAAAGATAGTTGATCCTTGCTGGTGGCGTGCTTCTACGATTTCAAGAAGATCTCTTGCCTCAGTCTCTTTTAACGGAGTTAATAGCCACTCATCTAAGATGAGTAGGTTTACATTCTTGTATTTTTTCATCACCTTTCTATAAGTTCCTTCTCCTCTTGCGATTGCTAATTCATCCAAGAGGTCTGGTAATCGAATATATTTCACTTTATACAACTGACGACATGCAGCTATGCCAAATGCACAAGATAAATAGGTTTTTCCATTTCCAGAAGCACCCATTAATATAATATTGTGATGTTCTTCAATATAATTACAGGTTGCTAATCGTAAAATTTGCGCTTTATCAAGCTTTCTATCCGGATGATATTCAATATCCTCGATACATGCCTGTGTATCACGTAATTCAGCCGACTTGATCAGGCGATCAAGTTTATTGTTTTGTCTTCTGGACCATTCGATATCAACGAGTAACCCAAATCGTTCCTCGAAAGATAGTTCTTGGTATTCTGAATTTCTCAATTGTTCTCTTAATGTTTCTGCCATTGCAGTCATTCTCATTTCATTTAATTTTGTTAAAGTGTTATCAATTGTCATTATTATTCCCTCCGTAATAATCAGCGCCACGAGTAAACCCGTAAACGTTATCATTTTTTTGTGTGCTCAACTGTTTGCTTGTATCCTCTACTGGTAATTTGTCATGTCCTGTTTTTAGGATGGTTTGAATGCTTTTTAGTTTGGGTCTTGGCGTATAGGACAACACTCTTTCACATGCCTTCTCTATGCGTTCGATAGAGTATTTATCTGCTAGTTTCATTAATGCATAGGCAGATTTCAGGCCCTGCTTTTCAGTCGGATAAGATTCTAAGATTCTTTCAATGGTTAATAAGGTGGCAGGGCCAGTTGTAGCACCCCACTCTAATATAAATTCCTTATCAAATGATGCATACTTTCTATGGTCTCTAGGCATATGATCAGGAATAGTACTGAAATCTCCACCTGACTTATTTGATCTTTTATGCGAAGCAATTCGTATATTCTTATAAAATACTTCAATGATATTCCTCGTTACTCGAACGTCTACCACATATTTGATATAATCATAGGGAACAGAGTAATAGTTATGATCCACTTTTATATGATAGTCAGGCTGGACAACGGTCTTTGCCCAGCTTGCGATCTCATAAGGTGAATGAGGCAGGGGAATCAATGCAAATCTTTCTTCCTCTAAAAATGCTTCCTGCCTATTCCCTTTTCTCTTTTGGAAAGGTTTTGTATTCACTACATCTAGTTTTTCTTTTATCGCTTTGTTTAGTTCAATCAAAGAAAAGAACTTTTCATTGCGAAGAGAAGCGATGATCCAAGTTGAGATATGACCAACATTACCTTCTACACTTGGTTTGTCCTTGGGATGACGTACACGTGCTGGGATAATAGTAGTCTGGTAAAACTCAGCCATTTCCTGATAGCTTTGATTAATAATAGGATCGGTACGGGAAGACTTTGTCACTCCTGTCTTTAAGTTATCGGGAACAATAATCCTCGTGACTCCCCCATAAAATTCAAAAGCATGAATATGGGCTGTAATCCAACTCTCTACATCCATGGATAAGAATCCTTCTACATACGCATATTGACTACATGGCAATGCAGAAACAAAAATATAAACAGGAGCTTCTTCTCCTGTTAGATTGTTCGTGATATGCATAGTTTGACCTGCCCAGTCCACTTCCATTTGTTCCCCAGGCTTTCTTTTGATGCGCATTGTTGCTTTGGTTTTCCTTGCATAGTCGTTGTAAAATCTACAAAACTGACGATAACTGTACGGAATTTCATCGTTTGCCCTGCACTGTAAAGAGTACTCGTCCCATAAAAGGGAGAGTGTTACCCCAGTTTTAGCCAATTCCTTATGAATATACTCGCCATCAGGCTTTCGACGATGGTCTGACGGCACCTTTTTCTCAGGGAATAAAATCATTTGTAGGTCTTGATCTGTCATGTCCTTTTCTATTGGCCACTGAATGTTCTTCTCTTCCGCTCGCCGAATTACTTCTCTAATTGTGTTTCTAGAATGGCCACAGCTCGAAGCTATCCCCCTTTGTGTGACTTCCTGCGCATGAAGCCTTAAGATTTCTCGATACTTAACCACAAAAAAACCTCCTATATAATAAATTTGCACAAATGTGCTCCTTCATTATATAGGAGGGTGGGTCAGTCATGTCTTAATTGGATCAAATTCATGTCCGAGGCGGATCAAAAAGATGGCACAACTGGTTCAATCGGATGGCTGTAATCAGTCAATAAACTTTCACGGCATATCCTTCACTACGTTTCGGTATTCCATGTTTTATGGACAGTTTTTCGCAAGGGTTTTTATTCTCCTCAGCAAACGGGAAAAATCCTCCCCTTTGGGACCATCACCTTTCGGGGGACAAACCCAAAAATAAAAAGTGAAAGGACTGTTCAAGGATGAGTAAAAAAATCTATGAAATGATCACAGACCAAATCATTGAAAAACTGAAAGAAGGTACGATTCCCTGGAGACAACCTTTTAAAAACGGATTAGCGGTTAATTGGAAAACACAAAAGCCTTATCGTGGGATTAATACCTTTCTTTTAGATGGCGGTGAATATGCGACATTTAAGCAAATTCAAGAAGCAGGAGGAAAAGTGAAAAAGGGAGCGAAAAGTCAAATCGTTGTCTTTTGGAAAATGCTTGAGGTCGAAGAAGAAGATTCAGACCAATTAAAAAAGGTTCCTATGTTACGTTATTACAAGGTATTTAAAGTAGGCGAACAGACAGAGGGGATCAACCCGAAACGAGAGCTAGAAACCTTTGAGCATGATCCAATCGAAGAAGCCGAAAAGATCATCAGGGAATATATGAATAGTCCTACGTATAGTTTTCGTTCAGGAGGAGCTTGGTACAAGCCATTTGAAGATCATATCAACGTCCCACCGAAAGAGGATTTTGAACAGATCCACGACTATTACTCCGTTTTCTATCATGAAATGATTCATAGTACAGGACACTCCAGCCGATTGAAGCGAGAAGGAATTATCAAACATAATGGGTTTGGTAGTGAATCGTACAGCAAAGAAGAACTAGTAGCCGAGTTAGGAGCTTCTATGCTATGTGGAGTGACTGGCATCGTCAATCAGACGATTGAAAATAATGTTTCTTATATTAATTCATGGATGAAACAATTAAAAGATGATCCAACCTTGATTGTGAAAGCTAGTCAACAAGCTCAAAAAGCATGTGACCATATTCAAGGGATTACATTCAATACGAAATAGATAGGCTGCTTTTGCAGCCTATCTCCCTAAATTCCACTCATTGGAGGTTATATCATGAAAACATGTGCGTATTGCGGTTCAGAAATAGAAGGTTCTTATTGTTCTTATTGTGAGTTAGTGCTATCAGAGAAATATATAAATGAAGATGGTAAAAGAGTATCAAATCGTATTGAAGCCTATCCTGAAGAGTCCATGCTGTTTAAGAGCACACGAGAATTGCTGACCCTAGAAACCATTGAATTGTTGTATTTATTACGCTACGCACGAGAACACCGTTCTATGGTTTATCACATGAGAATTAACGTTAATAAAGCAGCTGCTGAAGGTAATGATATGAATGAATATGACCAAGTCTCCTACAAGGAATATGAACAAGCTACTCGTAAAGTGTGGGCGATTGAAAATATAATTAAAGATCGTATTGGCTATTATCCGCAAAAGATTACGGAACAATTTCTAGCAAGCTATCTGGAACGGATCGAGCGATCCGAAGTGAAGCCTATGAAAATCTATAAGAAGGGGGAATGATGAATGTGTTCATTTCATTTGTAGTATCATGTGTGCTATCACTCGTGCTATTTATCTGTGCATGGAATCTGGCCCGTACGATTATCTTTATTCTCTTTAGAAATCCATTGAAGCTTGTTGCAGTTGGAATCATGGTACACATTGTGTTAATCAATTGGAATGGCTATAGAATTATTTAAAGTGTAGTTGGATGTACCAAAGAATGATTCTGAGAAATAAATTTAATGTAGCTTTAAACAAAAGTGGGACCGTTTATAAAAAGTTAAACCATTTTGCCCCTTTGGATTTATCTAGAGGGGGGTTCCTCGTTAAAAAAGGACTTACATAATTTAGTAGTTACTTGTACACTGGATTCATAGAAAACCTCGTAGTTTGTGAAAATATAAACTTAAACTAAAGGGCAGGTTACTTCAATAAGCAGGATTGATAACTCTTTTCTATTTGGGGAAAATTAGAAAAGAGGTGAATTTATTATGAAAACATTGGGTCTACTGCTATTTACCATATCCTTTTTTACCTTTGGGTCATTTGAAGTTCACGTACAACCTAAAGAATATCCTGTTTTAAGTGAACAAGGAGACTCGCCAGAGCTTAGGATGCAGGATATGCTAATAAATTTCTTGAATCCTCATATTGATGATGCTGTTTGTAATTATTACAAACAAATATTAACAGAATGTCCGACGGTTTATCCTTATTTCGTTGATGTGATAGAGTCACAACGGATGAACGGATTTCGCGGTTTTATCTTGCAAATTACACTGGATGTAACCCCAACAGTTGGACCGCATATTACTGTCTGAAAGGACCGTATTACTTTTGAAGTGTCTGCGGGACCTACCGTCAAGAAGATAAACTATAAACACTTAGAGACTAACAAATTGCCAGAGCACTGGAAGGCCATAAATAGAGAACCTTTATAATTTGTTGAGTTAACGGGTAGCGAATGCTTAATAGGGGTATTCGCCTTTTCCTGTTGAAGTCATAAAAAAATGTAAGAATATTTCTCTATTGATTATTCTAAAAAATAAAGCCTAAAATAGGAGAAGTTTCTTATGAATACGAAATTAAATTTATTATTTGTATTTATAGTGGTTTTATTTTTAGGTGCTACATATACAAGTGCGGATGAAACAAATTTTTTGGACGACAAGAATCAATAACTTTTAAAGGGGAAAATCAAAATTGGCTTGTTGTACACAAAATGTATCTAGTTGGGATAGAAATAGAATACAACACAAAATTAGGTATAAGGGCAGCAATGTTAAATTAAAAAACCTCTCTTCTTTACATTACTCAATCGGTGATAAAGATAGTTACTTGGGTGGAACATTTTCATTAAAAAATTCAAAAGTATTTCATAGTGAGAGAAGGTAGTCCTATGGATGTAAGTATTTAGATAAGAAAGAAGAAATAAAGTTCATTATTGGTGAATGGGAAGATTATGAAGAGAGTCTAATTCTACAAAGAAAATAAGTTCCTCAATTAATTATATTTTTTATTAAACTAACGGGGTACGTTAGTTGAAGAAATATAGTAAAAAGCTACATCAAAAAACGCTTAGAAATTGAACTGCGCCCCAATTGTTAGATACCACTAACAATTGGAGGTGCAGTTTTTATCTATGGATAAATATACATTTGATGAAAAACTATCAACCGAACCTGATATATATGTACACCTGCTTTTATAAAATTTAAGTTTAAAATTGGAAATGGGGAATTTATTTTATGTAGTGATACGTAATAAATTCTCTAAATCTTTCTGAGCTTCACAGATTAATTCCTTGAAATTTAATTCGCTCACTTTCAAGCGTAGAGCACATATTTTAAATGATGATATATTTGGATCAACATAGCCATTAATCTTTTCGAGCTCTACTCTAGTCACTTCCTGCAGTGCTGATTTCAGAAGCGGAGATAAATAATACAATGCATTCATACGTTCCAAATCATCAATTGTTTCTTCCTAATTCATCATCGTTTAGTTGTTGGTCATAAAATTTATCCAACAGAATCACCTCCAGTACTATTTATTAGAAGTTTTTTATCAAAAACCTTCTGAAAGGGAGGATGAACGGATTACTGTAGAATTGTTCTTGTAGCAAGAATGGATCGGTGGATTCTTACAGCCATTGATCAACACTTCCATGGGGTGGATAACTTAATTCTAACCTCTCAGGAAAAAATAGCGTATCCTGTTCAACTCGAGTTCCAGCACCCAGAGAAAGCAGTTAACCCCAAATGGAAAATGAAAACAATGCTTAAAGAAGTAAAAGGACTTCATAGCGAGGTTCTGGAGCTCGGGATGATCTAGATAATTATTATAAAAATAATCCACCTGACTAACCGAAATCCATGTATACCGGTATATTTTTAACAAATATAAGAATTTTAATATTTATTATTGAAAATTTTCAGACTTGTGTTACTATTGGTGTAAGCGATTTCTAAAACCGATTTCAGAAACCGGTTTTAGAAACAGACCTGAAGAGTGAAGGGTGAAGATTATGGCGACGATTAAAGATGTAGCTGAGCGAGCCGGTGTCTCAAAAAGTTCGGTATCTAGAGTGTTAAATGAGAACTTTGAATATATGAGTGATCAAATGAAAAACAAAATATTGAAGGCCATGGACGAGTTAAACTACACACCGAACTCTCTTGCACAAAGCTTAAAGAAAAAGACGACAAAAACGATCGGAATCATTTTGTCGGATATCTCAAACCCATTTTGGTCAGGGGTCTTAAAAGGTGTTCAAAGCGAGTGCATGCGAAACGAATATGAATTAATGGTAAGTAGCTCAAGCGAAGATCCAAGTATTGAAGCTTCAAATATTTTAAACTTAAAAAATAAACAAGTAGATGGAATGATTATTAACACGGCTGGGAAAAACCTAGAGTTGTTTGATGATTTAATAAAAGAAAGTTATCCATTTGTATTCCTAGACCGTCTTAGTGAAGATTTGAAAGCGGATACAGTTATTGTGAATAATATATCGGGGGCGAAAAAAAGTACAGAATATTTAATAGACCAAGGGCATAAGCGGATAGCGATTTTACTATACCCGCTAGAAAATAGAAGTCCTCGAATTGATCGTTTAGAAGGTTATAAACAGGCACTAAAAGAAAATAACATTCCTATTGATAAGGATCTCATTAAAATTTGTGAACATAAAAGTGAAAGTGGTATCAAAGCAACGCAAGAGGTATTGAAATTGGAAGATAGAGCAACAGCTATATTTTCTACTAATACAATATTAAACCTAGAAGTTTTAACTGGGACAAGGAAGCTTGGAATGAAGATTCCTGAAGATGTTTCTGTGTTTGGGTACGATGACTATCCATGGGTTCCGCTATTGGACCCACCGTTAAGTACAGTTTCTCAGCCAGCTTATGAAATGGGGGTTAAAGCGATTACGTTATTATTTATGAGAATGGAAGAGAAGAAGGAAAGAAAGCCGGTCATTGCACAACTTGAACCAGAGTTGAAGATTCGTAGCTCATGTTTACCACCAAAACAACTTGACTAATTAGAGGAGGTGGTAAAGAAACTGTTGTATGTTTTCAGTTCACTTAATTAATTTTAGGAGGTGGTAAAGAAACTGTTGTATGCTTTCAGTTTGTTTTATGTAAAAAAAGCTTGTACAGGATGCTCGCTAAAACCTCCTGAAACAAGCCCAAAGAAATAATACTTATTATGAACTTTACACTAGGAGGCACTAATATGCAAAGGTCGAAAATAGCATTACTACTGTTTGGATTGTTCATTTTACTGGTGCTTGCAGCTTGTTCTCAAAGTGCGTCTACAGAAGAAGGTAATAAAGATGGTAACGGTGATGGTGAAGTTGTACAAGGAGATCCAGCTGCGGATGTTGTTTTACGTTTAGCTCACGGAACTGCAACTAACTCACTGTACCATGCAGGATCAGAAAAGTTTAAAGAGCTTATTGAGGAAAAAACAGATGGTAAAGTAACCGTTGAAATTCATTCAGACGGCCAATTAGGTCATGATAGAGAAATCGTTGATGGCATGGGAATCGGTACAATTGAGATGGGAATGGTTGGTGTTGAGCCAGTCACTACATTAGCTCCGAAGTTACAAGTTGTAAATTTACCTTATGTCTTTACGGATCGTGATACAGCTTATTCTGTTTTAGATGGTGAAATTGGTTCGGAAATGGTTGAACATCTTCCAGAAAAAAGCGGGATTCGTATTTTAGGCTATTTTGATAACGGTTTCAGACATGTTTCAAATTCTCAAGGTGAAATTAATGATGTTAGTGATTTAAGAGGTTTAGCTATCCGTACTCCTGAAAGCCCAGTATCGTTAGCTATTTTTAGAGCTTTCGGCGCAAACCCAACGCCAATGTCTTTTGGTGAACTATATACGGGTCTTCAACAAGGTACTGTTGATGGGCAAGAAAACCCGGTTTCATTATTCTATACATCAGGATTTTATGAAATCCAAGATCACCTTGCTTTAACTCGTCACATGTATTCTCCAATGCTGTTAGCAATTAGTGAACAAAAATGGGCAAGTTTATCACCAGAAATTCAAGATGCAATTGTGGAAGCTTCCAAAGAAGCAAGAGATTATGAAAGAAATTTAAGTCAGGAGCAAGAGGAAGAGTATATTGAGAAAGTAAAAGAAGAGGGAGTTACTATAACTGAACCAAACCTTGATCCCTTTATTGAAGAGACAAAAGAAGTTTATAAGAATTTTGAAAATGAGTTTGGTGATGACTTCTATAAAAGAGTAATAGAAGCTGTAAATGAAAAGTAGCGGTGAGGGGCGGGTATGTTCCCCCTCCCTTATATTTTCTTATGGCATGCATTTGGCGGTGGGTGAAACTTTTAACCCCGCTAACTAATGGTTTCATTCTTTTATTAGTCTCCACTTCATTTAAAAGATTATAAGTGAAAATTAAGTTTTGGAGAGTCTTCTAATTATTTTTTTGCACTTTTAGAAGAATGAAATTTAATTAAAAGAGAGGTTTTCCATATGAAAGTATTTAAATGGGTGGATGATTATATAGAAGAGTTTCTATTAGTCGTATTATCAATTGTCATGGTTACTTTAATTGGTATGCAAGTTTTTATGAGGTATATCATGAGTTCATCATTACCTTGGTCTGAAGAGCTTGCAAGATATTGTTTCATTTGGCTGGTATATATAGGAATTAGTTATGGTGTAAAAAGACAGCGTCATATTAAAGTGGATGTTGTTTTACTGTTGCTTAAAGACAAAGCGAAGGTTCTATTAGGAATTATGGCTAATATTTTGTTTTTGGGGTTTGCCATTTTCGTGGTCATATACGGTTATGATCTTTCACAAAGACTATTACAATTCGGGCAAACAGCTACGTCAGTAAATATTCCGATGGGGTTTATATATTTGGCCACGCCAGTAGGAATGGGTTTAACAGCTATTCGACTTCTTCAACAACTGGTGAAACAATTTAAAACGTTATTTGGAGACGGGAATTATAAAGTGAAAACGGAACAAGAATTAATTCTCGAAGGATCACAAGAACCTGATAGCAAAGGAGAAGGAAAATGACTTCTTTAGTCCTTTTTGGAAGCCTCGCTTTGTTTTTGTTAATGAGTGTACCGATTGGTATCGCAATCGGGTTAGCCACTCTATTTACAATTCTATATTCTGGTATCATCCCGTTAGACTTTTTAGTACAGGGGTTAGTAACATCTGTAGACTCATTCCCGCTTATGGCCGTCCCTTTCTTTATCCTTGCAGGTGAGATCATGGGGAAAGGTGGAATATCAGATCGTCTGTTTAGAGTAGCAAACTCTATTGTAGGTAATGTAACTGGAGGTTTTGCGATTGCAACGATTATTACATGTATGTTTTTTGCAGCGATCTCTGGTTCAGGACCAGCAACTGTAGCAGCAGTTGGAGGAATTATGATTCCGGCAATGGTCCGCCAAGGGTATGATATAAAGTTTTCAACGGCTGTTGTTGCTTCGGCGGGTTCTATCGGTGTTATTATTCCACCAAGTATCCCAATGGTCATTTACGGTGTCACAGGCAGTGTGTCAATTGGAAGTATGTTTATCGCAGGGATCCTTCCTGGAATTCTAGTTGGCTTAGTGTTAATTATTTATGCCTATTATTACTCAAAGAAAAAAGGTTACAAAGGAACGGGCACAAAGATTAGCCTTTCAAACATTGCAAAAGAAGTTTGGGAAGCAAAATGGGCCTTATTAATTCCGGTCATTATTTTAGGCGGGATTTACGGGGGAGTTTTTACTCCTACAGAAGCAGCGGTTATTGCGGTTGTTTATGGAGTAATTGCTGGGATATTTATTTACCGTGAACTAAAGATTACAGAAATGCCGAAAGTGCTAGCAGATGCATCGTTAACGACGGCGACTGTTTTGATTATTGTAGGGTCAGCAACTGGCTTTGGTCGTATATTGAATTTAGAACAAATACCTGCAAGGATCGCAGATGGACTTCTTGCATTATCAGAAAACCAAATTATTATCATCCTCTTAATTATGTTACTACTTCTTATTGTCGGTTGTTTTATGGAAACAATCGCAGCAATTATTATTCTTACGCCAATTCTTTTACCGATAGGAGTTAATTTAGGTTATGACCCTATCCATTTCGGTATGTTTATGATAGTTGGTTTAGCAATTGGATTCATTACACCTCCACTCGGAGTAAATCTTTTTGTTGCGTCAGGAATTTCGGGAGTATCGATCGAATCATTATCCAGAGCTATTATACCGTTTTTCCTAGTAATGGTTCTTGCTTTACTAATCATTGTGTTTGTCCCGCAGCTTTCATTATTTTTAATTAACTAACATGTGAAGACATAAATGAGCATTTCCTATAGGTTTTTCTAGAATAGAAGACTATATGTTTTGCATTTAGGTAGGGAGGAAGGTTAGAAGATGGAATTTCAAGCAAATTATTTAGAGTCGTATGTTAGTGATGTTTTACAAGCAGTTGGTTTAAAGAAAGAAAATGGAGATATTGTTGCCGAGAGTTTAGTTTCTGCTAACTTACGGGGGGTAGATTCCCATGGGGTAACACGTCTTCCGATATACGTTCAAAGAATTCGATCTGGCGCTGTTACGCCAAATCCTGATGTGAAAGTTATTGAAGAAAGCGATAGTACGCTCTTAATTGACGGGGATGACGGTATGGGACAAATCGTTGGCAAAAAGACGATTGAACTAGGTATAGAAAAAGCGAAGAAAAATGGTGCTGTCTATATAGGTGTTAAACGTTCCTCCCACTTTGGAATAGGAGCATATTTCATCCAACAAGCTGTAAAACATGATTTAATCGCTTATGCAATGTCTAACGCTCCCTCGACAATGGCCCCTTTTGGTGGCATTAAGCCATACTTAGGGACAAATCCATTTGCTTTCGGTGTTCCAGCAGGGAAGCATGAGCCGATCATCTTTGATATGGCAACTAGTGTTGTCGCACGCGGGAAAATCATTTCGGCAGAGCAAAGAGGAGATGATATCCCTGAAGGATGGGCAATTGATAGTAAAGGCCGCTCAACAACAAACGCAAAAGAAGCACTAGAAGGAACGGTTCTTCCTTTTGCAGGTCCAAAAGGATACGCGATTTCCTTAATGGTGGACATCATGAGTGGCGTTTTAACTGGCGCTGGCTTTGGACCACATATTAACAATATTTATGGTGATTTTGATAAATCACAAAACGTCGGTCATTTCTTTCAATTAATCGATGTTAATCGATTTATGCCTGCAGAGAGCTTTAAGAATCGAGTCGATCAGATGATTGACGAAATTAAGACTTCTCCAAAAGCAGAAGGCGTAGAAGAAATCTTCTTACCTGGAGAGATTGAATTTAATACTGAAAAAGAGCGCTTATCAAGAGGCATTAACCTTGGAAAGGAAGTGTACGAGTCAATTAAGCTTGTAGGAAAAGAAGCAAGAGTTAATATTGAAGATTATCAAAAAGTAACTCAAAACTAACTCAAAACAGGAGAGATTCGGATGAATTTGTTAAGTCGAGTATTTAGCTATGAACTACCTACAGAAATAGTATTTGGAAATTACTCAATCGAGCAGCTAACTGAAAAAGTTACTCATTTAAATGGTATGAGAGTATTTGTAATTACTGACCCTGGTGTAAAAGAAGCAGGGATTTTAGACAAAGTGACCGAGCAATTAGGTTCTTCTTTAACTTATGAAACATTTTGGGACATTGAAAGAGAACCGGATGTAAAAACGATTCGCAAGGCTACTGAAAAAGCAAAGGACTTTGATGCCGATTTAATCATCGGAGTCGGAGGTGGAAGTGCACTTGATGCAGCAAAGGCTGTGGCTGTTATGGTAGCAAACGATGGAGATATCATCGATTATGCTGGTTTAAATAAAGTTCCTAACCCGAGCGCACCGACTATTTGTATTCCTACGACATCAGGTACGGGTAGTGAAGTAACGATCTGGACAGTTATTTCGGATAAAGAGAATAATAGAAAGTTTGGTATTGGCGGTAGTACGGTAGCACCGACGATTGCATTATGCGACCCAACGCTTACATTGTCTCTACCTGCTCCTATGACTGCTTCTACTGGTATTGATGCACTGACTCATGCACTAGAATCTTTTGTTAATAAAGCGACACAGCCAATTTCAGAGGCACTTTCTAGAGAAAGTATGCGTTTAATTTCAAAAAACCTTCGTAAAGCGGTTCATCAAGGAGATAATCTAGAGGCACGTTATGATATGTTACTAGGCAGTACAATTGCAGCTACAGCATTTAACTCTACACGGTTAGGTTTGGCTCACGCCTTATGTATGCCATTAGGAGGAAAGTACAATGTTCCACACGGGATTGCAAACGCTATCTTACTTCCACAAGTGATGGAATTTAATTTAATCGGAAACCCTGAAAAGTTTAAAGAAATTGCAGAGATTTTCGGTGAAAATACTGATGGGTTATCCCTATACGATGCTGCATCCCTGGCTGTTGAAGCTGTTAAGAAGTTAAATAAAGATGCAGGTATTCCAGTAGGATTAAGTGTATTTGATGTTAAAGAAGATGACCTAGATTATATCGCTGAAGGTGCAATTGGTAGCGATAATGTTCTGGTGAATCCTAGAAAACCATCTTTAGAAGACTTGAAAGAAATTGTAAGAAAATCATTATAAAAAAATTTTAAAGAGGAGTGGAAATCAATGACAATTACAAAAACAGACGTATTCAAAAATTTTATTAATGGTGAATGGGAAGAAACAAAAGAAGTATATGAAGTAACAAACCCAGCGGATACAAATGAGGTAGTAGGAAAGTTTCCGTTATCAACTGAAGAGGATGTAGACCGTGCTGTAAAAAGTGCAAATGAAGCGTTCTTGAGTTGGAGAAAAGTTCCAGCATCTGAAAGAGCAACATATGTATATCGCTTTATTGACTTATTAGATCAAAATAAAGAGCGTCTAGGAGAAGCATTATGTAAGGAGCAAGGTAAACCTTTACAAGAGGCAGTGACTGAAGTAACTCGCGGAGTAAGTGAAATGCGCTTTGTAGCAGGGGAAGCTGTTCGTCTTGATGGCACGACATTGCCAAGTGACCGTAGAGGAGTCATTAACATGTCTGTTCGAGTTCCTATTGGAGTCGTTGCAGCAATTACACCATGGAACTTCCCGGTATTAACACCATTGAGAAAAGTGATGCCTGCATTAGTGTGTGGTTGTACTGTGGTTTTAAAGCCAGCAACTGATACACCACTAACTTCTTTAATTATTACTCAACTTTTAGAAGAGGCAGGATTCCCAGCAGGAACTGTGAGCTTAGTGATGGGAAGAGGAAGAAAAGTAGGAGAAGCTTTAGTCGGTCATCCTCTAGTAAAAGGAGTTTCATTTACTGGTTCAACTCAAGTTGGACGTAAAATTTATGAAACGGCTGCGAAAAACTTTACAAAAGTTCAGTTAGAGCTTGGCGGGAATAACCCAGCGGTTGTTGCAGAATATGGAGATTTAGAAGGGGCTGCAACACAAATCGTTGCTGGATGTTATGGTAATGCAGGTCAGCGCTGTACAGCAATAGGCCGTCTCATTGTACTTGACAAGCATGCTGATGAACTTGAAAAGCTCATCGTTGAAAAAGTTAAAGCTTATAAAGTAGGAAATGGAATGGAAGAAGGCACGACAATTGGACCAGTAATTAGTGAAGGTGCTCGTCAGGAACTAGAAGGCTACATGGAAACAGCTAAAGAAGAAGGAGCAACCATCCTTATAGGTGGACGTAGCCTAAAAGAAGGAAAATATGAAAATGGTTATTATTTTGAACCAACTGTAATATCTGGTGTAACTGGTGATATGAAAGTAGCTAAAGAAGAAATTTTTGGCCCAGTACTAATCGTCATTAGAGTATCTTCATTCGAAGAAGCGATCGAAGTAAGTAATAATACTGAGTATGGATTAACTGCATCTGTATTTACTGATGATATGAACCTTGGGTACCGTTATATGGAAGACATTGAGTCTGGTATGGTGCATATTAACAACGGAACTGTAAGTGAAGGACACATGCCATTTGGTGGAGTGAAAAATTCTGGTGTAGGAGCTTACTCAATTGGAGGAACGAACAAAGACTTCTATACAGAATTAAAAGTAGCGTACATTCAATATAAGTAAAAAAAATTTATAACTTCTAAAACCGGTTTTAGAAATCGGTTTTAGAAGTGATTTAAAGGAGACGGAACTTAATGACGAATGTAGGATTTCGAATTTTACCATTAGAAAATAGAGTGTCAAATGAAATGATTGATGAATATAGAGAGTTTGTAACTCCTAATATTTCTGATAACATGAACCGTATAAATGGGGTAGATGCATCGCTCCGTCCAATACATACTCATGGTACAATGGTTGGCTCAGCATTTACAGTGAAAACAAGGCCTGGCGATAATTTAATGGTACATAAAGCAATTGATATGGCTCAGCCTGGGGATGTAATCGTTGTGGATGCAGGGGGCGAATTAACGAACGCGATTATGGGAGAAATTATGGTTAGAATTGCGAGAAAGAATGGAATTGAAGGATTTGTTATCAATGGCGCAATTCGTGACTCTAAAGAAATTAGAGAAATGAATTATCCGATGTATGCTAAAGGAGTTATTCACCGAGGACCATATAAGGATGGGCCAGGAGAAATTAATGTTCCGATCCAACTTGGTGGAGTGGTTGTAAACCCAGGTGACCTCGTTGTCGCAGATATGGATGGGATTGTGATCGTTCCATTTGATCATGTAGGTCCCATTGCCGATAAGGTTCGCATAACAATGGAAATGGAAAAAAATCAGATGGAACAAATCGAAGCTCGGACAATCGACCGTACATGGGTAGATGAAATGTTAAGAAAAAAAGGGTGTGAAGGAGTTTGAAACCTAAAGTTTATATAACACGTAAACTACCTAGCGAAGCTGTAGAAAAAATTAAACAATCTTGTGAAGTGAGGATGTGGGATAAAGAAGATGTCCCTGTACCTCGTGACGTGCTGGAAAAAGAAATTACAGAGGTGGATGGCCTATATTGCTTATTAACAGAAAGCCTCGATGAAGAATTGCTTAATAAAGCGAACAACTTAAAAGTCATCAGCAACATGGCTGTTGGCTACAATAATATTGATGTTGAAGCAGCAACAAACAAAGGGATTATTGTAAGTAATACCCCTGATGTATTAACAGAGACTACAGCAGACATAACTTTTGCTTTACTTATGGCAACAGCGAGAAGGCTAGTGGAAGCTTCTGATTATTTACGAGAAGGAAAGTGGAAGACTTGGTCTCCGATGCAGCTAACTGGGCAAGATATTTTTGGAGCCACAATAGGAATTATCGGACTCGGAAGAATTGGTAAAGCAATGGCTAGAAGAGCAAACGGTTTTGGTATGAACGTTCTTTATTACAATCGAAGCCAGAAAAATGAAACAGAAAAAGAGTTAGGCATTACTTATACAGATAAAGAGACCCTTTTAAAAGAATCTGATTATGTCGTCGTTTTAACCCCTTATAGCCCAGAAACGCACAATTTAATTTCCGGGCCAGAGCTAGAGATGATGAAAAAATCCGCAATTCTAATTAATACGTCAAGAGGCGGCATTGTAAACGAAAAGGCCCTATATAAGGCATTAAAAGAAAATGAAATTTATGCTGCGGGTTTAGATGTATTTGAAGAAGAGCCGATTTCTTTAAATCACCCTCTTCTTACTTTGCCAAACTTAGTCGCAACACCTCATATCGGAAGTGCGAGCCGAAAAACGAGGTTAAAAATGGCTGATATGGCAGCAGACCATTTACTACAAGCTTTAAATAAGGAGAAACCCGATCATATTGTAAATCCAAAAGTTTTTAGTGAAGCCTTGTAAGAGCCGGAAATCTTTTTTTAAGCTAGATTAAATGTCTCTACCAAAGATTTAACAGAGTCTATTATTAAATAGATATCATATTATCAATGGTAATATTTTCAAAAACTCTTGTTTTCCTTAAAATTAAATAGTACATTTAAATCAGCCGGTGGGACATCCATCCGGCTATTTTTAATATATAGCAAAATGGGGGTAGTCCACCGGCCGTGGCTACCCTTTTTGCATTTGAAATAAAAAATGAAAGGAGGACAAATGATGCAAGTTAGATTAATTGTTCGTTTTTATACGGGTGAAGATATTTTTGGAAAGCCATTACTTAAAGATGTTACGTATCCTATTTACCCCTATGCAACCGATGATGACATTAAAGAGATTGGAGAAGCTTTAGCAGCGTTATCAGCATGGGATCTGTCTGGTACTTATAAAGTTTCAACAATGCCTATTTCATAAAAATATTGAATGGAGGGATAAAGAATGGAGAAAAATCTAGAAATGAAGTTTCGAGACGCTACGAAAGCAGTAAGGACCTATCGGGTACCAAATCCTAAAGAGGGTCTAACAGCAGCTGAGGTTGTAGCGGTAATGGACTTAATTGCAGATAAAAATGTTGTTGGAATTCATGTTAACGAGAAGGAAAGTGCTCGTATTGTATCCAGAGCTACAACTAAAATAGATATTTAAATCGAATGCAGCCATATTTTTTGGCTGCTTCTTTAAAATAAACTTACGAAAGGAGAAATATTAAATGGACGAATTTATCATGCTTATTTCAAACGTTGGTTTCCCAATTGCTGTTGCCTCCTATTTACTCATCCGGTTAGAACCAGTAATTAAAGAACTGCAGCAATCGATCTCAGGATTAACAATGGTGATTGCAAAACAAAATGAAGTTACTCAAGGGCAAATAAATCAATTAGTTGATTTCGTACAAAAGAAGAAAACATCTTAAGCGCCAATTAATATTTCAAAATTGGTGCTTTTTTTTGGCGAATTAAAAAGGAGATACGAGAAACATGTAGAATATAGTTATCTAAGTTAGAAAGGAGGAGTGACTACAGCCATGAGATAGAGCCAGCTATGTCATATTTTAGAGCCACTCTGGACAAGTTTGAGATCATAGCTTGCCATTAAAAGCGACTCTTACAATTCCCGTGGATCTTTTCGGTCAAGACCTCATCACTGGCATTTAGAATATCTTCAGACGAGGGAAATTCCTTTAAAGTTAGCAGGGACACAACGGAATATAAATCTCCAAACACTCCTCTAAATTCAGGGAATACCTGATCTAGAATCGCTTGAAATTGTAACTTTGTCTGAATTAAAGTACCAGTAATATTCTCATGTTGTCTCGTAAGATTACGTAAGTTTAGGAGTTGAACACCGCGCTTTTTATAGGGTTCAAGTTCCTCTTTATAGTACAGTTCACACAGAAGATAAGCATCGGCTGCGTCCGTCTTAACCTTTCGCAGGCTGGAACTTTTGGCTTTGTAAGAAATCAATGGGTTAATAACAATCAAGAGATAGCCCCGTTCCTCAAGATAATGAACAATAGGAGCTTGATAGTGTCCTGTTGCTTCCAGAATAACCGGAGGTTTCTTCCCTGTCTCAGCTGTCAAACCTTCAATGAATTGTACAAGGGACTCAAGCCCTTCGTTAATATGTGATACCTTAAAGCTCTTACGGTATGGTTTCCCTTTATCTATGAATGCTTGTACCTGACTTTCTCCTTTTGACACATCCAGACCAATGACTGGATTCATTCTCAATCCCCTCCAAATATTAATATTAACCGGTACCCCTAATCCTTCTTGCAGTATCACAGCTTCGCTTGTTATACGAGATCTATGTCCCAACCAGCCTCAATCATGTTTCTACAAGTAGGGGGCAAACTGTTTAGTTGACGGGATCAAGTCCCACGAGCAGTTACGTTTTACCCCGGCTACCGTTATAATAAAACCATATAACAAATGGTCAACCAGAAATATTTTCTTATCTGGCTGACCTTATAATACGAACGGGCAGTTTAGTACAATACTGTTCATTCTCCCATTGGATATATTAGGTTAAATTGCACATATTAAATCTAATGTATAAATGGAGGGATTTTTATGAGATTTTACAAGTTTAGTTTTGTGATAATTATGCTTATTTTAAGTTTTACTATTGTTATTAATTCGAATGAAGCCCACGGAAAATCTCATGAAGAAAGACAACTTGAAGAATTTATAAAAGGTAATGACTATATTCCCGCAGAGAAAGCGATTGTTGAATTTGAAGAAAAATATGGGGGAAAAGTAAACCTCCCAAAAAAGTTACCATTTGAACCATCGCATCGGTTCGGAAACATTGATGAAGAAGGACGTTTGAAATTGCATTTTATGAGACCAGGAAAAATTGATAAATATCCAACTCTTGATTTTGTTTTTTATGTAATGCCTGAGATAGACTTAGATTTGTTTATTAATGCAAGCGATAAAGTATATACACTGAAGAGTGGAGAAAAGGCTTATTATAGACAGCAACACAAGCACTTTCACTCTCTGGCATTTACAGGAAATAAATTAGGATATCATTTTGGTTCGAATCCAGACAATATTGATTTGGATTCTTTCATTCAAATTGCAGAGTCCATAAGGTGAACTAATTAAAGGTGAAATGAAGCTGTGATAAAAGCTTCATTTTCTTATTCAACTAACGGGTGCGTTAGCGAAACAGGGCTGACGCTTCTTCAACTATAGGGCAGTTTAGTGAAAGAAAAATAATTAAAAGGGATGATGAGTATGGATGTTTTTGGAGCTATATTAAACATTATATTTTTTTTATTGGTGATTTATTTAATATCAAGAGTCTTCCACTATTTTAATGATACGAAAAATAGGTTAAATGAAATAGATAAGAAGTTAGAAGAAATAAATGAAAAAATTTCTAACAGGGATTAACCTAATAAGTTCCTCAACTAACGGGTGCTTTTGTTAAAGAACGATTATAGAAATGTAGTTATTTTTTATAAAGGGAAGATAATTAATCAGTAACGAGTTTCAAAATCAATTGTATTCAACACCAAGTAAAAGAGACAACCTTAAACGGTTGTCTTTTTAGCTTAAGCTATTTTATTTAACAGATTTCTTTTTAGGTTTTTGTTTTGCAGAAAAATGTTGATCTCGTCTTTTTAAAATATTAGCTGCAATTTTTTTAGCTTCCTCTTTAGTCATTTTTAATCATCTTCCTCTCTCAATTTAATCTATAGAATCATTGTGTCCTAGACTTAGAGATTTTATACATAAGGTTCTCCCCCACTCCATATAAATGAAATTAAGTCTAATACAAAATGACAGTGTCGCAGACGTAAAGTTCAAAAATGGAGGTTGAAAGCGATGGGGAAGATAGAAGAAAAGAAGAAAAGAAAAGTGAGATCAGATAAAAAAATGGAGATCAAACCAACCATTCATCATAGTTTAAAAGATGCTATTTATGCCCTTTCTTATATCACTGATCAGCCAGTGAAAGATGTTGCGGAAGCTATCGTGGTATCAGGATTGGAATCGAAAAAAGTAATCGAATATTTGTCTAAGGATTTTCGAAGAGATTTTTTGCAAGGTCGTACTTTATATGTTGGTGATCTGGAACGTGACTCAAAACAGAAAGATCAACTATCAGGAGTTAAGGGGCGTCTTTCCATTCGCTTTCAGCAGCATGACTTTGAATCCATCAAACAATTAGCCTTTGCCTTAGATGTAACCCCATCAAGAGCAACCGCCATTATCATAGATGCCAGTATTCGTAATAGTAATTTCATAGATCGTTACCTCCAGAGAACGATACGAGCAAAATTAGATAAAAGGCGATTAGTAGAACTTAAAAAAATTATGAGATTTATTAGCCAAAACAATCCATATGAAGAATTTACATGGGGTGATTTTGTCTCATGGTTGCTATTTGAGTTGAAGAATGGCACTGGAAAATTAAGCGATTGGGTTGATCAGAATAAGGTCAAATGAAAAAGCTCTCGTACGAGAGCTTTTATTTGTTTTCTCGATCTAAAAGTTGTTGCATTGATGGGTTGAAAAAAAGCTAGGCATTTTCTTTTTAGGATTCTCTTTTGTTTCTTTTTTATTTCTTTTTTATTTCTATTTCCAGTTCAGGTGCTTCTTCTGTTTTAGGTTCACTAATAGGGGAAGTTCTTTCTTGGTAGTATGGGTATGAACAATTCTTTTACAATCTGATGTATGAAGCCTACTTTGGTCGTAATATTTCGTTCAAATAGACTTCAACCTATAGGACATAGTTTACCCCCCATTGGGGCAACTTCCTTATGTGCGCCAGAGTTTTAAAGTTCAAATTTGGTGACATTTGCAGGCTCGGTATTTTAAGGAAGATTGAAGATTGGTCGGTTATAGCACTTTGTATTGAACAAAGTTAGCATCGCTACCAGTACATTTTGACTTCTTAGTTGATAGTTTTAAACGAAATAGGTTAAGAAGTTATGAATCCAATGCTTTCTAATCTTTTGACAGTTTAAAGTTACTTATTATATGATATAATCGATGTTAAGTAACATTTTAGAAAGGAGAAAATTTCATTGGAATATGTTGACCCCATAAAAGATATCGAAAAGATAAATGAAATAAAAAAGAAATTAGAAGATAAATCAGATAGAGACCTACTTCTCTTTGTACTTGGGATTAATACAGGAATAAGAGTAAGCGATTTACTAAAACTCAAAGTAGGGGATGTATGGGATGAAGGAAACCCCAAAGAATTTCTTTGTATTTTGGATGATAAAAATTTTGAAAGGAAAGCTTATTATCTAAATACAAAAGTGAAAATAGCATTAAACAATTACTTATTTAATCTAGAATATCAACTCGATGATTTTCTGTTTAGATCTAAAAAGCAAAACCAGCCGATCACACGTCAGCAAGCTTATCGAATTATTAATAATGCTGCTAAGGAAGTAGGAATCTCAGGAAACATTGGAACTCACACTCTTAGAAAAACGTTTGGTTATCATGCATATCGAAAAGGAATTGCGATTTCCTTATTAAAGTCGATTTATAATCATACTACTCCAGCTGAAACGCTACGCTATATTGGTATAGATAAAAATGAAGAACATCATATTAAAATAGATGTGAATTTATAAAAGAAAGGAGTCTCTATTTTGTTTGATCAGTCTTATAACGATTATTTTATTCTATTAAGTGCTCTCCTTTTAATCATAGGGGTTCTAACAACAAAATTCTCATCACGTGTGGGCGTACCAGCTCTTATTCTTTTTATTCTTGTAGGAATGCTTACAGGTAGTGACGGTTTAGGTCTTATTCATTTTGATAATCCTCAATTGGCCCAATTGATCGGTATATTTGCCTTAATTATCATTCTTTTTGAAGGTGGACTACAGACGAAATGGTCAACGGTGAAATCCGTGACCAAACCCGCACTTTCTCTTGCTACATTAGGTGTGATTTTAACAACAGTTATAGTTGCGTTAGCTGCAAAATTAATATTAGGGGTTTCGTGGCTTGAAGGATTTTTGTTTGGTGCAATTGTCGGTTCGACAGATGCAGCGGCGGTTTTTGCTGTTTTGAAAGGTCAAAATATTCGGGCGAGGTTAGGTGCGACACTTGAAGCTGAATCAGGATCCAACGATCCTATGGCAATGTTTCTGACAATTTTCTTCATTGAATTAATCCTCACAGAAAGTCCATCGTATCTATTACTTGTTGGATCATTCTTTTGGCAAATGGGAATTGGTTTAATAGTAGGGATTCTCTTAGGAAGATTAGCGACTTTTGCTATTAACCAGATTAACCTAGATTCAAGTGGATTATATCCTGTGTTCGCTCTTGCCTTTGCTTTATTAACCTATAGTCTAACGGATATTATTGGAGCGAGTGGATTATTGGCAGTATATGTTGCAGCATTGGTAATTGGTAACTCAGATTTGACGTATCGTCAATCAATCTTTAGGTTTAACGAAGGCTTTGCTTGGATGGCGCAAATTTTAATGTTTACGATTTTAGGTCTTCTAGTATTCCCATCTCAATTAATCACGTTAGATGTCATAATCAAGGGTTTATTACTATCGATTACTTTGGTATTAATTGCACGACCGGTAGCCGTTTTTCTTTCCACAATGAAAATGGGTTATGATCTAAAAGAACGAATTTTCCTCTCTTGGGCTGGATTAAGAGGTGCCGTACCGATTGTTTTAGCAACGTTCCCGTTGCTCGCTGGTTTAGAGAATAGTCAATTGTTCTTTAATGTCGTCTTTTTCGTTGTATTAATTTCTGCCTTAGTTCAAGGTTCAACTATTGCCATTTTTGCAGAAAAACTTGGGCTTATTGGTCCAACTAAGATCGAACCTCCTCACTCTTTAGAACTTGTTTCAATTGGTAAAGCAAACGCCGAAATTCTTGAATTTGAAGTAAGCGAAGAATCGAACATTACAAATAAGCGACTAGCAGCCATAGACTTCCCAAAAGATGTCCTAATTAATGCAATTATTAGGACAGATGAACTCATTACGCCATATGGGGAAACAGAAATTAAGGTTGGAGATATTTTATACATTTTAGTTAGTAGAGAAAGTAAAAAAGAGTTAAAGAAAATGTTGCAGCAAAAATAAAATAATAGTTCTCCATTTCATCATGAAGTGGGGAACTATTAAATGTTAAGGTTTATTACCATCATTTCATGTAGAGCGGTATGATGATGTTTTTTTGGGCTTTCATAGATTAAAAGCACCATTAAATAAAGTCAGTATCTAACTCCCTAAACGCAGACGAGGATGCTTTCGTCCATACGTCCTTTTACTTTTTTTATGCATTTCCCTCGAAACGAATTCAGATTTAAACAGGGATTTCGCTCTGTTAAAAAGACAGTTGGTAACGTTATAATATAAATTTGCTCAGTTGTAGAGTAAGGGAGTGTTTTTATGTGGATAAAATATCGTTATTTGATTATTAACTTAATATGTTTAATCTCATTTATCACCATTGCAGAATTGGTTAGATGGGGACACACATTTAGTATTGATTTATTTATACGAGAACTAATTCAGGACGCGGGTTTATTTTTGGGTTTTATGAAAGTTATGACAGAGATAGGTTCCAGTGAATCTATTTTATTGTTAACAACTTTATTACTTGTATTGCTATGGCTGAAGAGTGAGAGTACGCTATTTTGGTTCTTTTCTTTCTTGTCAGTGGGGGGAGTCCTTCTAAACCTTGGACTCAAACTGTTTTATCAACGAGAGCGTCCAGGAGAAGAAAGGGAAATTGAAGTATTTGGAAGTTCCCTTGATCTAATTTCCTATAGCTTCCCAAGTGGGCACACAATGAGAAGTGTAATCCTTTTATTATTCGTTATTTATATTACAAAAAGTCTCACCAAGAGATGGATAGCAAAAGTGGTTTTTATCATTTCAATTTTTTAAATCATTAGTATTCCTTTAAGTAGAGTCGTATTAGATGTTCATTATACTTCAGATATTGTTGCCGCTATTCTGATTTCAATAAGTTGGTTTTATGGTTGTTTATTTCTCTTTGAGAAAAAATTTTCCCCCATGAAACTTAGATGATAATCTAAATTATAAAACTAATGAAGAATTAAGAAATTTGCTATGGATGTGATGGTTTTGAGATTGATAATGTTATGTATACCTTTAGTGATCTTATTTGGATGTAACAGTTCAATTATAGGGGAGTTAGAGGGTAACGACAGCAACACCCAACACATAGATATTCCGTCAATATATAGAACAAATATTGAATCCACTGAAAATAAGCGTTGTAATAATAAGATCGATTTAAATAGTGCTAGTGCAGACGATTTAACAAACATTATTCATATTGATGAAAAAAAAGCTTTAGAATTAATTGAAAATAGACCGTATATTGTGGTTGATAGTATTGCTTTAGTAAGAGGTATTTATGGAGAAAAACTTAATGACATTAGAAGACAGGGACTCGCTTGTGTAGAAAGAGAATAATGAAAAATCAGTCATACACTATCTGTGACTGATTTTTTCATTTTTTTAACACGTGTTCTTTGATCCTTTTTTATATAGTGAATTTCCATTTTATTATTCCTGCTTCTCTAGTTGATTTAAAAGTAATTACAAGTAATGGCCCCAAAATTAGTCCGATTGCTCCAAATAGGACTAATCCAAGGTAAAGTGCTATTAAGGTTGCTAATGGAGATAATCCAATCTGATTTCCCATTATCTTTGGTTCAACTGTTCGTCGAATAACAAGTAAAACAACGGCTAAGATAGTAAGCTTTATTGCTAATTCAGTATCGCCAATTATAAATTGATAGAATGCCCATGGTCCTAATATAATAATTGATCCTATTAGAGGTACTAGATCAATAAACCAAATAACGAGTGCCATAATTAGAGCGATATCAGGGTAAATAAATAATAATCCTATATAAGACAAGATAAAGATTGGAATACTGACAATGAATTGTGCCTTAAAAAAGCCAATAAGAACCTTCCTTAAGCGTGAAAGCATATAAGTAAGCTTATTTGAAGTGTCAGCAGTCAAAAACGAATAAAATTTGCTTTTTAATGTTGGTAAATCTAATAAAAATAAAAATAGAGCTATTAAATAAACTAAGAATGAAACTAAGTAACTGGGAATCCCTACAATGAAATTGGAAACACCACCAATAAAGTCAATATTACTCAAGTGGATTCGCGTAGATTCTAATGTATTAATAACATGGAAGTTTATTTCATTAACAAAGTCAGGCGGCAAATCTTCAAATTTACGTTCAAAGTCATATTGAATGACGACCCACGCATTCGTGACATGGTTTAAATAAGTTGGAGCATTTTGTACGAATTCATTAATATGCATAAAAATTTTTGTTATTACTAAAACTCCAATTAAACTTATAAAGGTTAGAAATGAAGTAAAGATAATGACTACGGCTACATCGTGTTTTATCCTTCTCTTTTCTAATAGTCTCACAATAGGAGATAGTAAAACTGCAGATAACCAAGCAAAAACAAGTGGCAAAGCCAATGGAAGGACAAAATATCCAATAATAGAACAAATAACAAGGACTAACAGAAATTTATGTTTAATTAACTACTCTTTCAAGAAAGTCTACCTCTCATCAAAGTATTTTTTAAATGAAAATGCTTCTCTTTTCACTAGTGTTGCATTAATATTATTTCAAGATTCAAAATACACCCAATATTCAAATTTCAGTTCATGAGCGCACAAAAAAATCCTTTACAATGGAAGTACAGGTGGTTCCTGCCCAAATCCAACGTAAAGGATATCCGCTATGGACAAGAATACACGATTATCTTCATTTGGTAAATGGGTTGCACCCATAAATATGAAACTTTTTGATGAACAAGTAAAAAAAGATGGACTAGATAAGTATAAGAAGAAATTATCAACGTCCTCTTTTACAAAACTATTTCTCTATGCACACTTGAAACAAGTGGAAAGCCTTCATGCGTTGAATGCAGAACTAGCCGATGAAAACTTACAGAAAGAACTGGGGATCAAATCAATCAGTGTTTCTCAGCTTTCTCGTAAAAACAGGGCTATAGATTCATCGCTGTTTTCCATCGTCTTTCTTGAATTAGTTCGGCAGATTCAGATGAAAACCAACCAATATCAGTCACCATTTCCTTTAAAAATTATTGATTCAAGCACCCTGCCGCTAAATCTCACCCGTTGTAACTGGGCTACATTTCGGAAGAGCAAGGGTGGTGTCAAACTTCATCTTAGATTAGTTTTTGTCGATCAAGATACGGTCTATCCTGATAAAGCGGTTATCACAAATGCCGTTGAACACGATCGGAATCAATTGGAGATTCTCGTTGATGACAAAGATGCCATGTATGTGTTTGATCGTGGATATATCGACTATCAACGGTTTGATCGCTACTTTGATGAAGGAATCTTTTTTCTCTCAAGACTGAAAAAGAATGCCGTCATAAGAGAGGTTGAATCCTATTCTTTACCTGAAGGAAGTCCGATTACAACGGATAAAATAGCGTACATCGGTACAACACAAAAGCGTACTGAAAATGTATTTCGAATCCTTGAAACAGTTGATTCCAAAGGGAATCCAATACGTTTAATCACGAATCGCTTTGACTTAAAAGCGGAAGAAATAGGCGATCTATACCGTTCAAGATGGGCAATAGAGTTATTTTTCAAATGGTTAAAGCAGCACGTCGAAATCAAAACATTTTTTGGATACAGCGAACAAGCTGTACACAATCAAATTTTCCTTGCGTTAATTACGTATTGCCTCAATGTACTCGTTCAACTTGAAGCCAAAGGAAAACCTACATTATTACGGATTACCCGATGGCTCAAGGCAACTATGTGGAGACCAGCAAGAACATGGTTCAGGTTCATTGAGCAAAGAGGAAGTCCGTAAACATGTACTAGTCGATGTTGCTTAAGTATTAAATGTATATTTTTACCAAATGGTCAGTGCCACCTCTCGCTTTGGATTGTCTTTTTAGCTCATTTACCAGAGTGAAATATAGACAGAATATTCTTACTATAATTATAGGGTTTTATGCAACACTAGTGTTCTCTTTTATATTTATTTAATTTTATCATACTAAACATAACGCTTATAAAGGATAAAATTTATTATCTTAGAGGTGCTTATAGATAAATCGTATTAGTTTCATGTACTTTAGTGGCTACTATTAAAAGTTGTATTTCAATCATTAACCTTAGTGAGTTTATATTGGAAAGCCAGATACTGAGTGAAATAATTGAATATGAAAATGTGGGGTATTATGAATTGTTAATAAAAGGCTGTTTTCGTATCTAACAGGTTCACTTATATTACAAGTCATCCTGCTCTTTTATTTCTTTTGCAGCAAAGGTAAATGGAGATATATAATCTCTAGAAACCTCACTGTAAAAATACTCAAAATAAATTTTAGGAAAAACCCTTAGAAGAGAGGTAGGTAGAATGTCATATATTTTATTATTGATTGGCTTTATGCTACTTATAAAAGGTGCTGATTTTTTTGTGGATGGTGCATCGAGTATGGCGAGAGCTTTACATGTTTCACCTTTACTCATTGGCCTTACCATTGTTGCATTTGGTACTAGTTCTCCCGAGGCAACGGTTAGTATTGTCGCGGCTCTTCAGGAAAATGCGGGCGTTGCAATAGGAAATGTGGTTGGTAGTAATATATTTAACATTACTTTTGTAGTGGGGATAGCTGCGTTTATTACTCCGCTTAAAGTAGAAAGTGAAACAATAAGAAAAGAAATTCCTTTTACCTTACTAGCAAGTATTTCCTTATTAATCCTAATTAGCGATGTAACTCTTCAAACCGTAAGTCAAAATCTTATAACTAGAAGTGATGGCTTAATATTTTTATTGTTTTTCGCTATTTTTTTATATTATATCTTTGAGGTAGCAAGAAATAGTCGTGAAAAGGGGAAACAAGATAACACAGAATCAGAAATAGTATCATGGAAGAAAAACATTGTATTAACCATCGGTGGACTTGCAGCAATTATATTTGGTGGTGACCTTGTAGTTAATAACGCGACAACCATTGCGTATTCATTTGGGATGAGTGAAACATTGGTTGGTTTAACAATTGTAGCGGTCGGTACTTCTTTGCCAGAACTAATCACATCTATTACAGCTGCTCTTAAAAAAGAAAGTGAAATTGCGTTAGGAAACATTGTAGGAAGTAATATCTTTAATATCTTATTCGTACTTGGAGCAGCCTCGGTCATTTCCCCGCTAGCTGTAGAAAGTAAAATATATATAGATGTTATCCTTATGATTGTTTTAACTGGAGTTTTACTTGTTTTCTCAAGAACAAACTTTAAAATAGGTAAGATAGAAGGAATTGTTCTTGTTCTAGCATATGTTTTATATATGACCTATATTTTTATTAGAAATTAAAAAAGGCTCTTATCATAATATGAAAAAGAAGAAATGGCGAGGGAGGTACTTGACTCCTCCGGGAAGCGGTAGGGAAATGAGTAGATAGACTTCCTCCCCAAAATATTCAATATAGTACAGCTAATAAAGAGTAAAATAACGCTTAAAAAGGATCAAAATCAAAACTGTTTGAGCTTGAGTTCAAATCCATTTACGAAATCTTTACAAAACCTTTACGTTACAACTATTTACAATAGTTAAAAACATCTATACCCTTGATAGGAAATGTCGAATTTTATTAAAGGGATGATGAATATGGATTTGCAAGCACTTCTTTTTATGTTTTTTGGAGGACTTGGCATCTTTTTATTTGGGATTAAATACTTAGGGGATGGTCTTCAAAAGGTTGCAGGTGATGGACTGAGAGATCTACTTGACCGTTTTACAACCAACCCGATAATGGGTGTGCTTGCCGGGATTTTTGTAACCATTTTACTTCAAACCAGTACGGGAACAACGGTGTTGACAATTGGGTTAGTAAACGCCGGATTCATGACATTAAAGCAAGCAATTGGTGTTATTATTGGGGCTAATATAGGTACAACTGTAACAGCCTTTATAATTGGTATTAAAATTTCAACATATGCATTGCCCATTATGGCAGTAGGGACTTTTTTTATTTTCTTCTTTAAAAACCATAAGATTAACAACTATGGACAAGTTATATTTGGATTTGGTTCTTTGTTTTTAGGTCTTAATTTAATGGGAGATGGTCTTAAACCACTTCGGGATGTACAGGCATTTGCAGATTTAACAGTGAGCATGAGTGAAAATCCGCTATTAGGTGTTCTTATTGGTACACTATTTACGGTTGCTGTTCAAAGTTCATCAGCTGCGATCGGGTTACTTCAAACTTTATTTGGTCAAGGATTAATGGATTTGGATGCAGCATTACCAGTTCTTTTTGGAGATAATATAGGTACCACAATTACAGCAGTATTAGCATCAATTGGTGCTTCTATTGCAGCAAGGCGTGCGGCTTTAACACATGTTATTTTTAACCTTGTTGGGACAACTATTGTATTAATCGTTTTAAGACCCTTTACAACTCTAATAGAATACATTCGTGATAGTTTGGGGTTAAACCCAGAAATGACCATTGCGTTTGCGCATGGGATTTTCAATGTATCAAATGCAATTATTCAATTACCATTCATAGCAGTGCTTGCTTGGATTGTGGTCAAGTTAATTCCAGGTCAAGATACGGCAATTCCATATAAGGCCGTCCATTTAGATGAAAAATTCATTAGAAAATCTCCTGCTATAGCACTTGGTCAAGGAAAAAAGGAAGTAATGCGTATGGCAGATTTAACAGAAAAGGGAATTCAAGAAGTTAGTCTATATTTTAAAACACAAGGGAAGAAACACAGAGAACTTGTTCCACAGTACGAAAATGCAATTAATAACTTGGATAATAAAATTACTGATTATCTTGTACAGGTTTCTTCTCATTCTTTATCCGGTCAAGATTCAAAGGTGCACCATACTCTTATGAATACGGTTAGAGACCTTGAGCGTATTGGAGACCATATGGAAAATATTATGGAGCTTGTTGAGTATCAAATTACGAATAAGGTAACGTTCTCTGAATCGGCAATTGCAGATTTAGATGAAATGTTTGAATTGACTGTTTCTACACTCAGACAAGCAATAAAAGCTCTGGACTTAGATGAAATTGAAGAAGCTAGATCTGTTCTTGAAAAAGAAGAGAAGATTGATAAAATGGAGAGAGATCTTCGAAAGAAACATATTATTCGTGTAAATGAAAACAAATGTACAGGGACAGCTGGAATTGTTTATGTAGATATTGTTAGTAATTTAGAGCGTGTAGGAGATCATGCTGTTAATATTGCCGAAGAAGTTATAGGGGAATAATAGTTAACGGAAAAGCGACTTATTTAGTCGCTTATTTGATTATCCAATAAAACAATTTTAACCATTCTCTATATAAATGTACTTATCTTAATATACAAGTTAAGTACAGAAAAAATCTGTCAAAAAGGATGAAAAAGATGATACCAAAGGGACTACTGATCATTTCTATAGGTGCAATTGTTGCTTTAATAAGGTTTTTTGCTTTTGGTTATTATCAATTCACTGGTATACAAATGTTTTCCGAAGCGGTTATGTATAAGACATTCGTAATAAAGGTTATCTTGTTTACCTTTGGATTTGTTATCTTCTATATTGAAAGAAGGAACAAAAAGGGGAGTGTTTCGAATGTCGCCAGTAGCTAAGTGTTATCGAAAGCTTACAAAAGAACCTATTACGGTACACTCGAAAGAATTAATAGTGGACGTTCAAAATAAACTGATAAATAAAGATCCTATACACCGTTCTGTATATGTGTTAGATAAACAGAAAAAATTAATTGGGATTATCACACTTAATGAATTAATGAAAATAATTGCTGTACGAAAAGGAATTACTACCCCTAAAGCAATGTCTATAAACAGGTTATTTACTTTTATTTCAGAAGATACAAAGGCAGAAGACATAATGTGTTCACCCATTTCTGTTAAACTAACGGACACATTAGAGGAAGCGTTTGAATTAATGCTGATACATGATCTTCAAGAACTTCCTGTAGTGGATGAGGCAAATTCCGTAATTGGTGACTTAAACGTATTCGAATTATTACGAGAAATAAATGATAAGATACTAAAATAGGTTAATGGTCCTTGTATTATTACTTACTTTTTTCTTGAAATCTTATATTCACATTGATAATGTGTCTATTGACGAAGGGTATGAAAAATTTCATTCGGGTGATTTGAAGTCATCAGTTATTGTTGGTGGTTTAAGTTCGTCTACTTTCTTACTATCTGTAAAAGCAGCGGTCTTATGGATAACTTATTCATTAAGTAGGAACCAATATTCAAAGTTTATTATGGAGTTCTTACGTTCATCTGTGCCTCTAATAAAGATTAAGCTTAATCTTTTAACAATTAAGTTTCAAAGTACATTTTTCTCTTTTTTTGTTTTGAATAATTAAAAAATTAGAGGAGATGATATTAGTGTCGAAAAAGAAAACGACGAAGAGTGGATTAACTGAGCCATTGATAGGTTTAGTGGTAGGGATTTTTATGATGATCGTTGCATTTTTGGTTGCCTATTACGTTTTTGATTTAGTACCTTTTTCATAAAAAAGAAATGTCCTTACGTTCAGTAAGGGCTTTTTTGGTTCGCCCAGCATGCGCGAACTCTAACGGGTGAAAGTCAGGAGTGCAAAGAGGTAGCTGTAAGCATATAGCCGAAAGCAAGGGTGTCCATGGCGACATGGAATCTGAAGGAAGCTCGAGGCAAATCTCCGGTATGACAAACAGAAAGCATATAAGAAGCAACGTATAAAGACAAGATTGTCAAAGAAGTTAAAATCCGATAGCTCCAACAATCATAAGGTGTATATGTGGCAGATAGATGGAGGGGAAAGTTCGCACTTTAACTGGGGAGGCCTCTCTACACCAAAACCTTTTAGGGATACAATACAAGACTGGATCGTGAGAAGTCAGCAGAAGCCGTAGTAGTAAAGATTTCTAATGAAAATTAGAAGGAGGGAAGGGCTGAACAATTTCAACGTTATAAAATCTCGGTTGGAAGCGGAAATAGATCACTGGCATCGAGCGGAAAGATAGTACCGACTTTACGAGACAGGTGCCGCTGGTGTCGATGGAATAATAGTGCAGGAAACTAGGAGCTTATTGGTCATTATTGAATTGACATTAAGATAGTAAATACTAAAAGGTGATTTGACCTTAACACTATAATTTCTAAGGTTAACTTGAGGGAGTTTTGTTTTTCAGGCTCGCACATAGTTTACGGTCAAGTTCTCTCTCAGGTGACATATAAATGTACTGAAGGGAGAGTTCAGCATGAGAGCTATGAGAAGATTCAGACCTCGAAAAACAGGCCTGTTCCCATTTCGTTATGTTCTGTTACTTTCTTTTGTTATTTTTATTGCTTTAACTTTACAAGGTTTATGGATCATCGAAAAGGGGATTCGTCCAACTTTGATGGAAATCGCGAGAACTGAGGCAAGGGTCATTGCAACTAAAGCAATTAATGATGCCGTCTCAAAGAAAATTGTGTCTGATCTCCATCAGGATAAGTTATTTATTACAAACTCTGAAAATAAGATCCAATTTAATACCCAAGTTTATAATAAGGTAGTATCGGAAGCGACCAACCGTGTACAAAGACATTTGAAAGCGATAGAGGAGGGTAGGGTGTTTGACGTAGAAATTGAATTGGAAGACGCTGAAGCGATTAGTACATCAGACGGAGGTATTATTTATGTCATTCCTTTAGGTCAAGCAACTAATAATGCATTGTTAGCTCATTTAGGTCCAAAGATACCTGTTAGATTCTCTGCAATTGGAGACGTTAAGACAGATCTTAATTATGGTGTAATAAATACGGGAATAAACAACACCACACTGTCGGTAAATTTTGATGTTATAGTAGATGCTAAAATAGTAATCCCTTTTGCGACTCAAACCGAAGCTGTTAAAACAACGGTTCCTATAGGGTTAATAACTATACAAGGAGAAGTACCCGAATACTATTCAGAAGGTGGGGGGATGATTTTGCCAGCAGGTTCTAGTGGGAATTAGTTTTTATATATCTACTTTTTCACTGCTTGTATGGGATATAAATACTATCGTAAGTATGATAAGTTTAAATTAAATGAGGAGGGTTGCGTAATAAAATGAAAATGAATCTAATTTTTATAGGCTTAATGATTGTAGTGTTAACTATTTCTATTATTGGTGTATATATAACAACAAGTACTCCAAGTATAGAAGATTTTAAGGAACATTTGGTGTCATGGTACAAATAATTATAGGGTTATTTAGACAAAGAATGAGACAACCATTAATGGTTGTCTCAGAGTGTTGAGAAGCCTTATTTTTAAAAAGGTTGGCATATATCTTACCGCTATTAGAGGCTGTTTTGTATGGGCATGTATGTCTCTAAAATGTTTTATAACGTGTATGTTTACAGCCCTTTATATACCGATTATCAGTTCATGAATATGGGGAAGGTTTAAAGCATGATTAAATATAGACTCCTATTTGGGCATCCCTTAAAATATCAAAGTGTGTTAGGCTTGATAAGGAAATTGGCAAAACCAACAGGGATTACTTTCACTGCCCATATGTTACGTCATACGAGGATGCTAGATGAAAATATCTGCGATTCAAAATAAATATGAAGAGATTCTTCATTCTGAAGAGGAAGATGATATGAGGTCCTTGCTGTTAGGCAAATTAATGACCAATATGGAGATCTTTTATCATATACCGATTTTTTGCGATGAAGGATGGGAAAAGAAAAACCAAACAGTTCTAGCTTTATTTCGGAAAATTTCATCGACTCGCAACCTCTATAAAAGCGTTCTCCCTTTAGGAAAGGGGAGAACGCTTTTAAATGTATTCTTGCATACTATTTAGCAGGTTATCAGGTTTCCTGTAGTAATCCGTATCCTATATTTGCAAGCGCCTGCTTTAACGTGGCGCAGGTAACAAGCCTTTCCAGTTTTATGTCTAACTGCACACTAGTTTGGGCGATGGCCGGACTAATCCCTGTGATGATGGTTTTCACGCCTAATAACGATAGACCATCCGCTAATTTAAAAATATGATTTGCCACCATCGTATCCCCAAAACTAACTCCGGATAAATCCAAAATCAGTTTGGATATTTCTAATTCTGTGGCACGCTGCATGGTTTGATTGATAATCATCTGAGCTCGATTTGTATCGATATCACCCACGAGTGGAAGGAGGGCGACACAATCAAATACAGGAACATTCAGAACAGATAGTTCATCTAAAGCCATAGTGAAGACCTCAGATATTTTCCGATAATTTTCTACATACGATTGACTGAACCCGTAAACCGCTTGATCTAATAAAGGATCAAGGGATTTTGTGATTGTGAAAATTTGACCTGCGGACAACTGCTTTGTTTTTGTCTGATCCTCAATAAATGACCATATAGCCGTCCGAAAGAAATGAGTTCCTGATAAGACTTGTTCAAGGGAACGTCCATGTTTGATCGCTACTTCTCCTACCTGTTTCCCCCATTGTATGATGTTGATTTTGAACTTGTCATCTTGTGTTTTTAATCCTTCTCCCAATAGTTTGACAAAGTCGGCAGAAGTGTTTATCGCTTCTGTTTGTTGTTCCGCGGCTCTTTCTGTATACTCAGGATCTTCTAGAGACCGAAGGTGTAAAGCGTGTTCTACAATACTAGAAGCTTGGAGAATGATTTGATCGGCTAATTCGAATAATGATTGTGTATTCATGATGCCCACCCGCAACTTATTTACCCTAAGTGAATTTTATCACTGAATATCATATTTTTATCTATTTTCTTTTTTTGAGATTTTTTATTGTCCAATGCAGCAGAGACGGTTTATTGATTTAAGTTTAAATGTTCTCAGCATTAAACTGGTAGCGCTACCAAGCTTCAGAGGACTTAAACCTTTTAATAATCAGCTTGTTCAATTAAGGTTTCTTTTTCATCATCGAAAAAAGCGGAGAGTCCAATGTTGACGGTCAAGTTATGGAGAGCTGCCATATAAATATGGGGTTTGTTCAATCTCAGTACGTACTCTTTCGGCTACTTCTTTTCCTTCTTCCAAAGGGGTAGCTTGCATAATAACGGCAAATTCTCCTCCTCCCCAACCTCACATGGGCATTAGATTCACGAACATGGTTCTTGATCACCTGAGCTGGGGGTAAATGTTAGCTTTTCAAGTGGTGGAGCAAGTTGGGCACCGTTTACTAGCACTAGAACTATTTGTTGTTGCGTACTTTTTTGTCGTTTGCACTGGGAACTTTACTCCAAGTAGTGTTCTTAATATTGTTTTTCGGTTCGTTTTTATCGGAAATGAATAATATTGTTGGGTTTTTTACTTGTCTTTTTGGGGGTTATTACTTTAATAGCTGGTATATATTCAGTTAAAGTTGGTCATGTACATTCTGTTACCTAACTATTTTATCTGTCTTGATTGTATCGTAGCTATTATAATATTGCTTTTTTCAATCTTCGCATATTTCTCAGTTGAAGGTGATGGATTTGGTCCTTTGTTTTTTCAAAATTAAATATTTTGGAACTAACGACAGGGATTAATTTACTGAAGTAACGGGTGCGTTTCTTTAATTAGAAACGCTTTTTTCGTGACGAATAGTGATAAAACATTTAATGTGAAATACGGGAGTTCAAGCAAGGAACATTTTAATTTGAATAAATAAATAAATAAAGTAACCGAGCTACGAACGAAAGTAAAATAATGGAATAATAATAAAATTATACAAGGTATATGGGAATTAACAATTAATGAAAAAGAAAAAGCGGTAACTACTGAATTAGATGATGCTATAATTTGGAAGTGTGGAGGGGAAGTATGAATAAAAAATTAATTAATTTATTTATGATTTTATTAATAGTTATTGTTGGGTGTAGTAATAAATCAGAAATTAGAATTGAGGATATTGAAAAAATACAATTAGATTTAGTGGAAATCCAAAATATGGATGATGGAACTGGATATCACATTAAACTTTTAAACGAAAGTGACTATGTAATTAAACAAAATATTGTTCACTTCGAATATCCAATTAAATTAGATAACGGGATAAAAGAAAATAAATACAAGATTGAAGCAACCAATAACAGACTTAATATACAGCCTGACGAAGAGGTAATGCTTTATGTATTTGCCCCTTTTGAGGGAATGTCTGAAAATCAAACATTAGCTTTGGATGATCCAAGTGTTATGTTAAAGGGTTACTTAGAAGAGGTAAATGAAGAGTATATGTTTTCTATAGGGAGAATTTTAACTTTAAATCACTCAGAGTGAAATATCTTTAATATGGGAGCATTATAAAACCATGTTACTGTTCTTTCTTATACTAAAGAGGCGGTACTTAATAAAGGACTTTCTCTTGTTGAAGTAACGTGGCAGTAGAGTGGAATAAGCCAAATATACTTTTGAAACCAAATAATATATTGATCGTATCATTATCTAGAGGTGATAAAATGTATTTTTCTTCAAAAACAGACTTATGGATGTCAATTATAATTTGGTTGTCCGCATTTCTTTTAATTGTTCCACCAGTTTTCTATCCTGATTTTGGAGTTTGGATGACCCCTGAACTCTTAAACAAGCAATGGATTAAAATTGTTGTCTTATTTCCAATTGGGTTCTGTCTAATGTGGGTTTGGTTTAAGACTGGATATACCATCGAAAACAACTTTATTAAAATAAAATACGGTCCTTTTAAAAAGTATATAAGGATTGATGAAATTAACAGTATTAGGAAAACTAAAAATCCATTTACAGCTCCTGCACTTTCTATGTATAGGATCGAAATTAATTACGGAAAATATGACACAATTCAGGTCTCCCCTAAAGAATTAAATTTATTTGTAGATGAATTACAAAAAAAAAATTCTCGTATTCAAATTAAGAACCACTAAAAGAATCTCTTTTTCATAAATCAACTTACTGCATTAACGGAGAGCTTTACTTAAAGAGCTGCCAGGACTGTTATGGTGCTAACGGGGAGTAATGTACCCTAGGAGGTGTTTGATTTTCAAGAATTTTCCAAAAGTAATATTATTGACAATCGAGGAGAAGAACATGAAGTGATGCTTATAATTTCTGTAATTTGTTCCTTTATTACGTTTAAAAAGATTGCAAGACTTGAACGATATAAAAATAAACTAAAAGGTACATTTACACCTTATTAATGCTCATATTTTTAAGCCTCTCGAAGTTCAAACAGGAGGCTTATTTGTTATTCCATTTAAACAACAACTAACTTTAACAGATCCAATTTTTATTAAAAATTAAATTTTAAAAAAACCAAGACTTTGTGAAATAATAAACTTCAACTAACGGGTGCATTCCTTCAACAAGGAATGCTTTTTCTATAACGAAGAAAAGGAAATTAATGTTAAACTAAAGGAGCAGGATTGTTGATAAAGAAGTTATAAAAAATTAGTTAATTAGGAGGGTATGATGAGATTTATTAGAGATACAGGTAGGGGTTTTGATATAGAAAATTTCCTTTCTATGCCTTTTGTAGCTCATTTATCAACATTGGTAGAGGATTCACCGAGAGATTCACCCGTTTGGTTTTATTGGAAAAAGAATAGTACAACGACTAGGTTGTTCTAAAATGAATGTAAGGCTTAATTTATGTTTTATGATATATCCACTTGTCGTCAGAGTGTCTCTTCACATAATTTTAAGATATCAATCCTAAAGATTGTTTCGCTAACTGGTAGCGAAAGTAATTTTATGTGATACGGATTTTTATGTTAAACAATCACGCTCATAAGCAGGGAGAGATTAATATTGAGTAATATAACAGAGATAGCCAAAAGAGCAAAAGTCTCTCGCACTACTGTGTCTCGAGTCTTAAATAATCACCCTTATGTAAAGAAAGAAAAAAGGGAGTCAGTTTTAAGAGCGATAGAGGAATTAAATTATGTCCCTAATATGAGTGCAATAAACCTATCAAAGGGAAAAACCAATGTCTTTGGGGTAATAGTGCCTCAGATAAATCACTCATTCTTTAGCAATTTGATCGAAGGAATTGGCAAAGAATGCAATAAACATAATTATAGCTTACTAGTGCTTCAATCTAATTACGATATAAAAAAAGAGCTGAAGTATTTTGATATGCTTAAAAACAAGGTAATTGACGGCATGATAGTAGGTTCAAGCATTATACCCACTAATAAAATTAATGATCTTTCCTCTTCTGGTAAGATCATTTCTTGTGAGTATTCTGCTAGTGAAAAATTTCCAAGAGTCTTTGTGGATCATGAATCAGGTTTTAAATTGGCCGTAGATCATTTAAAGTCGAAGGGGCATCAGAAAATCGGTTTATGTTTAGGTAACCCTAAAAGTGGAGTAGGGATAACTAGAAAGAAATCTTTTTTTAACTTATTACGGGAATATCAATTAACTTGGAACAATGACTGGTACTTTGATGAAAGATATACCATTTATGATGGCATAAAAGTGGCAAGTAAATTGTTAGATAACCCTGTACGTCCAACTGCGGTGGTGGTAGGTAGTGATCAAGTGGCAGCTGGTATATTGTATGAGGTTAAGCGGCGAGGGATACGGATTCCAGAAGACCTAGCATTAATAGGGTTTGATGATCAGCCCATAGCAAAGGTTTTAGATCTAACTACAATAAACCAACCCATCATAGAATTAGGTGAGGTAGCTGCCAATTTACTATACAGACTTGTGAATGGAGAGGGAATTCATGCTGATACAAAATTGGAATTAGAATTGGTCGAAAGAAAGTCAGTTTGAAACAACTCGACTCGAAGACTGCCTTTGTCTAAAATAACATAACTATCCTTTATCAGACTTTAAAATAAAGCCTATGAATGTTTGTTAAGTCAAGAATAGATGCTTTTAGTCTTACTGAACACCCCCATTTAGCTGAACAATTCCAAAATACTTAGGGAGTTAGTTGGTAAACTAATATAGTTATAAAAGGAGCTAGTGCAGAAATTGGGTGCTTTTTTAATTCTTAATACAAGCATAGTTAGATTTTATAATGATTAAAGGCTTTGTGAAATAATGTACTTAAATGTAGTGTAGTGCTTTGAATTATTTAAATTACATTTTAAAATTATTTTCATATAAATTTCGTGCCCTTTCTAAAAGGTGATACAAGCACTTTGTCACTTGATTTGGAGCCTCTGCGGGCATGACTATGGAGCCAGGGAGCCAGATGAAACAAAGGTTTCTGGCTCAGCCAAACTAGGCTATCATGCCCGCCACTCCAATTCAAGTGCAGGTCTCTATCAATGTTAGTTTTATACATAGAAAGCTTTTATTTAGCCAGTTTTCCTTTAAAAGCACTACAGAAAGTAACGGAGCAGTTTTGTTGAAGATGAATTGAAGGGAGATGGTTAGATGGCAAAATGTACAAAATGTAATTATAAATGGAAAGCCAAAGAGAATTGGTCACTCGGATTTTCAAAAAAGGGGAAAGACTGTTCAAACTGTGGGCATAAACAATATATTTCGGCAGTGTATTTGGCAATCCTTCAATGTATAAAACGGCAGTGGGGTATATTCATATTACTGTATAATCTTTCAGACCTTGAACGCTTGACATGGAGCCTCTACGGGCATAATTTTCCGCAAAGGAACAAGCCTTAGACTTTACGAGGCATACGAGCCTATCATACCCGCCTCTCCATGTAAAGCTGAGGGTATACATTAGTTTTTGCATAATTACGATTGCCGAAACCTACATTTTACGAATGCCACAAACAGGCAGAGACGCAACGGATATTTACATTAGGATATCTAAGTCTGATATTTGTTCCAATCCTTCCCTTCTTCATCAAATTAAGCGATAAAGATGAACCGTTATGGTAGTCATTCTTCAATTAACGGGAGCGATAGTTGAATAAAAGGTTATCGCCTTCCCTTGTTTAAGTAACGGAGCAGAATACTTTAAGAATGATTGTGGGTTTTAATGGTAGTATTGGTAGCATTTAAGAAAGGAAGTTGAACTTTTTGGGTATTTGGAAGATGTATGCTATTACATTTGTTGAAATAATCATTTTCTTAGTTGTGGGATTCCTTTTGACTCAAAAAGTATTAAGTAACATATACGAGAGTGCAGGTATAGCTTATTTAGGGAATGTTGGTGTAGTCTGGTTTGGTTTATCTTTTTTACTATTTTGTCTATATACATTGTTTCGGACTTATATCTTATCTAAAAGAAGTCCATTATTGAACGAACGTATAACTTCTATTACTTTTTGGATAGTTTTTATTTGGTCTGCTTATTCTGTGTTCTCTCCTTTTGTAAAAGGTGAAATTTAAGATATTAAGTTACTGGGTGCGATTGCTCAATAAGGGTAAATCGTTTCTTCTTGTTGAAGTAACTACCAATTTCTAAGAATAAACTAAAATTAGGAGGTGATAGAAGTGGATCTTATCTACATATCATCAGTCATTGTGGCGATTTTTTGTGTTTTCGTTGCAGTTTTTCAAGTGCTGCTTTCACTTGGCTATCCTTTGGGTGAATTTGCTATGGGAGGATATTATAAGGTTTTACCTAAAAAATTACGAATTGTGAGTGCAGTGAATGCTTTGATTCTCTTATTTATGGGCTTTATTTTTCTGCAACATACCAAGGTCTTAAATGGTTTAGGTTTTTTATCTACAAATATATTAGTATGGGTTATTACAATCTTCTTGGGCTTAAATACAATAGCAAACCTATTATCTAGGAGTAAAAAAGAAAAACTTATTATGTCGCCATTATCGGGTTTTATTTTCGTATTATGTTTATTTATTATTTTATTATAGATTTTTTTCCTTAAGTCTAATTCAAGTTATTTTAGGATCACGGTAAAAGCATCAGCATGATTTTGGAGCTTTCTTAACTATTAAATGAAATATAGAAAGGGTGATCACCCTTTCACTAATTGTTATTGCTCTTGGTTTTTCGTTTTGACTTGACCTTTGAAGGCGAAGTAGGATACTACAAAAAGCATGATGATTACTCCATAAAAGGCCAAGCCCTTTACAATCCCTTTACAAGCCCTTTTACACCAGTGAAGTGAAGGGTGAGCAGAAGCACAACCAACACCGCTGAAATAAGTAAGGATACCTTATATCCAGGGCCAGTAGGACGTTCTTGAAACATGAAATCACATCCTCTAAGGCTTAATAGTAATGGTTGGACCAATGTAACGGAACTCAATCGTTACACCTGGATCGCTTGTTCTGCTTGCTGTACGGAGAGCAACAGCTGAATTGCCCATTAAAATCGTAACCCAGCCTTTAGGAACCATCTTATATAGCTGATATGCATACCAGTAAGAGCTAGACAGCCTCCACCGATGGCAACAGCAAGATCTTCCGCTTCATCAGATAGAAGACCAGAGCAGGTAGATTTAGATATTCGTGCCTTTCGAGGGTTTCGATACATGGAAGGGATTTATAAAGATCAAGAAAGACTTGACGTTTTTGATATAGAAGAGCTCATGGATAAGAGAAGATCAGCTTATTCACGACGTGGTGGGGCGCTCAGACAACGATAAAAAAAGAATAATAAGGCGGGGATGCTTATGGCAGCCAAGTATTTAGAATATATAGATATTTTAAAATTGAGGATGAAAAAAAGTTATAAAAGCAGTCGAAAAGGAGCTACATAACTATAAAGCTCTTAAGGTTAAAATGAAAAACTTACAAGAAAGACAAGAACAAGGGGTTCTTTTATTCGAAAAAATCACTCCAAAATTATCTGACCGACCAATAGAAGAAATAGAAGAACTAAAAGTAAAGCAAATGAATTTAGCGTTAACAGAGGGTATAAGTAATTTAGAGAGTTCAATAATCGAAATAAGGTATTTTTCACCTAATAAAATAACAGACTTAGAGATATGTTAAGAACTTGGAATTAAAAAGAATAAATACTACGCATTAAAAAAACAAGCGCTATTAAATTTGGCAAAATCATTAGGAATAATATAAAAAAGACACCAAACTAGGTGTCTTTTTTTGCAACCTTTTGAATTAACTCCACGTATACTAATTAACACGGAAATAATCTACAGCTAATGTTTGAGTGTATGTGCTATTATGGTGAGCTATAGTTGAGTAGTCGTAGTATCCTCGTGCAGGGTAAGAGTCACGTACTCTCCAGTTCCAGTATGAGATATAGGTAGTACCAGGGCGTGCCCAACCAGTGAACCTGTTAAAAGCCCAGTTATACCAAAAATTTTTAGAGATAGTAGCTGGTACTCTTGAAGCTATGTAAGCGATCATCACATCTATCACTTCACCCTTGGTAGCATTAGTAAAAGTTCTTCTTACAGGACCATGAGTAATTGTACCGCCATTACCACCACCTGGAATACTCATAACACCAAAACCATCTTCTACTTGCATTTGCTCTTCTGCTACTTTAGTAGATTGATATAATGATTCTAAATGTTCATCAGATAGAGGAGTGGTTCCTGTGAATGTAATACCTTTGTACTCGTACTCATATTGATAAACATCTTCTTCCTCAATAATTTCGTTTGCGAATGCAGGGTTAATGCTACCTAATAATGCTAATAATGTTACTGTAAAAACTAAAAAACATGACTTTTTTAACAATCCAGTCCCTCCTAAATTTGGTATAATATTCACACAATTAATATGCTATAATAAAATTCAGAATTTGTACACTATTATCTAGTTCTTCGGAGGTATTTTATGGAAAAATTACACAAGACTTTAGTTTTAGTAGCTTACTCAGCGTTTATATTGCTAATAATTCATGATTTTTTCCCGGGTCTAGCTTTATTTGATATCTTTAATAGTGGTTTGTTTATAGCGTTTATTTTAATTGCCTTAGTTGTATCAATTATTTTTAGAGGTAAGTTTAAAGGGGAAAGAGCATTTAGTTTTACCTGGAGCTTAATTGGGCATTTAGTAGTTTTCCTTCTTATAGGGACTTTGATGATGCTGGGTGGGTCTTCAACAGTTGGGATTGGTTTAGATAATCCAGTTATGTGGATCTTGTTTATATTATCTCTAGGTACATTATTTAACCAATATAAGAAATCGCGAAAAGTTGATCATATTTATGCGGAATAGAAAAAAATACAGGATATACAATAAATAGAGGTATTTGTAATCGAATAATTTAAAGCTACCCTATATCGCTAAAAAGTGGTATAGGTTTTTTTGTATTAATGATTAATAATCTAATTGGATGAAAGACTGGACAAAAACCGGACAAAGGGGTACAAATTGGGTACCTTTTTTTTGTTGGAAGTTCTGTACGCCATTGATAATGGAGATGACGCCTATCTCCATTATCAATGGCGTACTCGGGTGTCTCGAATGGCTATGATCGTTACTGCTTTATCGGGGGGAGTAACGTGAGCCTATGCATTAATTGCGCACGAAAGCTACGGGGCTGTAAAGGTGAGAATCCAACACAAGATATGGTGCTTTAATGGCCTGCTGACTTACGAATCCCAGCAACCTCCCGGGTGATTTTATATGTCAGAAAATCTATTTATATTTTGCTACACTGGTCTAATGGATAAGACGCTGCCCTTTCATGGTAGAAATACAGGTTCGAGTCCCGTGAGAAGACCCCTCTCATGAGCTATACATAGTGGTAATGCATAGCTTTTTATATGCCCTTATCGTTTAATGGATAAGACAGCGTGCTTCTACCGCGCCAATGTGGGTTCGATTCCTGCTAAGGGCTTATAAACTGCATACATACATGTTGAGGCACATAATGGTGTCTCTTTTCTTTTATAAAAAAGACTGGGAGTGAGTTGATGTGAAATGAACTTCGTGCAGCCTATCAGGGATAAACGAAAGCTTGCAGATATCCTAAGTTACTTAAAGAAAGAGAATAAGCGGGATCATATGCTTGTTTTTCTAGGTATTAACACTGGATTAAGAATTAAGTATATTCTTCATTTGAAAGTTAAAGATGTGAAAGGTCACCATATCAGCTTGAGAGAGTTCAAAACAAAGAAGCAGAAAATGACAAGGTTAACCCCTAGTCGCCATTATCGGGTTTTATTTTCGTATTATGTTTATTTATTATTTTATCATAGATTTTTTTTCCTTAAGTCTAATTCAAGTTACGGGTGCATTCCTTCAATTTATTCTAGGATCACGGTAAAAGCATCAGCATGATTCTGGAGCCTTCTTAACTATTAAATTAAATATAGAAAGGGCGATCACAGATATAAATCGTGATCACCCTTTCACTAATTGTTATTGCTCTTGGTGTTTCGTTTTGGCTTCAGTAAGAGCTAGACCGCCTCAACCGATGGCAACAGCAAGATCTTCCGCTTCATCTGCAGTTAATCTAAGGCTATGGCCCCACCAGTGAATGGAATGGTCAAGCATAGGGGTAATCATATCGTCTCGAGGTGCTACGCTTCCTTGTTCAGCTTCAGCTGCGATCATTTTCCATTCTTCTTGAGCTTTTTGTTCATTAATCGAAATAAATAAACCCTCATTTGTTTCTTCTACGTTAAAAAATCCCAGTTTAACCTGTTCGTTAGTAAACTCTTACACATCTAGAATTCCTGAAAAAGTATCGTTAGGGATATGTAAATTGTCTAGGGGAACATCACTTTCATTGATAGCTAGGGTGTTACCATCAAGTGTTACATAGTCTTCTAGTTTCTCAAATGCTTCAACGTCTATATCAACAAATAATTGATCCTCATGAATGATTAATTCTTCTTGTTGATCAGTAATAGGAGTCACAGAAATAGCTCCGATAGGTGTTGCGACAGTGGTAACCAAAAGAGAAGCTGCCACAGATGAGATTAGAAATTTTTTCATGTATATCCACTCCTTGTATGTAAGTCATTGGCAATTCTAGTAAAGTTGTTACTATTTATAAATGAGAGTGAAAGAAAAAATTGAAAACAAACCGAAGGTTCTAGTCCTAGAGATTCGGTACAATCTTGTTAGTAAGAAAGACACCTCACCCCCACACTACACATCACAATAGGGGATTACACCCCCTCCACCTACCCGCACCCCTCATACACAGCATTCCCCTATGGTCTTACTCCCGCTCCTATTCTCATTCGCCACGTGCGCCTTGTGCGCGCAAGTTCCCACCCCCCATCCATACATCCCATTTGTACGTTCAAAACCCATTACGACGTAAAAAGTGACTAAGTTCGTAGAAAATAGTAGCAAGAATAAAACCGGATGCCAGAGAAAGGAGGGGAAATCAAAAGAAAGGACTGCACATACGCCGCATGAAATATAACGCTAATAATAAGGAGAGGAAGGTAGATGAGAGGGGGAAGGATGCATTTAACAATTCCCCTATTGTGTTATATAGTATGGTAAAATAAAAAAAGGGTCTTTCCTTTTCATCTAATCAGGATTTTATTCGATCCGTTCACAAACAACGCAGCAGGCTCTACTCAAAAGCCACTATGGAGGATAAGGTCTTTCTCCCATGGTTGAAAAAAGGATCCTCTTTGATAGGAACCTTCTAGGCCATGGATCTAAACGGGTCCTCGTCCGTTTGAAGAGTTAAATACCTTATCTCTTCTTTATTATCGACTATACAACGAAAGGGTGAGCGTACAGATGACCGAAAAATTGTCCCTTAAACATAGTCTTCAATGGTTGTCTCTCTTTTTATTAAAGCAGCAGCCCCTCACAGCCGATGAGTGCTATGAGAAATTAAATGAAATGCTCCCACCACCACCACAGCCTGGAAGTCCTAAGAGACGCTATTCCAAGGATAAGGTACGAGCTTATTTGAAGGAGCTAGATTCCGCAGGAGCCATCATATCCGTTAAGGATGCTGGGGTTACTAGTTACTCCATTACCAAAAAGGGATATGCAGAAGAGAAAGAGCGCAGGCAAAACTTAGTGAGACGCATGGATCTGATCCATCAATCGCTACAATCACTCTTGCGGTTGATGAGGGGGCAGGATCCTCTTGATACCGTCCTCGTTCCTAAAGAAGATCGGGAATTTGTTCGCTCTCTGATTACCGTAAAAGACGTCATTCGTTTTTATCTTATTGATGCGCTGCAAAAGGGAGCACCTGATACCCTTACCAACCTGCAACATAAGATGTTAACCCAATACGGATGGACATCTAGTCACTCCTATTTTTTATTAATTGGCCGTAATGAAATGTGTGAAGGGGTAGATATTGATAATGAACCCCTTGAAGCCCCGGTTATTTTGTTAAAATCCCAATACGGGGGAAAAGCCAATAGGCGATATACCAGAGAGTATTCTCTGATCGATCCGGTTGCTGCCGAATCATGGAAGGAAATCTATGGCCGCGATGCAGCTGCTAGTATCCAAGAAGCGTTGACCTTCACGAAACAATTATTAACTATCTTACAAAAAGAAAGGGGAGGGGAATAGATGAGCGATATTAATACGGTCGTGCTCTCTGGCAGACTCACAGCAGACCCGAAGCTTCATTACGTAAAGAAAGGGAATGAACAAGTCCCTGTTTGTAACTTTAGTATCGCTTCAGAAGATAAATATGGACGGACAAGCTTTATTCCTGTCATCGTATGGAGAAATTATGGAGAATCCGTTGCAAACTATATTGAGAAGGGCCAAGAGGTCATTATAAGTGGCAGCATCTATAGTCGTCATGACGCTAAAACCGGAAGAACTTTTATAGAGCTTCATGCCAATGAGGTAAAATACGGAAACAAGGCAGGCGTAAATCATGATCACGTTTAAGGAATTGATGGGTAAACTATGCGAACCGTTTCCAAAAGAAGTCCATGAACCTCGGTTTGATGGTCATGGCACCTATATTCCCATCCATGTGTACCTGCACGGTTGAATGAAGTAGCCGGTGAACACTGGAGTCATGAACGTGTGGGAGAACCCCTCTTTTATATGGAAGACAGGCTGGTACATACCGTGGTTAAAGTATCAATTTTAAATAGAAGCCATATGGGGGAAGGATTCTCTAAATTTCAAGTAGATGATCAGGGAAGGATCATTAACCGTCATTATGCGATTCGATCAGCTACAAAAGATGGGGTACGAGATGCTATATCTTACTTTGGAATAGGTAAGTCATTTAACGATACTGTTAAAATAAACAAAGCACCAGATGTAGAGGAACATGAAACATTGTTTGAAAATCGCACCTGTATAAAGTGTAATATCTCATTATCTGATGATGATCGAAAAGAACTTAATCGTTTAAAGATTAAGTTTGATTATTGTATCGATCACATCCCAAAACATTTTAAAAAGTAAAAGTTTAAGGGAAGCTATTTCCAGTGTACATTATATCAAATGAGGCAGTAGATATTTAACAGAGTTACCGTACTCAGAAAACAGGAGTAACGTTGGAAAGAATTATTAGCGGAATAATAAGAGGAAAGCTGTACAGCTTTCCTCTTATGCGATCCTGAATGGGTGAATACGTTTTTAGAGCTCTTCTACTTTTCTTTTTAAAAAACAGTAGTAATCTTAATTAACCCTTGTTTAAATAAGTCGATTAAGGGAATCCCTTCTATTTTGGTAGATTGAATTAATGATATAGAGTCGTCACTTGATGAATTGCTTACCAGTGTTTGACCGCTCCATATAGCTCTTCCCTCTGAAGAATTAGAAATGAGATATTCTTTTCCCTTATAAGTGAATTCTATTTCTCTCCCCTGTTCCAAATAATATAATAATTGTTGGTAACTTATGCTCTTGCCTGCGGGAACGTCTCCAAAGTTTACTTTATCATCCATCCATATCACCCTTTCTTAATGTCGACTTCTTACTCCATCCTTCCGAGTATATCTATGCGGAAATTTATAATTACCTGCGTGCAAAGATTTTTGATATAATAGTAGCTTTTCTATCCTAGATAAACAAAATAAATTAATAATAGACATTACTATTGTTTGTTTTACAAATGATTTAATTGTTTATAAGTGATTTTAATAGATTTATTTGTTTTGTTGTTTTCGGAACGCGAAACCCTTGCTAATACTAGCAATCTAGCACTTTATTATCACACATAGGGGAGTAAATTATCACACATAGAGGAGTGAACTCTCACACATAGAGGAGTGAACTCTCACACATAGAGGAGTAAACTATCACAGATAGAGGAGTGAACTCTCACACATAAGGGAGTATAATTATCACACATAGAGGAGTGAACTCTCACAGATAGGGGAGTGAGCTCACACATAGAGGAGTGACTCTCACAGATAGGGGAGTAAGCTCACACATATGGGAGTGACTCTCACAGATAGGGGAGTAAGCTCACACATAGAGGAGTCAATTTAAACTTAACGGAGCGAATTATCACACATAAGGGAGTAAGCTCACACATAGAGGAGTGAACTCTCACACATTGGGGAGTATAAACCTACGTAGCACTGTTGTTTTTATACATAAATCATCCATACCCTCCAATTATAGGATAATTATTCTGTAGATTGATCAAATGATCGCTTTAATTCACCCTAAACCGTGATACTTAAATCGTTTTGACACCTCAATGTGTGATAATAACGATTGCATGACTCCCCAACGTGTGATAGTTGATCTAGATAACTCCCTAAAGTGTGAGGGTAACATGATGTGTTATTTTTTTAGGACTGGTTGTAACGTGAATGATCAGGTTGAGCCACTTTTTCAACGAACTATCACACATAGAGGAGTAGATTTTTATATTTTCTTCTACTATAGTAGAAGAAAATGGTCCAAGGTGAAGTAGAGGTGATATGCAATGAAAGCGGAACAACTTATTTTATCTGATTCGAAGGTTTCGCCTGAATATTTAGTGACCCAGTCCAACAGTTTAATAGAGACGCCACAGGATTTGACGCTGCAAGAAAAACGAATTATTCTCACCCTAGCTTCCCTTGTCCAACCCGGTGATGATAATTTTCGTATCCATCGAATTAAAGTGAAAGATCTTGCTGATATTATTGGTATTAAAGAAAAAAACTTTTATACCAAAGTTGAGAATGTTATAGAAAAATTACAAAATAAAATGGTCACGATCGAAACGGAGCGATCCAAATTAAATATGCACTGGCTTTCTTCAAGTGAGTATTTTAAAGGCCAGGGGTATGTAGAGTTAGAATTCTCGGAAAAATTGCGTCCTTTTTTACTTGAATTGAAGCAGAATTATACGCCATTTAAACTACGAAACGTTTTAAGATTACGAAGTGAATATTACATAAGAATTTATGAATTACTTAAACAATATGAGAAAGTGAAAAAGAGAGTATTTTCTCTAGAAGAGCTAAGATATCATTTAAATATTCCTCCAGATAAGTACAAGCAGTACGCTCATTTGAAAAACCGTATTATCTTAAGAGCTCAAGAAGAGCTTAAAGAAAAGACGGATTTAATCTTTGAATTCCAAGAACAGAAGGAAGGTCGTAAAGTCGTCGGGGTTGCTTTTTATATCAAAAAGAACCGTACTTTATTAAAAGAAGTGCTTTCGAATGAAGCGCCGGATTCCACGCCTTATGAGCTTTTGATTCGCTTTGGGGTTAGACCAGATAAAGCTAAAAGTATGGTCGATCAATACCAGGAGGATCAGATCAAAAGAAATATCACGTATATACTAGAAAATAAAGAGCATGACGATATTGATAACATAAGTGGATATATTATAGCTGCGATCGAAGGTGGCTATGCTGGAAGTGATGATGAACTACTGTCTGATTCTAGCACAAAGTCTTTTTCAATCGAAACACTGAACAGCTGGTTGTTAAAAAAATATAGAGGTACTACTAGTGTAGTGACAAAACTTCTTTTAGAAGATCACGTTATAAATTTCCTAAAACAAGAGGGGTTGAATGAGAAAGAAGCACAGGAATATTGGAATGAGAATTGTGAAGAGATCAATTTAAAAGTTAAGGAAATCGTGCAACACAATAGAAACAATAAGAGTAAAAGAAAAAATAAATGATATGGAGGGAGCTCCGGATACCGTCTACATAGTAGGTGTATTCGGGGGCTTTTCTGTATTTAAATAGAGAGGATGAAGTCTTGATGAAATCCACAACTTAAATTAGATAATTAAGACCTTGATGAGTTAAAGCTATTATTTGCAGATACAAGAAACAGGTACGAGGTAGCAAAATCACATTTCGAATTTGTGAGGCCGAAATGCTGTTAGAAGATCTTAAAGTAATTAAGAAGCAGTATAAGAAATTAAAGCAACAAGTTTATATCAGGATGGGGGGTTGATTTCATTAGCAGAATTATTTCTGAGAACGACGCTGCAATCGGGATTTATTAAGCGAAAATAAATTAGTAATATCATAAGGGAGACAATTCAATTAATGCTTAATCAATCAGTGCATGTTGTAATCGCTATCTTAGTGTTTATACAAGCCCTGATAGCATTAAACCTCATTATCCTATTCTCACCATTGATTTTACTAGTAAGTATATGTGAAAAAAATTTGCTTATTTTTATTATTAAAGAGCTTTTTATTTTTGTTTGAAGCATCGTAACAAATTGTTGCTTTATTTTTTATCACAATATCAAGGGTTCTTGAAATGAAATGAGGAATTAGAATTGGATGAATGGAATAATCGAAATAACAACAGAAAGTAACGTCTTGGTCATCAAGTCAAGACTTAACGATGGTTCGTTCAACCCAAAATTTGAACTTAGCTATAGAGAAAATTCTTCTCGGTCATTCCGTTGAAATAGCTTATACATCTTTAGCTATAGGAGTAGATTTAAAAAGGGATGAATACTTAATGGACAAAGCAACAAGCGTTAATTATCTATCTTTTGAACAGTCTACTGAAGAAGCTTTTTATAATGCCGGAAAATATATTAGCGAACATTAGGATAATGTTCTTGTCATAGGGATGGCCAACAAGGCAAAAGGGCAATTGTTCTTCAATAGTAATCTTCTTCATGCTAGTTTCCGATTGGGTTTTAAGAGGTTGAATTGCTGGTTTCGCTTGGGGGTCGAAGCAAAGGCATCAAGAATCTACGGACTGTAGGCGCAAGCCGTAAAGCCCGTGATTATCAAGCTATTTAATGCCACAGCGACACTTACGTAAAAGCGTTCTTTACTTTTTGATCAGACCTTAAGTGCTGTCGTTCAGTTCATACTTAATCTTAAAAGCTACTTATGTATAAAGGAAATAGTGTAAATTTAGATTAACTATAAATTATAGTGAAAGAAATGAGGGAGTACAGTGAAGGAAGAAGATTTTGATAAAAACGGAGAACAGAATGACAGGGTAAATGATTCTAATAATAACGAAGATCGGAATGAGAAAGACAGTATAAAAGAAAATAATAGAGATTGGAGAGTAATTAATCACCAAGATTTCCTATCTCAACATAGTTTAAGAATGGCTGAATATGTTAGTGAACTAACTCGTCCTTTGACTACTTTTTCAGAACCATTTTACTCTATGATTGACAAGATGACAGAACCGTTAAGAAATATCGAACAATTAGGAGAAATGGTTAACAATAGTCTTAACAGTATTGATTTTGATCAAATTTCAGATAGTTTACGTGATTTACTACAATGGACCAAAGACTCCTTAGATGAATTAAATAAAGAGGACATTTATGTTGACATAGAGTTACTGGATAAAATGAATTTCGTTGAACTTGAAGAACAGATGAATAAAGATTACCTATTAAGCATTATTGAAGATAATTTAGAAGACACTATCCAAAAATTAATAAATGAACCAGAATTCTCTATACATAAAAAATTGTTAACTCAAACCTATAAGTGCTATTTAAAAGAAGACTTTATTGTTGCAGCATTGCCTATTTACGCTGTAATAGAACATTTTATTACGAACTGGATACATAGTACAGATGGACATGTTGACCCAATGTCTCATCCCAAACGTGGTGTGAAAAGCCGTGTAGGAAATATGATGAAAAAATATAATAGCAGCGAAAAAGAAATAGAAACTATCGAGAGGATTTTTGCCATTTCCGTCTTAAGAGGATATGAAAAAATCTTTTTTACAAATATAAATAAATTCGCTGGTGGACTTCATAGAAACAGCAGTCTTCATGGGTACCATGATTATGAATCAATAAGCAAATTTGAATATCTAAAGCTAATCCAATTATTGAAAGCGACTTTGATGTTAAGAGGGTACTCATATAAAGATCTAACCGGTGAAGATACTTAATGGATCTTATAAACCCTATCTAACTTTATAGATAGTTTGTAGCTGCACAGCAACGATCTTGCAGGCTCGTTAATTATCAGAAAAAGCGTATGCTTATCTTCCTTCGTTAAAATTATAATTTACGATGGTGGCTTTAAAAAAAAGAGTGGAGACATTACATGTCATGGAAGACTGATATAATTATTCGTATAATACTTATTTTATGAACTATACATCATAAGGTTAAATTTGGTACAATTAGATTATCTATTACTTTAAGGTTTACACTTTGAGACATGTAATCAGCGAATGCTTAATTGAAAATACTTACCCTAACGGTGGAAAAAGCACAACTATATCATTAAAACGGAGGTGGATATTATGGAAAAGGTTTTTATCCCTCAAGATGCTAAAACAATTGTCAGTACATCAAGTAAAGGTGATCAATCAAAGTGGTTAGTGGGAGGTAAATGGATTAAAGAAAATACCCGGGGCTATGAAAATATGGCAGAATATGTAGCTTCCCTCATATTACAAAGTTCAACTTTGCCGCAAGAATCTTACATATCTTATACCCCATGTTTGATTGAGAAGGCTGATGGTACGGTAAAAGAGGGCTGTTATTCATTGGATTTTCGTGGACCTTTGCAAGAAGTAACACTTGAACGTTTGTTTGAAGCACACTTTGAAACAACTGATGAGGTTTTAAACAATACACGTTACTCCACAGTAGATAAATTTAACGCTATTATGGAAAAAGTACACCATTTTACCGGGCTCGATGTTACCTACGAAATGGCACAAATGCTAGCTTTCGATGCATTTATTCTTAATGAGGATCGTCACACAAATAATATTTTGTTCCTATTTAATCCAAAGACAGAAGGTTGGCAGTTAGCTCCAATTTTTGATCATGGTTTAAGTTTACTTTCCGATTTGAAGGATTACCCTATGGATAAATCTATAAGTGTCCTGAAAAGAAAATTAAAAGCTAAACCTTTTAACTCTTCTTTTACTAAGCAGTTAGCTTTATTCAAAGGACCTTTTATCCAAAGTGATTTACTTCTTACTAAATTAGAGGAAAGTCCCTATGATATAGGCAGAACAAAAGACGTTGTTCTCTCACAATTAAAAGATGTCCGGTTGCAACAACTAATTATTAATTAGAGAGGTGTCTAAATGATTGACTATATGAAGTTCGATGTAATGTTATTTGACGATGTCATTGCCTGTGTAGATTTAAAACCTTCTGGAAGTGAAAAACCTTATGTTATTAACTATATTGAAGGATTTAATAAACAATTTTCACCAAACCCTGAAGGATACATTACAAAAGATGAGTTAGAAAAATGGCTAAAGTGGCGCGTGTTTCCTGAAACAAGGTTTAATTCGGATGAATTACTAGCTGCACTTGGCTTAAATAGCTATAATCGTTGGGCTATTATTCGTAAAACACATGGTGTAATGGCTGATGATGAGATCTGGTTACGTTTTAAAGGTGAAACATTGAAGCATCGGGATGTGACCCTGCGCAAATCTCTTTATTATCCAGATTCGCATTCGATATAGTCATTACCTGTTAAATGATTTGAATTTGTTATATACGAACATATATTCGTATTAATTGTCTTATACGAACAATTCAACAAAAAACGACAAGGAGGTAGCTTATGTCCTCTAAACAACATGAATACTACGAAAAAAGATTACTAGATTTAATGGATAAAATGCCCCCTTACATCATTGAATACTTAGATTCTCGATTGGACTATCGCTCCTCTCTTACCCTTTTTAACTATGCTCGTGATTATCAAGAGTTTTTGAAATGGTTGATTAGTGAAGGGATATCCGATGCAAACGATATAAAAGAGGTCTCAGTGGATACCCTTGCTAACCTCTCCTTGCAGGAAGCGCAAGCCTTCTTTAAGACCATGCTGCGAAGAAAATATTTAGTTTCAAAGAAATCTGAGGAATATAAACAGGTACAGGAAAAGACGGTTAATCGAATGAAATCGGCTCTTAGAAGTCTTTTTAAGTATTTAACAGTCGAAGCTGAAGCTGAAAATCATGAACCCTACTTTCATCGGAATGTCATGCAAAAGATTCCAGTCCATAAGGTCTCAGAATCGCGTAGCGAACGCGCAGCGAATATGACTGAGAAAATATTTATCGAAAATGCGGATGCTGACTTCTTACATTATGTTCAGAAGGAATATGAACTGACGCTTACGAAGGGGCAAATGCGTTATTTCAAACGAGATAAAGAGCGCGACTTTGCTATCCTCTCTTTATTTTTAGGGTCAGGCATTCGCTTGAATGAGCTATCTAATCTTAAATTGGGTGATGTAGACTTTACTCAGAAGGTCATACGAGTCATACGCAAGGGAAATAAAAAGGATTCAGTGACCGTAATACCAGAAGCCTTAGATGATTTAAAAACTTACTTAGAGATTCGGAATGAAAGGTATAATGCGGATGGTGATCCACATGCTTATGTATTTATTACTAAAGGGAAAAATGGCTATTCTCCCCTCTCTAATCGAGCTATTCAAAAAATAATTGCTAAGTATACTGAATCCTATGATAAGCGAATGTCTCCTCATAAACTGAGACACACGTACGCTACCAATCTTGCAGAACAAACGGGTGATATTCCCCTAGTGATGACACAGCTCGGACATTCCTCACCAGAAACGTCTCTTCTCTACATTAACACTAGTTTAGCGAAAGCGAAGAAAGCTGCTGAAGAAATGGGTAAGCGGAGAAAGCGTGATTAAAATGTTTCCTCACCCTCTAATCCACTACTAAATTTATTCATCAACATAAACATGTATCAATGGGATGATCCCCCTAATCTACATCTTCATCTTGAGAGATATAACACAAAAATAACTGTGGTCGCTTTAGAGCAGACCACAGTTATTTTTTATTTGGTTTCTTTGAGGTAGTTCCAAAGAGGTTTTGTCACTCTAACCTTCAATTTGGCAATAATATTATTAATAAATCTATACAGTAAGTTGTGGAAGACGAATGAAACCCGATTTCACTTTAAGAATTAACGGTAAGAAGGATTCTGTATAAACCTATTGCGCAACAATCGCGCAATAGGTTTTTTAATGTTAATCCCTCGGTACTTATATAACTTTTATATTTCTCGTTTTAACCGTTAACGTTTTTGTTCTTAGAGGTTTTTGTTATTTCCTTTTTCAAATTATCTATATCTAATATACTTGAGATAACCTTTGGATCAAAGAAACCACTTTTCTTCTCAATTAGTAATTTAAGAAGCGCCTCTTTCTTCAATTGTTTAAAAATAAAAAGAGCATTAAAGTAATCTTCACTGATATTTATAAGCGGATGCTCCAGTTTCTCCCTACATTGCGCCCTCTGATAAAACAACTGACCTAAATAATCAAAATTCCCAATGTCAATTGATAGATTTATTCCTATTACAGTAATTTCATAACTTTTTTGATATTGCTCCAGTATGTATAACGTTTTAGAGTAGTTATAATACACTTTGACCAAAAATTTCTTTTCAGTAGTAAATTCAGAAGAGGAAAGAATCTTCTGGTAGAGATCTAATGCACGTTGAAACTGTTTGTCTTTTGTTAAGTATATAGCTAGACTGTTTTGAACTTTTTGTTCCAATAGCCAATCATGAATTAACAACGTACTATTTCTTATGCAGACTACTAGGTGCTGCAGATTACTTATGGTCTCTTCGATTGAAATTTGATTTGTCTCTTGTTTAGCAACAAGTAAGTTCCACTCCAAAAAGTAACATATGTTGCTATCCCTTTTATTGTCCGCTATATTTAATTCCTTCTTCACAAATTCATATAAGCCATTATAGTTTTTATCATCCAGAAATCCGTTTATAACCAACCTTACCTCATTAAAATAGGCCTCCCTTTCCACAAACATAAAAGTTAAAAAGTGTTCAATAGGCACATTTAATCTAGAAGAAATTAGACCCATTAAGTGAAAACTAGGTGTAACTCGACCTAATTCAATCCGTGCAATTTCAGATTGGTTACAAATACCTTTAGCTAGTCTCCCTTGTGTCATTCCCCGAATTTCTCTTAAACGTTTTACTTCTTCTCCAATTTTCCTCATAGTTACACCTTCACATATGCAAATTTACATATTTTCCGTTCATTCAAAAGTTATTTCGATATAAGTAGTATCACAACAACATAGATGCTTTGTCAACAATCAATTTACACTTTTTAGAAATTTATAAGATGGTATAACATGACGGTAAAAGGAGGTGTAAAGATAGTGAAACGCATTCTACCAACATTAACTCTACTAGGTACACTTATAGTAATAAGTGCTGTGGCAGCAACTAATGAAAATACTTATATATATGCAGGAAAAGGTGAATTTGCCCCTATAGCTATTGTTAAAACCTTTGATCTACCTTTTGAGCATTAAAAAAATGAAACCAAAATCAGTGTCCTTATGATAAATTAACATTTCTCCTACAAATAATGTTGTCATCATATATGTTATCATCATATAACCCTATTATTGGTAAAAAGCAGAAGGACCTACAACCTTTTATTGTAGGTCCTTCTGCTATATTCAAAGTGATTAGAAAATTACTTTTTAAACTGTGCTCTATTACTTGCTAAGGGGTCTTGTAGCAAATAAGGATCTTCCTCTGTAACTGCTTCAAAAGGGGGTGGAATCATTAAAGTTTGGTAAACGTTATTTTCGTTATCTAGAAAGCCATCTTCGAGTTTGATGGTGATTGATTTCTCTTCATCTGGACCTAATTCATCATATATATACTTATCATCACCAATAGGAACCTGTTGAAAATTTAATAAACTAACTAAATAGAAATCTATTGATTCAGAATTAGAATTTCCGTAGAACAATGTAATAGGATTATTCTCCCCCATTTCATGTTCAAAAAGAACTTCGTAATCTTTATCTCCGTTACTTAATAACGTACCATGAATCTTTCTTTCTTCACTCTGTATTGATTCAGCGGATAATTCTGGTCTTTTCTCTGGAATATTATCAATGTTTTTAAATAAATTCACTCTTATCGAAAACAAATCAGATAGTCCGATAGAAGTGGGGTAATCTTCGGGGATTACCTCTGGACTGTTTAAAAGTATGTAAGTTATAGAGTGAAATCCATCATTTAGATCAGATAAAGATACTTCCATTTCTTTATGTTCACCTGGGCCCACATCAAAAATATAGTGATCAGTAACTGAATTGTCAATTTCAAAGTTAATTTGTTCTCCATGATTAAAAATTAAAAGGACAAACGAACTCTCTGTTGAGGTTTTATTACCTAGTATCACACTTTTTTGAAAGTTATCTTCTATATTAAAAGTTCGCTCATATTCAAATTCTTTATCATCATATAATCCCAATGTATAGACTTCTTCGTATTCTGCAATTGGCTGTTCGTGTGTTTCGAAATTATCAAAATTATCATCAGTAGGTTGTACTTGGGAACAACCGCTTATAAGCAATAAAGAAATAAGAGTGCAAACTAAATGTAACTTCTTCAAAAAATCCCTCCTATATGATTAGGCATGAAGGCAAGGAGCCTTCATACCTAATTATGTTTTCTAATTAAAATCCGCGTTTAGCTTCAGTAGAGTGATAAACGCTATTTGCCCCACTGTTATGATACGAATGAGAACTGCGCGAATATTGTGGAGCCGTTGGAACCATAAATCTTTGTTGCGCTGCAGAAGCATTCGCCAATGAAGATTTTGTCCGATTGTCGGAAGCTTGATTTTCTACAGATCCATTCATTATTAAACTCGTATTAACAGAAATTTTATCAATCGCCTTTTTGGTGCTCTTACTGCTGCTGGTATATGAATCTGAAAAACCATTAGCATATATTCTAAGTTGACCCCATTTAGCTTCTATTCTCGATGTAACCGAACTTCTCGAAGCTGCATGATATACACCTGACTGGATAGAAAATTCACCGGTTTGTTCAGGAAATACAGTTTCTTCTTTTTGGGGTATAACCAACATTTTGTCATAAAACCCACGTTAAGACAATAAATGGAAAACATAAGCTGATATCACCAACGCTAAGGAGATATCAGCATAATTTTTATATCTTTAAAGGTCGTAATTCATTTGATTTGGGTACCTTTTTCGAATCAAATAAATATTCTCCAAGTAAATTTATATGTTCCCAACCCAATGGGGAAATGTGAGGTAATAACTCCTCTTTTAATAAGCCCTTTTCTTTTAATATCTTTGTAGCCTCTGTGAGATAAACGGTATTCCAAACTGTAGTAGCATTTATAAGAATATTTAAGGCACTAGCTCGTTGAAGTTGATCTTGCAATCCTCTTTCCCGTAACTCTCCACGTTTACCAAAAAATAAGGCTCTTGCCAATCCATTCATAGCTTCACCCTTATTTAATCCTCTTTGGATACGCCGGCGTAATGTTTCATTAGAAATATAGTCTAATATAAAGATTGTCTTTTCAATTCTACCCATCTCTCGCAATGCTGTTGCCATTTTATTTTGGCGAGAATAAGATCCTAACTTTCCTAAAATAAGTGAAGCCGATACTCTACCTTCCCGTATGGAATGTGCTAATCGTAAGACATCATCATAGTTATCTTGAATAATCTTAATGTTGATTTTTCCTCGTAGAATGCTGTCAATCTTTGAATAAACATTGGATTTATCCATGACATAAAGTTTAGAGTCAGATAGATCTCGCATTCTAGGAGCAAAGCGAAAACCTAATATATGGCTTAATCCAAAAACCTGATCGGTGTAACCAGCCGTATCCGTATAATGCTCTTCAATGGATAATTCTGATTCATGATGAAGCAATCCATCGATGACATGTACAGCATCCCTAGCGTTTGTGTTAATAACCTTTGTATAAAAAGAAGAAAATTGATCGCTGGTGAATCTATAGATAGTAGTTCCTTTCCCTGTTCCGTAGTGTGGGTTAGCATCAGCATGAAGAGAAGAGACGCCAACTTGTACACGCATGCCATCCGAAGATGAGGTACTCCCATTTCCCCAATATTTTGATAAAGAAAGATGATGTTGAAAATTTACTAAAGTAGCTTGAGCTTTACTCAAAGAATCCTCATGTAATCGCCATTGGGCTGCATTAGCTAACTGATGATAGGTGATTCCTGGTGTTGCTTCAGCCATTTTGGTAAGACCGATATTGGTTCCCATAGCCATAATCGTAGCCATTACAATAGACTTTTCTTCTCCCTTAGGTGGACGATTACTAGACGCATGAGCAAGGTGTTCATCGAATCCTGTCCAATTTGAAACTTCAATCAATAAATCAGTAAGTTTTACCCGTGGTAACATGTTATATAAAGTTTGGCTAAGAGATTTGGCATCTTCCGGTGTATCTTTCTCTAAACGGTCAAGTCGTATCCTTGACTTGTCAATACTTATTCCCTCAAGAGAATCTATGTTTTCCAATATATAATCTAATCTTTCATTTAAAGCAGTATTTCTCTCAATTATATATTCTTGAGCTGACATACCAACAGCTAATCTATTGCCTGTATTCTTAGTTTCATCCCAATTATCTTTAGTGACTAAGTATTCTTCAAAATCCTTATGTAACCTGCTTCCAGCAACCCATATATCTCCTGAACGGATATGGTTTTTTAATTCGGTTAATGCTGCTAATTCATAATACTTTCGATTAATATTTCCATCTTCATCATAGACATGTTTCTGCCATCTCTTTGGCACAAAATCCAATGGCGCGCCTTCGGGAATATGGCGTTTCTTATTATTGTTAATTTCACGCAAGACATTTAGAGCGCGCAATAAAGGCTCAGAAGCCTGAGTCGTACGGAACTCCAATTTACTGAGAAGTACCGGTGTATACTTTCTAAGGTAACTAAACCGGGTGACCAACAAATCTAAGTAATCGTAGTCCATAGGACGAGCTAAACGTTTTGCTTCTTCTATAGAATCAACAATCCTTTCCCAAGGCATTATTTTCTCTAATACTTCAAATGGATCTAGCTCTTCATTTCGTGCTTTTACTAAAGCTTCACCAATATCCGCAAAGTGCAGTACTTTTTCATTGATAGATTTTCCATTTTGCTTTTGCAGTTCTTCTTGTGCTTTTCTACCCTTTGACTGTAAGATCATAATTTGGCGGTCATGAATTTCGATAGCTTGATCGATTAGATCTTGACTAAGAGTTAAAAGGTGAGCTACAAGAATAGCGTACCTTTTATTCTCATTAAACCTCCGAAAGGAATGAGGTTCATATCGGGCGCCTAGCCTAGCAAGCTGAAGCAGCCTATTCGAGTGAATATTTTCGGACTCTGTTGAAAGATTTAATAAACGAACATATTCTAATCTCTCAATTACTTTTAAAAAAGCATCTGGTGATGACTGACCTGGTATTTCCCTTAGCCATCCAAGCTTAGTTTTGGATTTATCGGAAGGGGTATCAATTAATTTCTCCAATTGTTGTTTTTGCCATGGAGATAACGGTTTATAGAGTGAATTATATACTTTCTCCTCTGCCCTTCGCCTTGTTTCCCATACTAATCTTTCAATCGTTGTCATAGCAGGCAGAATGATTTTTCGCTTTCGCATTTCTTCTAAAGTCATCCTTATTAGGAACAGTGCATTTGAATTTTCAATTGCATGGGGGAGTAATGCCTGTGAAATAATCCGATATGACTGTGCTGAAAAATTAGAAAAACCATAATACTTTCGTATTTCCTCCATATGTTCATGTTTCGTTTGCTCTCGTTCAGAATATAGCTTAAATTCACTTGCATCTACTTGTAACTGATTAGCAACATAGTTTATCACCTTATCAGGAACATTCTTGATATCTGAAAGAGACCAACCAGGGTAACGAAAAAGACAAATTTGAATAGCGAATCCCAATCGATTATGATCTCTTCTTCTACGTCTTATTACCTCAATATCATCTTGTGTAAGGGTATAGTAATACGCTAATTCCCAATTACTTAAAGTAGACGGGATTAACAAAAAATCCTTTCTTTGATCAGGTGTAAGTAGTTCTCTTGCTCTTAGATACACAGGAAAATCCCCCTAATCCAACCCGAAGGTTTAATTTTTTTCTAAAGCTCGATACAACACTGATTTACTAACACCCGTCATATCCGTAATTTCTTTGATGCTATATTGTTTAGATGAATGTAGTTTTAAAGCACGTTCCACCAACTTGGGGTCTTTGGAAGGTCTCCCCCCATTTCGGCCTCTCATTCTTGCAGATTGTAATCCTGATTTTGTACGCTCACTGATAATATCTCGTTCTAGTTCAGCAATACTCGCCATTGTTCGGAAGAAAAAACGTCCCATAGCTGTTGATGTATCAATATTATCCTGTATGGAAATAAAATTGACCTCTTTTTCTTCAAAGGTTTCAACCAATTCAATTAGATGTTTTGTAGACCTTGAGATACGATCCAACTTATAAACGACCACAGAATCACCTTTACTTATAGCCTTTAGGAGTTGTTCTAATTCTGGACGTTCTTTTCTCGTTCCAGTTATTTTCTCTTTGTAAATAACAGCTGCGCCTGCTTTTTCTAAAACATCAATTTGAAGATCTAAAATTTGATCTTGAGTAGAAACACGAGCATATCCAAAAACTTTTCCCATTAAATTCCCTCCCCAAGAATAATTGTTCCCTAATTCGGATTATAAGTCAATTTTAGGGAAGATGAATACGGGAAGGGTTTAGGGATTAGAAAACGCCAAAAATCATGTGTACTATAGATAGGTAAAGTTTTTCCCTTAAACGTTCGTTAATGGGAATTACTATTAGAAAAATCATTTTATGTTTTTCATTCAAATATTCACTTGAATATTAACCAAGGAAAGGTATATACTATATTCAAGTGAACACTTGAATATCAATGGGGTGATAATGTGAATAAGAAAGATACTTGTGAAATTTTTTGTTATGACGAGGAAAAGGTCAATCGAATACAAGGTGATTTAAAAACAATCGATATTGTTAGTGTTGCCCAAATGTTAAAAGCAATTGCGGATGAAAATAGGGCAAAGATTACCTATGCTTTGTGTCAAGATGAAGAGTTATGTGTGTGTGATATAGCAAATATTATTGGTATTACGGTGGCAAATGCTTCTCATCATTTAAGGACCCTTCATAAGCAGGGGATTGTAAGATATAGAAAAGAAGGAAAACTAGCGTTTTATTCGTTAGACGATGAACATATTAGACAAATAATGATGATTGTACTAGAACATAAGAAAGAAGTGAATGTCAATGTCTGATCAAAAGGCAATAACATCTGAACAAGAAATGAAGGCCTATCGTGTACAAGGTTTTACTTGCGCAAACTGCGCGGGTAAATTCGAAAAAAATGTAAAACAGCTATCTGGAGTTGAGGATGCAAAAGTAAATTTTGGTGCATCTAAAATTGCTGTTTATGGTAATGCAACGATAGAAGAACTAGAAAAAGCAGGTGCATTTGAGAATCTCAAAGTGACACCTGAAAAATCTGCTCGCCAAGCATCACAAGAGGTAAAAGAAGATACGAAAGAAGATAAAGTGCCGTTTTATAAAAAGCATAGTACTCTACTTTATGCTTCCTTATTGATTGCCTTTGGTTATCTTTCCTCGTATGTGAATGGAGAAGAGAACATTGTTACTACCTTATTGTTTTTAGCATCCATGTTTATCGGAGGATTATCACTTTTTAAAGTTGGTTTGCAAAACTTACTACGTTTTGAATTTGATATGAAAACCCTTATGACAGTGGCTGTTATAGGTGGTGCTATTATTGGAGAATGGGCAGAAGTTGCCATTGTTGTTATTCTCTTTGCAATCAGTGAAGCACTTGAGCGATTCTCTATGGATAGAGCAAGACAATCGATTCGTTCATTAATGGATATCGCTCCTAAAGAGGCACTTGTTAAACGTAATGGACAAGAAATAATGATTCATGTTGATGATATTGCTGTTGGGGATATCATGATTGTAAAACCTGGTCAAAAGATTGCGATGGATGGTGTAGTTGTAAGTGGGTACTCTGCCGTTAACCAAGCAGCTATTACAGGTGAATCAGTCCCTGTCGAGAAAACGGTTGATAATGAAGTATTTGCAGGTACCTTAAATGAAGAAGGATTACTTGAAGTAGAAATAACGAAACTTGTAGAAGATACAACAATTTCTAAAATTATTCATCTTGTAGAGGAAGCACAAGGGGAACGTGCTCCTTCGCAAGCATTTGTTGATAAATTCGCAAAATATTACACACCGATTATTATGATCATTGCAGCATTAGTTGCTATAGTCCCTCCATTATTCTTTGATGGCAGTTGGGAAACATGGATTTATCAAGGATTAGCTGTTCTTGTTGTTGGTTGTCCTTGTGCGTTGGTTATATCGACTCCTATTTCTATTGTTTCAGCGATTGGAAATGCTGCGAAAAAAGGGGTCCTTGTAAAAGGCGGAGTGTATTTAGAAGAAATGGGCGCCTTAAAGGCTATTGCATTCGATAAAACAGGAACATTAACAAAAGGGGTCCCAGCTGTAACTGATTATAATGTGTTGAACAAACAGATAAATGAAAAAGAATTACTATCCATTATTACTGCATTGGAGTATCGTTCTCAGCATCCTCTTGCTTCAGCCATCATGAAAAAAGCAGAAGAAGAAAACATTACTTATTCTGACGTACAGGTAGAGGATTTCTCTTCTATCACAGGAAAGGGTATAAAGGGTATCGTAAACGGGACGACTTATTACATCGGTAGCCCGAAACTCTTTAAGGAATTATTGACTAATGATTTCGATAAAGACTTAGAGCAAAATGTTACTACTCTTCAAAATCAAGGTAAGACAGCCATGATTATTGGAACCGAAAAAGAAATACTTGCAGTTATTGCAGTTGCTGATGAAGTTCGTGAGTCAAGTAAGGAAATTCTTCAAAAGTTACATCAACTTGGAATCAAAAAAACAATTATGCTTACTGGTGATAACAAAGGTACTGCGAATGCTATCGGAGGGCAGGTTGGAGTATCTGATATAGAGGCAGAATTAATGCCACAGGACAAATTAGACTTTATTAAACAGTTGAGATCCGAGTATGGCAACGTAGCAATGGTAGGAGATGGGGTCAATGATGCACCTGCATTGGCGGCCTCAACAGTTGGGATTGCAATGGGTGGAGCTGGTACAGACACAGCCTTAGAAACTGCAGACGTCGCTCTAATGGGAGACGATTTAAGAAAACTTCCATTCACTGTAAAACTTAGCCGGAAAACTCTTAATATCATCAAAGCTAACATTACTTTTGCAATTGCTATTAAATTTATTGCCTTACTATTGGTTATCCCAGGTTGGTTAACGCTCTGGATTGCCATTCTTTCCGATATGGGCGCAACCCTTCTAGTAGCTCTAAATGGTTTGCGACTAATGAGAGTGAAAGAATAAAGGAAAAAGTGCTAAAAAGGGCTCTTCCAGACAGATGGAAATTCCTTTTTTAAAAAGGACTCATTATTAGTATAACTTCTAAATATAATAAAAAATCAGTTAGTGAGTTGATGTAATTGACTTTAATTTTGAACGTTATTTCTGCAATAGGGGCATTTATAGTTACCAATATTGATGATATTTTTGTTTTGATGCTGCTATTTTCACAGGCAAAAGCACAGGTGAAAACGAGTGAAGGTTTAAAAGGTAACCAGACAGAGAATAAGCATATATCCCCTAAGGATATAATTATTGGACAATATCTAGGTTTTACCTTGTTAGTAGTAGTTAGTCTCTTAGGAACTTTTGGAGTTATGTTAATTCCAGAGAAATGGGTAGGATTACTTGGACTAATCCCAATCTATTTAGGGATTATGTTGTTTATAAAGGGAGAAGATGAGGATGAAAATGCAATTCTTTCAAGTTTAAATTCTGGAAAGTATAATAGTGTCTTTTTAAGTGTAGCATTTATAACATTTGCTAATGGCGGAGATAACATTGGAATATATGTTCCTTTCTTCTCTACTTTAACCATGAACCAACTAGCAGTAACGGTTATTACTTTCTTTATTATGGTTGCGATTTGGTGTTTTATTGGATATCGTTTGGCAGCTTTTAAACATGTCTCTGAAACCTTAGAGAATTACGGTAGATGGATTATACCCATTGTCTTTATTGGTTTAGGAATCTATATCATGGTGGAGAACGAAACTTTCAGTGCCCTTTTGAGTTTAATAAATTATTAAAAAATAATCTTCAAAAGTCCCTCTAGTTAACAGTTGGGATTTTTGTTTTTCTTATTTACAAATAACGGAACCTACCTTAACCAACTAACTATTGGATATAAGTAATTGCTTGTCTACCCAGTTGCACCCATGCAGCTTCAAAGTCTGCTATTTTGGCCTTTTTATTCTTTGTGTTTGCTAGTGGATCACTAAAGTAAATATAGCATTGGTCATATCATATCCTGTTACTAATACAGAGTGCAGCTTATGAAGCCCTATTAGATTAATTTGCAACACAGGTGAAATAGAAAAAACTGAGGAGTTACCACAAAGGAACCCTAAAAATGGTAAGTACCAGCATGTTTGGATTGATTGCATGAATAACCAAATGGAAATATGTCTGGAATTATACAGATAATAAAACTACTATAATAGTTACTAATAAGCCTATGATTTCTTAGCGTAGGAATCATAGGCTTATTTTATGTCGAAATTTCTTCTATTACTTCATCACCAAATTTATCAATATAGTATTCCGTTTCAACACTATGTTTCTTGTCATCAAGTGTCCCTACTTCGGCAGCCCCAACCGGAATTGTTAATAGTGTAGTTAGTACAGATGCAGTGATTAGAGATAATAATGTTTTCTTCATAATAAAACCTCCGATATGATTTTTTGTATATCTATTATTTCTAGTGTTAGGAAGTAGATTCGTATCTACTCTTTCATGTTGTTATTTCTTAAGTATGATAATTACTCATTTTTGATATTAATCTAACGGTGATATTATGTAGTTAGATAAAGAGTTAAAAAGTACCCTCCTTTCTTCTAAAACATATATTATTATCCACCCCTCTACAAACCTACCAAAGGGTCTTTTCGGAATAAATAATTTCCCTAACCACCTATACTCACACCAATATTATGTATTATTGTAAAATTAATGCATATCTGCATAGTCTCGATTGTTCACAAAAAAAGTAACCACCTTTGCACACATAGCAAATTTTAAGGTGGTTACTTTTAAATTAAGCACGTTTAATAACATTGAAAATTCCTTATAGCCTTTTAAGATCTCTGAAGCCCATAGCATTAAATAATAACAAACTAACCTTAAATGACGCCCGCTAAAATAAGCTTGTTTGTACGTATTGCTTTTTAATTAATGTTTCTTGCAATATGTCCTCGATTTGAGGTTGTTTTACTTGAAAGGTTTTCAAAAACTCTTCACTGCTTTTATCTAGATTGATAATCCGGTCCTTGCACTCTTTTCTAAGTTTAACGCTAAAAGGTGGCTTTGATAATGTTACATCAAAGCCAAATTCTTTTGATTGAGCTGCAACAATTTTGAATCGTTTTTCTCTCTCTAAATTGGACCAATTTTCTAATTGATCTTGATATTGTATTGCTTCATTTTTACGTAGATCATAGGGTTTAATAAAGACATCTACCCTCTCCTCGCTGCGATAACCCTTAATCAGCTATCGGCCCGTTAATTATTAATTTTAGTAGGCTATTTAGTAGATATGTGAATCTCGATTTGACCGTTAGGATTATATTTTTCAAAATCAAATGAATAAGCTCTCTTTAAATCCCCGTTCTCTTCTTGTTCCCATATCTGCTTCCAAGTATTAAGTATTCCATTTTCATCCAATGAATCAACTTTAAAAATCTCGTATTTACTTATGCTTGGAATTTTAATAGTATTTGCGTTATTACTACTTTCTACTGCTACACTTACTGTATAATCCCCTCTATAATCACTCTCGTATTCATGGTACAAACCATATGTAACCTCATCCTGATTTAATAAAGCACTTGATGCCTCTTTCCACATCTCTGTGATCTTTTGCATGATAGCTTTGTCTTCAAAATTATTAGTTCTCACACTTTTGATGATCATTAGGTTCACTTGATTAGCCTCACAATATTATTATTTATTTTTCTTTCTACATAATAAATATATTACCTTCTTCTTCAACTCTTCTGCCCGTTCCTTCAACAAGATAAAGGCTATAACCTTTATTAAGCTATCGTACCCCGTTAGCTTAATATCTTAAATTTCACCTTTTACAAAAGGAGAGAACACAGAATAAGCAGACCAAATAAAAACTATCCAAAAAGTAATAGAAGTTATACGTTCGTTCAATAGTGGACTTCTTTTAGATAAGATATAAGTCCGAAACAATGTATATAGACAAAATAGTAAAAAAGATAAACCAAACCAGACTACACCAACATTCCCTAAATATGCTATACCTGCACTTTCGTATATGTTACTTAATACTTTTTGAGTCAAAAGGAATCCCACAACTAAGAAAATGATTATTTCAACAAATGTAATAGCATACATCTTCCAAACACCCAAAAAGTTTCCCTCCCTTTTCTTAAATACTACCATTAAAACCCAGAATCATTCTTAAAGTATTCTGCTCCTTTAGTTTAACATTATTTTCCTTTTATTTGACTTAGGAATATTTAAGAGAAGAAACTATAACATACTGAAAAGAGCGACACATATACTGTGCCGCTCTTTTTTGATAATAAATTTTTTTATAAAAGATACTCTCATGATGAAAACTTTATAGGATAGAATAATCTATGTTTATCAGGAAAGTCATTATTTAATTTATTTTTTTGTTCATCCACTTTTTTCTTAGTTCTTTCTAAATCTACTTTTTTGGCATCAAAATGAATTTCTATATCATCTGGTTTATTCCTTCTACCAAAAACCTTGCCTCTTGATTTCAAATTAAAACATTCCTCATAAACCTTTTGGGTTTTATCTTCATATCTGATAAAAGTATATATTTCGGGTTGGGGGACCGTACCATCATAAGAAATAATATTTAATGTTGAGAAAACAAAAGGGATACTACAATCCAACTGGTTTACAGTATATAATGAATGCAAACTTTCGCTATTTACTGTATTAGGTCTATGTTTTCTGGACGGAAAAGCATAATACTTTTCCCACCCATCGTTTGGCATATAAACTATTGTTGTTACAGTGATGTTATAACAGATATTAGAAGAGACATTTTCAATTGCGTACGAGTGATCAGGCCAAATAAGTTGAAACACTTTATCTTTATCATTTTCTTCCTCGGTATATTTAATTGGTGGGATACTGAATATTAAATCTGGTTTTATACTTAAATGAAACTGATCTCTTTGGAGAAGCTGGGATTGTTCAGTAATGTGATTTGCCTTTGCTGCATTTTCATTCGCCTTTTTAGCATTAGAAACAGATTTCCAAGTGATGAGGAGTAATATAATTGACGATAAAAAAGTCAGTAACTCTCCTATAGTGATTGGTTCCATTTTTACTATATTCAAATCTCCCAACACACTATATGCTAATTCACCCATATTAAAGTCCTCCTCTTGTTTTCTGTATAACATTATCAATCTCAGCAGTAGAATATTTTCCAAAGTCGTGTTATATTATTACTAACTAAACATAATAATAAAAAAGAACGCAAGGTACGGCTAATACCTTACGTTCCTAGATACAAGCGACTCCCTCAAAGGGGAAAGCGTTTAATGGATTAAAAAGTAACCACCTCATTTGCTTTGCGGGCAAAGGTGGTTACTTTTTTTCGTTCTTATTAAAAGACAGGATTGATATCACCAGCATTGCTGTTCCTATCATTAATGTGAGAACTTCAAAAGTAGTCATACTATCACCTCCCTTCTCTTTAGAAGAAGGTGTATATTACGACTTTCCACCTTTGCACTTGCGCTGTATCTCTGAATATTATAGCATAATTTGGTTGCATAATTTACTCATTTCAATGTTAAAATAATTAGAACGTACGTTCTAATTTGGAGGGTTAAAAATGTCCCTTCACAGTTCATATGCTGGTTAATCCTCCAAGAAGGTAAATGTGGTTACATCCTTAGCTAACCTGCTTCTTTGGTTTAACATTAATTTTCCTTTTATTTGACATAGAAAAAGCATTCCTTATTGAAGGAATGCACCCGTTAGCTTAATAAACGATTAATATAAAACGTAGAGAGTTTCTCTCTATCACTTCATTCTGTTATTCTTTGGCAGTCAGTAACAACAAAACCAAATTCATAATTATGACGGAATGTAATTTGGAATCTCTCCGCTTTCTTTTCTGCCGTATCTCCAATCACTCGATAAACGCTTGCTATCACATCTAATTCAGAAAAACCCCCATCGATAGTTCTCATATCTGTTATTTTAAATGGGTCGATATAATAAACGTTTTGTTTACCCAGTTTCAAATAATTCTTTTCTTGGAGGGCAAATAACGTCCTTCTTTGTAATTCAGTAGTTAGCATACGCTCCAACTTACCTTCACGTGTCGTTGGCTCGTCCCACAATGCAACCCATTCAATTAAGTCTTTCCCTTGATTGGCTTGGTCTTGTAGATTCTTATTTACTTGGTCAGACATAGCTATTACCGATTGAACTGGCGTATTATAGCTTACTATACATATCGCTAACAATAATGTAGTAACCAATTTTTTCATATTATCACCTCAGTTTAGTTTCACAAATTAAACTGAGTCTTATTCAAGTATTCTGCCCTGTTAGTTAAAGAGCACATTTTTTCATACATCAGCTGTAACTAAAGACATTTGCAGCACCGCATTTAGTCTACTACATTATATAAATGTTATCCTAAACTGTTTACAAAAAGATGATATAAAGGACCACAAGAAAACCTATTGCTTGTCTCTTGTGGTCCCTATATTATTACTCTTTTTATGGAAACAACCTATTTTTCAGTCCCCTCTTGTAATAAAACTCTCTTCTCTTCCATTAATGTTTGTTCCGCGCTACTAAGACTTGCCTTCTTTTCAATGAGTTCTTTTTCTAACTCTACTAAATCCCGCTTTATATCCTCTTTTTGATTCTCTAAATCGTTTATTTTAGTAGAAGATACATTTTCAACTTGAGATAAACTGTCACTAATTAACTCATCCACATCTACTTCCTCTTCTTTTCCGAATAACGATTGAAAAAATCCGGATTTCGGGCGTTTGGTAGCTTTTTTTAACGTATGTGTTAGAAGTTGCTGGTTCCTTACTTCCACCCGAGATAAAGAGATTTTATGGTCTATTAATTCAAGATCCATCTTTTTTTTGCTCACTTGACTCTCTAACTGATCATACTCTCGCATTTGTACGGATAGTTTATTCTCTTGCTCTAACAAATGTATCCTTTTATTGGTACTTTTTAAAATTTGTCCGAGCATTTCATTATTTAGTGTATTGACGCCCTTAGTTGGATTGGTTGGATCATAATCCACAGTTTCAGACCTGTAACCAAGAAGAACTTCGATATCAGAGATCGTTTTGCCCTGTTCCAAATACATTAAGATTAAATACAATCTATAAATACTTCGGTAGTTTAATCTATAAAATCTACCACTTCTTACGGGCTGAATGTATTTCATAAGGTTTTCATTTCTAAGGTAGTTTCTTAATGTGGAGTCATTTTTCTGCAGATATGCAGCGGATTCCGTAGTTGAATATGTCGTTTCTGGATGTAGATTATTTAGAAAAGAAGGATATAGTTTTTCTGCCGTAACGTCATAAAGTTCAAGTTGCCTTTTTAAAGGGTCTTCACTAAAGTCCGTTTCAATAATATCCAGTGTTGTTACCATTTACTTATCACCTCCGTTGTTTAAGGTTGCGCTATTCTCCGCTACTATTTATGGTAACGATAAAACTCTGTTATATCAAGAGTATTCACTTCCGTTGCTGTATTTAATTTAATTTAGCTATAGCGTTAGGTCGATCAACCCAAACTAACTTTGTCGTTATTTAGCGTTATGCATTTAAAGTAATTCAATTAATGTCAGTTAAAATAAATTAAAGCGCTTTTTAACGCTATAGCGTTACCGCTTCGTTAGATTAGAGGTGGTAACGGCGGCGTTAAGTTAAATTAATGACGATAGCGGAACATCTTGCTTATTAATGTATATACAATTTTATGAATGATTTCATTGTATATATAAATGTATTGCTAAAATTGAATACTTTTGTAATGTTAATTAGACGTATGAGGACTTGTGTTGTATAATGATGATAATTAATACAAATATATAAATAATGTTAGGGAGAGTGATTTATATGATCGTTATGAATATGAATGTGGCAAATGATAATGGTAATAATGAGCAAGCTATCAAAGTAAATGATGTGCTTTATAGACAACCCAATACATATGCAATGCCAGAAAGACCTTCGTTTGAAGATAATAGCGAACCGGAAACGCTTATACCTAATCTCTTAAATGAATTAGAAGTAGATATCCAGTCCGATAGTATTGACTTTGGGGGACTTTATTTTATTGGAAGAAAAGCTATTAAGAGTAAATACACCGCTCATTCAATGAGTGTAGATAGCGAGAAGAAGTATGAAAGTGATTTACCCATCATTAATACATTGGGGTTGTTATCCGGAGTTGCTGTTCAAAATGCTTATAAAGAATCTAAGGAGTTACCTAAGGAGATTAGCTTAAACGTTGATATGGCCACAGCTTTACCTGTGAATCAGTGGAGTAGGGAAACGGCGAGTTTCTTTTCAAAGAGATTTATGGAAGGGTTGCACACGGTGATTGTGTATGTTGGACACTTGAAAGTGCGAGTAAGTATGAAGTTCACTTATGTAAAAGTGATTCCCGAAGGCACGCCTGTTCTTTTTAATCTAATAGAAGATCAAGAGGGCAATTATAGAAATGATTCTATTTTTGATGAATTTAAAAAAGAATATGAAGTGAATGTAGATGGGGAATACTTCCAAGATAAACGTATAAAACATGTTGATATTGGTGATGGTACATGCGATACACCCCTTACGATCGGATATGAATATGACAGGGATTTCGTCAATGGAATACCTACAGGCATTGGACATTCCATCAATAAAGCAATTGATTTATTTAAAAAAGAAGTGTCTGATATGAATATCTCCAGACAACAATTTATTGATTATGTCAAAGAAGAGGGTCATCCATATCACGATAAGGCTGTAAGGCTTATCAAACAATCAATGCGTTCTGAAGTGAAGTCGATTCATGATCATATCGTGGATGAGTTAAAAAAAGCTTCTAATGAAGTGGATATTATTTGTGTCTATGGAGGAGGGTCTATTTTAATGAAAGACCACCTTTATAAACCATTGAAAAAACTATGTGACCGCCCTGACATTCCAGCCAAACTATTATGGGTTCCTGAACAATTTGCCCCTCTAATGAATGTTGAGGGATTGAATATCTTTTTAAAGGCCGTATTGCCTCAGCTAAAAGAAAAAGAATTGGCATCTAAATAACTGCTAGTGGGTGTAACCATATGGTTGCACCCGCCTTTTAATAAAGAATACGTTTGAAAGGAGTAAGTGGATGTCTTCAAGGAAAAAGAAAGTCAAAAAGCGCGGTGAGTCCGTTATATTACGGACGAAGAAGAATGAACCGAACTTCATTATGGATTGGATAAATACTCAATCGAACATTAGTGAATCTCTTCGACAGCTCATTGAAAAAGATGTTGCAGAAAATGGATTAAGAGATGTGAATGAAGAGTTATTGAATAAAGCCGCAGTAGGTGTGATGGGGCACCATCAACTACATCGTACGGATGTTAAAGCTAACAACAAAATGAACACGCCAGTTGTGGAAGAGACCCCCCTTGCTATTCCTGATAAGGACACAGAAAATAAGCAGACTGGGACTAAACATACAATAGAATCTATTGGGACAAACCGTGAATCTCCTCCATCGTCTCACCCTATAATTGGTAGAAGAATGACTGTGTCCAAACAATTATCAAAGGTTGATAAAAATAAAGTGATTGAACAAACACATCAAGATACCCCTTATGAATTGTCTGAAAAAAATAGTAGACAGCCTAGTAGCGAGGACAAAATAATGATAGAAGATGTTAAAGGTGCAGCCATTCAAGAGGAAAATGCGGAAGTGCGTAATCCAGATAAAAAAGAAGAATCGGGAAAGAAAAAGGTAAACAGAGGTCGTATTGATATTAATCAATGGAGTTAATGTAGACATTTAATCACAGAATCCCCAAACTACCTCCCTCGCATCTGCCGAAAGTTTATTTGTGGAAAAGAGATGTATCTAGTTCTTCTACTTTAATAAGAGAGTTGTATCGTAGATCTCTATGTAGTCTATGATACGGCTTTTTTATTTTACTCCCTGATATCCACTCTTTTAAGCGAAATCGAATATCAAGCCATTCTTACGAGATCTAAACTACTAGCAGCTTCTTAATTATCAAACTTTATAAGCATTAACAGTTGTAATTATACTAATGGAAAGAGAGGAGCAATATTCTTTTATCTTTAATAATCATCGTTTGTTCAGTACATCTATGAGAGTCACGCCCCAAGGGTTGTCCCACTTAGTCTGTGAAAGAAAGTGAAGTTTCTTTAGTTTTCCTTTTTTTTATAACATTTCAACTGCTGGAAATTATATGAGCCAGTCCTGTCAGCATTTTCTGGTATCACATCGTGGGTGTGAGATTGTAGTTAGCATGATAAATTCTTGCGTCAGACATTAACATCCAATTTCGTTGTGCAGATACACCAACCACTATGTATTCTTTGCATGTAGCCTCGTATTATGAGTGATCATTTCTGTGTTGGCAGTTTGTACCTCTATTCTCTCCCGTGCACTTCAGAAGCTAAAACCAGTACTGCAGTGGATGCTATTTGTTCCTGGTTCATTTATTTTTCTTATTTGCTCTTAAAATCTATTAGCTATTAAGAAAAGATCCAATCAACATGATCTTAGGAGAAAAATTATTTTAAAGCTTTGTGGTTTATCATTGTAGCCTTTCTATGTAATTGAAGTTTTATGTCTTATTCTTATTGATCGAACTTCAATTTTTTCTTGATAGCCCCCTAAAAATATCATTACTATTGTATAAATTAATGTATATATACTTTTATTTTAAATATATTATCTGTATTTAAATACATATGTATATATTAATCTATATTTATATATATAAATGAAGAATTAATTTCGGACACCAATCTATATTCGGAGTTTAAATATGGGTTGGTTTTAGTTCTCACCTTCAAAATAGTTCATCCATACGACTAGCTATAGGAGCTAATAGGTGGATTGTGTGTGGGAACGATTGTTCTTTTTTCTTTTTTTGCTGTCTCCTCACTCTTCTAATTAATTTGTTTCTTGAGTAAGTCTTCTCTCCTTATAGAAAGGTCTAGGTATTATTCAGTAGTCTGGTAGTATGACTGAATAGGATTAGAATAGTTTAAATTATATTTAAATTCAGTTTAATTTCAGTGTTTTTATATTTAAAGAAAAATCATTTGTTTTTCCTTTGTTGACAGGCCCTACAGCCCGCTTTTTACTCCGCTATCGCTATGTAAATATCCTGACCTCCCACAAACAACATGTTATACAGTGGTTTGTAGGAGGTCAGGATAACAGCGGGCTGTAGGGCTGGTAGAAGATAGGAAATATGTATGGTTGAGGAAGGAATTGTTGGTATGATATGGTAACCGGAAGGAAGATAGATTAAAGAGAATTTAAAGGTAGGAGGGGAGGAGGGAGTAAAAATGGAATAGAACCTAAAGATGTTAAGAGAAAGGTGATGATCTTTAGTGAGAAAAGAATAGCAACTAAAAGAGTACTAAAATAAGAGAAAGAATATACGGGTGAAGTAGGGTGTCTACTAAATAATGAGGAGATGATTATAGGAGGAGTTTATAATTAATAGATTATTAGGAGATAAACAGGTGAAGATTCTAAAAGCTATTGATCGTTTTGGAATCGTGAGTTCATCGCAGTTGAGTGAGTATTTGGAAGGTCACCTTAGTCACGTCACGATTTATAATTCAAGGCCTAAGTTGTTAAAGTTAGGCTTCATTGCAGAAGAAAAAATTGGTCGTACGCTTGTACTTTATATACGTCCTTCAGGCATTGAGTATATAGGAAGTCAATTGACTGCTTTTACCAAAATTAGTTACAGTAAATTGAACCACCAGTTGATCATGAATGAATGTTTGCTAGCGATGAAACGATTATCTGAAAAGCGAACGAAGCCCTTTGAGTTTATTACGGAACGAGAATTAAGGAGTCTATATATCGAGCAGCACTTTAGTCAGTCGGATCGTCGCAATACCACGAAATTAAAAAAGCTTCATGATCAAATACCCGATTTTGTTGTGATAGAAAATCACCAAAGAATTGCGCACGAAGTAGAATTGACCCAAAAATCAAGGACGCGTTATGTGAAGAAATTCAACATGTATACCAATGAACTATTAAAGGGTCGCTATGCTAAGGTCCGTTATTTATGTGATACAGAACAAATTAAGAATGTCGTTACCGAAGTAGCCTCAGGAGAACAGTTTCGGAATGATGCCCTACAACTAGAGTTGATTGAAAGGCTGATGCGATTTGCAAAAAAAGAATGAAAAAGACGTTGGTAAAGAGTTAGGGATTGGTATCACTCTTTTAGTATCAGTGCTTTTCATTTTTCCCTTGTTGGTTTTTTCTATCCCTTTGTATCTCTTAGCTAGAGCGATAAAGCAGCCAAACATCCATTTGGGTTTAGCTGTCGTTGGGATAGGTTTAGTTGTTTTAGGATTTATGAACCAACCAAGTGCTTATCTTGGCTTATATAGTCTGCTGCCGTTGGACATGTCATGGTTAGCAGAATTATCTGGTTCTCCATTAGAGTTGTCAAGAGCATCTTATATCATGTATATCAGTGGAGGGCTTGCTGTCTCCTATGGGCTGTACATCTATAGTGATATCTACCGTAAGAAGAAGCTAGGTTCTAAAGAAGATGATCGGGATCGGTTTAAGGAATCGATTGTCTATCATAAGGTAAGAAAGAATCGACATAAGCTTAATGCGAAAGCTCAAGAAAAATGGAGAAAAGATGGGAAGTTTGATGAAGTGTTATTAGGTATTACAGAGAGAGGAAAACCTTATCATTTAACGTTTTCCGAGATTAATCAACACCACTTTGTTGTTGCGACAACAGGTGGAGGTAAAACCATCTATCTACTAAATTATGTTGAATATGCGTTAGCAAAGAATTACCCGATGATTTTTATTGATGGAAAAGGATCATTAGAAACCATCGAAGAAGTAAAAACTGTTTGTGATGCGTATGGGAAACCACTTAACGTATTTAGCGATCAAGAATCCCTCACGTATAACCCCCTTAAATACGGAAATGCCACTGTAATTACCGATAAGTTAAGAGAATTAGTCGAAACCGAAAGTAAATATTATAGTGAAATTTCTACCTCCTTAGTTCAAGCAATTATCCAATTTATTGACGAATATGAATTTAAACGAGACCTCCAAACCTTTGCCTATTACCTTGAACCAAAAAATATCCAACAAATTTTAACCAATGATGTTATTGAGGTGGAAGTAGAAACAAAAAGTAAAGCAGGGTCTGATGAGCCACATGAATTTGGTAGTTTTTTAGAGGATTTAGACGGTGATGATTTTACAGAAGAATCACCTAAAGGGAAAGAGCAAGCCAAAAAGGTGGTAACAGAGCTTAGTGAACGTTCCAAGAAACATTATGAAAAGATTTTTGGACGATATAAGACCTCCGTTGAAGGAGAAATGTATTTGTTTGAAAATGCAGCGTCTGTCCGAACACAAATCCATTTACTGCTGGATAGTGAACTAGGTCATTTATTTGAGGAAAAAGAAGATGGATTGGATCTCCTGTCTTTAAGTGATCACAAAGATGCGCTCTTTGTATCCTTTGATGGGACGATTTACGACTCTTATATCAAGAAGATTGCTCGTTTTCTGATCCTTGATTTGAATTACTTGGTATCCTACCGAAACCGTACAAAACAAAAAGATCAACCCTTGCTCGCCATCTATGATGAATTTAGTGTATATGCGAACGATAAGATCGTGGATACCGTTAACAAATCAAGGTCGGCAGGGTTCCATTGTTGTATTGCGACACAACTTGTGGCTGATTTAGATGATGTGAGTCCAACTTTAGCAAGGCGGGTAATCGGAAACACCAATACCTTTGCGATTGGTCATACCAACCTTCCGGATGAAATTGAGACATGGGCCAACGTATTGGGCACATTTAAAGATAATGATATGACGATTACAACGGAAGGAAAGGGACCAATTAACCGAACGGAAATGATGAGGGATGCGGGTACGGTCCGTAAAGTCAACAAATACAAGATCAGTCCCGATGAAATCCGTGATTTACGTTCAGGCCAGTTCTTAATCACACGAAAAGCCGCAAAAGAGGGAAAAGTAGAACCGGAAATTGTGTATGTTCGTCATCCGTTGGTGGGACTAGATAAGGACGGTGATAAGAAGTGAAGAAGTTACTGAAAGCGATGAAAGAAAAGAAGACAAGTTATAAGGGTGTATCAAAAACAAGTACCCCTCCATCACAGCGAAAAGTGGCCTTTTCTAAAACGAAAACAAGAAAAGTCGCTAGTTATGCCGTGTTTGGGGTCATGATGGTCTCGTTACTGTTTAATGTGATCCATTTTAGTAAATTGCAATCGATTCGAAATACGGTTCAAGCATCCTATGAAGAGATGGAACAACAGGTAAGCAACGTTCAAACAGAAGACATATTGGAATCGCCCCTGCTAAATGTCTATACAAGAGATTTTGTCAGTGAGTATATAAACATTTCTGCTGATGAAGAAGAAAGAGAGCAGCGATTAGATGAGCTGGAACGTTATTTTGTTAGTGGCTTTGATGTTTCTAGTTTAGAAGATACATCAGAGTTTGCAGGTTCACGAAACGTTACATCTATCAGACTACTAGACATTAAACGAGCAGGGCAAAACGAAGCCAATGTACATTATTTAGTTGCGTATGATATCAAGGAAACCGAAGAAGTGGAAAAAGAGGTCACGAAAGAAGAAGGAGAAGGCGAGGACAAAAAAGAGGTCACAGAAACCGTCATGGAAGAGGAAGAACGTGTGACGAGCCATGATATTGAAATGGTGATTCCTCTCACAACAGATGGTGAAGGGTTTGCCATTACGGGTTATCCGAGTCTGGCCAACAGTCACATGAAGTCCACGATTCAGTATGAACCATCCGCATTAGAAGGTGCGGATACGACTTCTCAAGAGCGTGAAGTATTAGGTGATTTTTTGACTGAATTTTTCACCTCTTATGGCATTTCTGACGAAACCTTAGCGTTTATGGCAAATGTGGATCGAGGACTATCTCATAAAGTCTATCAAGAACACCAAATCATGGAGTCTGTAAAAGACAGTGATAATGGAGAGTTTGTGGTTCGAGTAAACGTGACCTATAGAGACCAAGAGACCTCTATAGCAGCTATTCATAGCTTCCACATGTCGATTAGTGAAGAAAACGGACGATTTTTTGTTCAATCGATTCAATAAAAAAGGAGTGTTACAAATGAATTTTAATTTTCAAGATGTCACTCAGAATTTAATCTCTCAAATTGGATTTATTGTCCTGTTGATCATGGTGATCCGCGCTTTAATTTCCTATACAAGAGAAGATTGGGGACAATTTTTCTCAGGATTAGTGTTAGGGCTGTTTTGCTTAATTGTAGTCTTCTTCGGCCCGCAGCTAGAGCAATTGGCAAGAGCGATGGGCAACACAATTTTTAGTTGATTGGTGGGGTTTTCCCACAAATTGGGGGTGTTGAAATGAAAGGTGAAAATTTCACTAAAGAATATAAGTATCCCATTAAAATTTATCGAATCGGTCAGATTGAATTTGCCAACGGTTTGGAAGTTAGGAAGATGATCGTTGCAGGTGTTGTGATTTTCATGATGGTGTTGATGTTTTTTATCTTTGGAGCTTCTTCTCATGCAGGCGCCATTCAATTTCTTTTAGGGAACTGGTTAATTATCTTGGTTTGTGTTCCAGCTGTTATTACCTTTGTCGTCTTCAGTATGAAATATGATCATAAGCCAGTCATTCCATTTATGAAAGATCGGTTGAGGTTTTATAAGATGAAAAACAAAGCCTACGAACATTTTGATGAAGTGCCACTGGATCAATACGAGGTCGATTTAACATTCGAACCATTGGAACGAGTCAAGAAGGAGGGGTAATTCATGGCAGCTGCAAAGAAGCGAGTGGATCAATTAGAGTTTCCCATTGCTTTTCGCCATAAGAATATGGCGTTTAACAAAAGCAAACAGGTATGGGCATTCTACCGAATGAAAAGTGAATCCCTACGCTTAAATAGTGACAGTGAGTATACGCAATACATTCGCAACATGATTGATTTTTTATCGAATGATGAGTACCAGTACCATCTATCCATTATTCCAAGGCGCTTTGATTTTGAAAAGTTTACGGAAGTCGTCAAGAAAGACATTGTATCAGGGGAATTTGCTGATATTGGTGAACGATACTTTACCAGAGCCTCAGAGATTCTAAGGGATGAAGTCTTTTTACATGAGTATGATGTGTATGTTTCAGTCCAAATTAATAAGTCCGATCAAGTGGTTGCGACAGACGTGAATGATTTATTCAAGAAGTTCATGAAACGCTTGAGAGAAGATGTGTCAAAGGTGATGAACGCTGATGTCCATGTGGAAGATGATGTTGAACTCTATGAGAAACAAGAGCAATCGTTTGTCGATCGGGTGTCTTATGCAAAAGAGATCGAGCGAGTAGAAGGAGAAGAGTTAGATCGCTTGATTTATTATATGTTTCACCGAACAAGTGATGGGTTTGAGATCCCTGACGGAGAGTACAATTTGACCGAAGGGATTATCCGTAACACTCATAGTTATATGACCGTTGATCATGGCAAGTATACGGAATATCTTTGCTTCTTACCATTTAAAGAAATGCCTGTTAGTTTAGAAGGGTTTCGCTTCATTCAAAGCATTTATGAACAACTAGATTTCCCACTGGAAATGCAAATTCGCTATGACTTTAAGCAAAATGACCAAAACATTCGAGAAGTAAGAAAGCTTAAAAGACGATTCAAGAACTTTGATGAAGAAATAGCCGCTACTCGTACAGCTGATGAAGATGTGGTGGTTGAATTAGCTTCAGAGCGTTTAGATCAGTTACTAGATGATGTAAAAGACAATAGCCGTAAAATCTTATTTATGACGTTTACGTTGGTTGTATCGGATCGTTCAAAAGAAGGGATGGAATCAAAAGTTGAATCCCTTCAAAACATCTTTAAAAATACAGGGTTTAAACTGGTCCGACCTGCGGTCGATCAACTCACCTTATTTACTCAATCCATGCCAGCATCTGATGTGACGTATCGTTATTTTGAACAAGTGGTAGATGAAACGTATTTAGCTCAGTCGGGCATGGACTTAACGAATCGGATTGGGAATCGCTATGGCATGTACTTAGGAAAAGTCATAACGAATCGTCGATTATCGAATGTACAACAGTCAAGAGAGATCAATAACAACATTGTAATTTTCAACCCATTGTTGACGAAGAAAGCGATAAAAGGTGCAGCTCATACAAACGGAAATATTTTAATCACGGGACCACCGGGAAGCGGTAAGTCCATGTTAGTTAAGAATTTCTTTACCTGGTCCACCTTTTTTGGCTCTAAGGTATTGTATATTGATCCGAAAAACGAGTTTCAGCGTTATTATAAGCAGTCTCTAAAAAAGAACGGTCATATCGACGAATTTAGAGAACTGTATGAACGTATTAACTTCATTCATTTATCCGAGGAAAAGGAGTTCCATGGAGCACTAGACCCTTTGGTGTTCTTAGAAGGAGATAAAGCGATTCAAACCGCTGTGATGATCTTTAATACCTTAGCTGGAAGCATTAGCGGTCGTGATGAAAGTGTCTCCATCTTTGACGCAGTGATTGAAGAAGTGAACGAAGAAAAAAAGCCGACGATGTCAGGAGCCTTAAAGCGATTAACAGAAAGTAGTCCTACGTTGGCCAAGGATATCAGTCGTTATCGATATGGCTTAGGGCGAATGCTCTTTGGTGATAAGACGAGTACAGGGTTGAACTTTACACAGCAAGTGAATGTCCTAGGAATGCAAGGTTTAAGCTTACCTGAAACGGAAGATATGACTGATGAACAACGAATTGGGCTTTGTTTGATGATGTCGATCTCGAAGTATGTTAACACTTTTAGTCGTACACCAGAAGAAGAAGCCATGATTATTTTTGATGAAGCATGGACGCTGACAAAATCGAAACATGGTGAATCCTTAATCAATGAAATGTTGCGTACTGGGCGATCATTAAGAACCGATATTGTCCTTGTGACCCAAGCTTACAATGATGTAAATACCGAAGAAATTAAGGAACAAATCGGTGTGAAATTCGCATTTAGACCCAAATCAGATGATGCGATCCTTCCCATCTTACGATTCTTTGATTTAGAAGAAAACCAACAAAATATCAATGTGGTGAATCATTTAAAGTCGGGGATGTGCTTATTCCAAGACTATCTAGGACGTACTCAAGCGATTGCCCATGATGTGCTGTTTGAAGAATGGTTCGAAGCCTTTAAGACAACCGATAAAGAGTCCGAAGCGGTACAACTAGAAGAGGCTCGATAAAACAGGAGGAAACAAAATGAAACGATTACTAACGACTCTATTATTGGCTGGTGTGGTTTTAACAGGTTGTGGCGGAAATCCGCTTGGACTAGATGAAGAAAGGCTTCAAGAAGGTGTAGTTGAAAGAGCTATGACTTACGCAGATGTCAAAGAAGGGGATTACATTGAACAAGATATAGAACTTGTTAAGGTATGTGCTGCTGTTCCAAGAGGTAAACAAGAGTATGGTCACCAAGGTGATTATGTAGTCTTCTGGCAAACTAAAGATACTGAAGTACAAGACCACAACCATTTTAATGAGAGTGATTATATTGTGGAATTTGGAGCAAATTCTTATGAGGAATTTGAAGAAATTGGTTGCCATAATTTCAAAGAATAAAAGAGGGATTCTATGAAAAAAAGTGCAGGCTTTCTAGTATTGATGATTGCTTTGATGTTTATTTCTCCTTCTTCTGCTTTTGCACAAGACATAGGAGAGGACAGGGAATCTCAACAATATGATGAATCCGCTTATGAATTAATGAGCTATTCCGATTCTAGTTGGTATGAGCTTGGCGAAAATACCACCAACTCGATTGCTTCTTCGATCAAAGAGTTTATGTGGATGGTCAATTTGATTACCGCAAATGTGGTTATGATGATTGTCTATCAGATGTTTAGCTTAGATATTGTAGAAGTCACTATTCATGCAGTGAATAGTATTGCTTCCACCATTGCGAATGGACTCCTTACGACATTTGGTGCTTTCGCTTTAGCGATCTTTTCCATTGGGATCATTGTAAAAGCGTACATTCAACAAAACTGGCAAGCGTTTATTAAGTTAGTAAGCTTAGTAGTCATTAGTCTAGCTTTATTATCTTCCATTGCGTCAGAGGGATTTGATTACATCAGTTTTACTCATGGCTTATCGGTTGAACTAGAGAACATGGTGATGAATGTCAATCCTTCTTTAACTGGCGACAATGATTTTGATCCAACCGACATGAACAGTACCGCAGTAGCGTTAGAGAATAAAGTATTTGACGCCTTGGTTTATAAGCCTTATCTGCTTCTTCAATATGGAACCACAGAGGAATCAGCTATTCTTGCAGAAGACTCTGAGCGGATCACCGCTTACTTAGAAGCTGATCCGAGAACTGAAGAAGGGGTAAAGGAACGACAGCAAATAGCAGAGGAAGAATACAAAACATATAACAACTACAACATTTTTGCGGGGAATGGATTTAAGCAAACTGGTTATATCCTCGTTATGTTTTTATCTACAGTAGTGCAAGGGGTTGTTTATTTCTTTATTGCTTTGCTACGAATCATGTTGCAGTTTGGTTTTGTGGTGATGCTGTTACTTGCCCCGTTTGCCATCTTTCTATCCATCTTCCCATCCTTTGAAACCGTTATTGGGAAGTATGCTCGAACACTTGGTTTATTGATCGTATTCAAAGCAGTGGTGATGTTTTTCATCTTAGTGGCAGTTAGCTTTATTTCATTAGGGTATGACATGACCAACACAACGGACGATCTTTACTATCGCATCTTCATGCAGATTATCATGAGTGTGGCAACGATCTTCTTATACACGAAACGTCAAGCTGTCATGAACATGATTGAAGGAGCAAGTCTAAGTGTAGATGATATGGGTGGTGGAGCTTTACCACGAGTAAGAAAAAGTCATGCAGGTGGTGGAGGATTCCAAAGCTTGCGGAGAAAGATGCCAGGAATGAATAAAGGAAGTAGGATGAAAGACAAAGTGAAAGGTGGCGTTAAAGCTTCCACGCACTCGATCAAGAAAGCTGGAACCAATTTAGGGGAGAAATCAAAGAATGTCGCCTCTTTAAGTAAACGAAGGTTACAAGCTACAGGTGAAAATATGAAACAAGCATCCGCTCGATTTGCTGAGCATCAACGCGGGGAATCAAACGAGCAAAACGTATATGAGGGCAACACAGGAGAGAGAGCAGCTATGCGTGAAGTGGCTGCAACATCTGAGGGTGGCAGTCGTTTTAGCCAAGCAAGGCAATCTGTTGTGAATCGCCTTAACGGAGAAGAATCTTCAGATTCTAAAGGTGGTACTTCAGTACCGAATCCAAGACAGGTTACAGAAAATCAACGAGTTGGGCAAACGTCAAATCAAGTGATCCAAAATGGTTCTCAACTAAGTTCTAAGCGGAAAATTCCTAAGCCGAGTAAAGAAGTAAATCAACATAAACCGAAGCAACAAACAACTTCTCAAAGTCCAGCAAGAAAAACTCCTAAGAAAGAGAATAATGTATCAACTCAAATGGAGAAACAAGGAAAACTAACTCAAAAATCCAACCAAACCTATAAGCAAACTAATAATTCAAGTGCAAGAACAAAAACTCAACCGAAGCGTGAGGTTCAGCAACCAAAAGAAGAACCACAACTAAGAGCACCTACTCAAAAATTGTCTAAAAGAGAACAGGAAGGACGACTAGGGAAAGTTTCACGCTTAAATCGAGAGGTTGATTAAGGGGTGAAGTGATGTGCTGAGACAGGCAGTGGAATTAAAGGCTAAAGTAACCGCTTTAGCCTTATTCCTTAAATATGGTTTACCTGCATTAGTGGTTAGTGGTGCGATCTTTGGCTTACTGTTTGTCATCCTATTTAGTGCCGATTCGTTGTTTAATTCTAAACAACAGCCTGACACCATCGGTGGGGGAACGGTAATTGGAGTCAGTGCAGAGGTATTGCAGTATCAAGGGTTAGTAGAGAGTTTGGCAGCTGAATATGGCATTCCAGAGTACAGTGGCGTTATTCTCGCCATGATGATGCAGGAAAGTGGAGGAAGAGGGAATGACCCCATGCAGTCGTCAGAGAGTTTATGTGGCTCCATCGGTTGTATTCAATCTCCTGAAGCCTCTATTGAACAAGGAGTTAAGTACTTTGCTCAGACATTAGAAAAGGCAGAAGGAGATGTTCGATTAGCCGTGCAGAGTTATAATTTTGGGCTCGGTTTTATTCCTTACGCGTTAGAGCGAGGGGGATACAGTAAAGAGAACGCTATAGACTTCTCTATTAAGCAATATGAGAGAGTCAGACACACTGGTAACTATTCATGTATCCGTCCTGAATCGGCAGCTACTGGAGCGTGCTATGGCGATATATCGTACGTAGATGCTGTTTTCTCTTACTATAATTATGAACAAGGAACAATTGTCGCAGGTGGAGGTTCGTTTGTGACCCCAGTGAATGGTATGCGTATGACGTCTGATTTTGGATACAGAACGCATCCGATCACGGGAGAACAGCGAATGCACAATGGCATTGACTTTGGCTGCATTAACTATGTGACTCCTATCAATGCTGTCACAGATGGACATGTTGTCTTTTCGGGATCACAAGGCGGTTATGGGAATATTGTCATCTTAAAACACGCTCCTGATCTTTACACTGCTTATGCCCATAATAGCTCAAATACTGTAAAAACAGGGGATCAAGTGAGAGCAGGGAAACAAATTGGTGTTTGCGGTTCCACTGGTGCAAGCACAGGACCCCACTTACATTTAGAATTTCGGAGTACACAAAACGGAGGACACCAAGACCCTAAATCATTCTTAGGACTGTAGGAGGTAACTATGAAGCAAGACTTTATCTTAAAGACAATCATCCTCTTTGTTGGCCTTGTTGTTGTGATTGGTGTGTTTATTGGATTTCGTGTGTATGATCAGCAGTTAGCCGAAATTGCACAGCTGCAAGAGGAAGTGCAACAACAAACGAACCACATTGAGCTACTTGAAAGCTCTAATCAAGCACTAGATGTAGAAGCACAAGAAGATCAATCTACTCAAATGCAGTCGGCTGTAGAGTCTTTTGTTCGAGCTCTATACGACGTACGAGCAGATAATGAAGAAATGAGACGCAGTGAAGCGGAGTTAGTCATGTCTCAAGACATGTTAGAACAACACTTCCCCGAAAGGGAAGGACAAGTGGAATACTCAATGGAATATCGAATCAACGAACTGAAGGTGTATCCTTCTCTTCAACAAGAAAGTGCCTTTGTTGTGATGACTGGTTCTACAGTCAATCTTAATAACAATCAGAGAGAGGATAACCGGATTACAGTAGAAGTGTTCTTGCAGCAAGAAGGAGATCGTTGGATTGTCACAGACTTTGATCAATTGTATGCTGAGAATCTATAGAATAAAGGGATGAGGGGTGCATCAAATGAAAAGTACAGGTATTGTACGTAAAGTAGATGAGTTAGGGCGTGTGGTGATTCCTAAAGAATTAAGAAAGGTTTTTGACATACACGAAAGAGATCCAATGGAGGTTTTTGTAGATGGTGATAAGATCATTCTACAAAAATACAAGCCAAACATGACTTGTGATGTGACTGGTGAAGTTTCAGAAGAAAATGAAGTGTTCCTTGATGGCAAACTGGTATTAAGTCCTGAAGGGAAGAAGCAGCTTAAAGAAAAATTAAAAGGACTTGCTTAAAAACGCATACAAGGCAATAGAAAGACAAAGAGACCCCAACAATGTGTGTTGGGGTCTCCCGTTCTTACGTTAATGATTGGTACAATTACCCGCTAAGAAGTTTCAGAAGAAAATGAAGTGTTCCTTGATGGCAAACTAGTATTAAGTCCTGAAGGGAAGAAACAACTAAAAGAAAAATTAACAGAACTTGCTTAATAGGGTATAGCCAAATATTCAAAACAAGATATGTTACTGTCAATAATCCCCTACAAAAAGACGATCTCTCTTTTAATTAGGAGGATCGTCTTTTTTGATTGTACAATTCAATAATTGAAACTAGGCAATTTTTTATTTTAAATAATAAAAATATAAAACCCTCTTACTTTTTAGTCTATTATTTCAAAACTAGTTTCTAGTTTAAATTGATCTAATACAGTTAAACCGTCTACATCATATAGTGGGATATAAATATCTAGACTATTGTCATCTGCATAATCTAATGCTTCTTCAATAGATACCGGATTCGGAGCTAAATCATTTGATTTAACATATCCTTCAATACCATTAATACCTACTGCTGAAATGAGTTCTGGTTCATCTCCAATTGTAAACTCTGAGAATGAAGAACCATAAGTTTGTCCATTTTCATTTACTTCATATTCTGTTTGTAACATTAATTCAATGATTTCTGGTGAAAGCTCATTTTCTGAGTTCATTGTAGATAAAGTTCTCATTGGGGAGCGATAACCATTATAACTAGTATAGCCATTTCCATTATAAAATTGAGCTCTAGAATAAGCATAATATGTTCCTTTTGTTGTAAGTCTTGGTGATTCCACAACAAAAGCTTTTATTGCTTGGCTATTATATGTCATAGTACTAGATGTTCTTAGACTTCCTGCTGAATTATATAAGCGTGCTTGTCCACCCATATATCCAGTCGGTACATTTGTATTTGCTCTGATTGTAGAACGTGCTTCAATTGTGCTAAGATTACGGATTGTCACTGTAGAATTAAACTCATAGGTAAAACCGTTAATTCTCGGAGTCTTGTAAAACTCTGATGATGAACCTAGTACTGTGGATGAAAAAGTTGTGAAGATTAGCAGCATAGAAAACATGGACACCAAGATAGGAAATAAACACTTTTTCTTTTTCAAAAGTGTTTCCCCCTACAATTTCTATTGAATTAACCCTGTACCAGAAGGGTAGATTCTAAATTCACCAACTACAGTTTTACCATCATATTCAAACAATGGAATTGATCTATATCCTTCTCTTTCAATTTCTTTTTGATCTTCTATAGATTGATTAGGAGTAGAGTTATTATTATCTAAGTCAATAGCTCGAACATAACCAATAACACCATCTTCACCTTCTGCCATAATTAAATCAGGTTCTTTAACTGGCCCTTCTGAATATGGTGCTTTCCCATAAGTTTGACCTTGTTCATTAATAGGGTAATCTGGTGACTCATCAGTTAAATCTGAATGCTCATCGGAATGTTGTGTGTTTGAAAAGCTTAAGTATAAACCAATAGAAATACTAATTATTCCAACTAATCCTATAAAAATGAGACTTTTTTTCATCTAACTCAGTCCTTTCTGTTTGCAAATAAATATTTTTGGAAATTATTTACTTTATTTGATTTTATACCCATATTTCAAATAGTACAGTTCTATTTATTTTATTTTCAAAACCCCCCCCACCTTCACCTTTTTTTGCTTCATATCTTTTTTAGAAACTTAGATACATCCTCGTTATTTAAAACAACATATTAGTGCCGTCTATGTTTTCCATGTCTATCATCTTTTTTATTCATTCGTGATGAGTAATAAAAACCCTTGAAAATAGATGAAAGTAGTTTAATTGAGAGCTTAAAGTTATTTTAGAAAATATTGAAAAAAATGTATTTTAATATTATATTAAATTAGTGTTATAACGAATTGAAAATCTATTTGAGGAGGAATCTATTATTTGAGTTAGGGGTTGGTTTTTATGAAGATAATCATATCAGTATTATTATCCTTGTTATTTATTGGTCTTATAAGTTGGTTTTACAATGGGTATGAAGAAACTCCTGCTATTTCTAACATAGAGACAGACGGTCAAATTTATCCTTGGGGATTGAAAGCTATTGGTGTCAATGATTCAATTAATTCTCTTCCTAAGAAAACGATTAAAGTTGCCGTTTTGGACAGTGGAATCTATCGGGAACATGAAGACTTGACAGGGAAAGTTGTTGCAGAATTCAATGCTATTAATCCGGGGGAACCAGTTGTAGATGATTTTGGGCATGGAACTGCGATCGCTGGAATTATAGCGGCCAATGACAATAACATTGGAATTGTTGGAGTCACACCAAATGTTGAACTTTATGATGTGAAAGTCTTAGATGAGACAGGAAGGGGAGATGCAGAGAACTTAGTTTCTGCAATAGAGTGGTGTATATCTCAAGAGGTAGATGTAATAAATGTCAGTTTTGGTTATCAGTCTGAGAGCTTAGTATTGAAAAGAGCGATTAATAATGCTTTAGGTTCCGGTATTATTATTGTAGCCGCATCTGGTAATACATACGGAATGGGTGTAGACTTCCCCGCAAAATATGAGGATGTTTTTTCTATTACGGCAGTTGACCAAAATTTAGTAAGAGTTAACTCATCTGCTAAGGGGAAGATTGACTTTGCAGCCCCGGGAATAGATATCTTATCTACCGACCGTGAAGGTGGATATTCTCAATTTGAAGGCACATCTTTTGCAACAGCTTATGCTTCTGGTTTCATCGCTAGAATTTTACAACATTATTCAAAAGAACTGAGTCATGAGGAAATTAAAGATTTGCTAATAGAAAACACTGTAGAACTTGACGGAGGAAATGCTCCTTCCATCGAGTACGGTTACGGGCTTTTAAAATTAAATAATTGAGGTGCTATTAATGAATAAATATATAATTAGATTATTAATTTTCTTTATGATTTTCCCTTTACTACCAAATTATAATGTTGTAAAGGCATCGACTGAAACTGATGATCATTATCAGCAGGAGCTGGTAAAAGAGTTTGAAAAAGATTTAGAATATCAGCTAGGTCAAGAAATTTCAAAAGAAATCAATACTGATATCAAGTTAACTAGTGAGGAAATTGTAATTGAGATAGGTTTAGAAGAGGAAGCTGTCTCAGTTGATGTAGTTATGGATTTCGAAACGGAATTATTCACAGTTGAAAGTGATGTATTAGAAGATGATAATATAGTTACTAATACGATCTATGATGTTATTGTTCACGAGTCTGAAGAAGATGTATTTATTGCTACCTTTGTCAATCAGGAAAGTGGAGAAATTTATGACATGGATACTACTGAACTTGAGGCATCTGCTCTGCCCCTAGTAATTGTTGCAGCTGTTGCTAGGCATGGTATTCAATATGCAATTAAAAAATATGGGAAAAAAGCCGCTCAAAACGCTGTTTCTAGTAGAAGTTTTAACACTGTCTTGTCCTCTGTAAAGAATATAGATGCAAATAAAAGAGCTCATATATTGGCGAATAAGCACGACTGGCACAAAGTAACAAAAAATAATTGGACTGATGTATCTAAGGTAATGTCTCATGTAATGAGATACGGTAAAGAATCTGCTTATGGTAGTGCAAGAAAGAAAACATTGTCTATGAGTGGACAAACTGTCACCGTAACCTTTACAAGAGTGAACGGTCAAGTGAGAATAAGTAATGGATGGGTGAATAAATGATGAAAGATCAGTTAGAAAGTTATATCTTATCAGGTCAGTATTCTGAAGCCAAAGAAATATTTGAAAATACAGAGTATCAGATTTTTTATGATAACCTTCTTGATATAACGTTTAACAATCAGAACATCTCAAACTATACATTTGTGGTTTATCTTTTACTAGAAGAGAACCACGAGCGGCTACATGATCTGGCATATATATTATTATCACAGCCACTATGTCATATGGAAGGTGCTTATGCATCATCTGTCTTCCATGCGAGAACGGCTGTTAAATTAAATGGTTTTAAAGAAGTAAGATATATGGAGAATATTTTATTTTTAAATACAATTCCTGATTGTGTAGTTAGTGATGAAGAAGCTAAAGATATAAGTGAAAAAATTCTTTCTATAGACCCTAATCATGAGATAGCATTGGATATTTTAAAAGGTTAATAGTTTAATAACAGTTGTAATTATGTTAAAGGACTTTCTCTATGATGAGAAGGTCTTTTTAATTTTTCTATATTTCTAACTCTAAAAAAGGTGTCAAAAGTAGAGAGTTTGGCAGCTGAATATGGGATTCCAGAGTACAGTGGCGTTATTCTTGCGATGATGATGCAGGAAAGCGGAGGTAGAGGGAATGACCCCATGCAGTCGTCTGAGAGTTTGTGTGGCTCCATTGGGTGTATTCAATCGCCTGAAGCTTCTATTGAACAAGGGGTTAAGTACTTTGCTCAAATACTAGAAAGCGCAGAGGGGGATGTTCGATTAGCGGTACAAAGCTATAATTTTGGTCTAGGTTTTATCCCTTATGCGTTAGATCGAGGGGGGTACAGTAAAGAGACCGCTATAGACTTCTCTATTAAGCAATATGAGAGAGTCAGATACACAGGGAACTATTCATGTATCCGTCCTGAGTCGGCAGCTACAGGGGCTTGCTATGGCGATATTGGCTATGTATATGCTGTTTTCTCTTATTATAATTATGAACAAGGAACAATTGTCGCAGGTGGAGGTTCGTTTGTGACCCCAGTAAATGGTATGCGTATGACGTCTGATTTTGGGATGAGAACGCATCCGATCACGGGAGAACAGCGAATGCACAATGGCATTGACTTTGGCTGCATTAACTATGTGACGCCTATCAATGCTGTCACAGACGGACATGTGGTCTTTTCGGGATCACAAGGCGTTTTTATAGAAAAACATTTTTACCTAATCAAAAATATAAAGTAGAAATGAAGCAATATCAAAGTGTTAAAAGAGATATATTTAAGGATTGTAAAAGCATCCAGGATTACATAGATAAAGGATTACTGTGACTGCTAGAATAAAGTGTACAGTTTTTGCTTGATAAGATGAAATTACCCGAGGAAATATGTAATGAATTATTCTCAAGCAAAACATTTGATCAAAGTATGACTGCTAAAATGTTGAAAGATCTTGAAGCTATTGGAGTTGAAGAGTTATTTGATATTAACCCAGACGTAACTGAATGGTTTGAAAACCTTGGGGGTATTTCATCAAATGTATCTCATAGGTTGCCAAAACTCCTATTGATATCTGATAAATCTAAGGGAGAAGAACTGTCTTCTAATAATGGCGCCTTAATGCAAACCCTCAAGCAGCTTTTTGAAGATGTTAGAAATGAATCAGATAATTTCCGGCAAGCACAACACTATTTAGACCAGCTTGCTAAAGAATTGAACCCTGATGACGATGAAAGTGAATTTGCTAGTTTATTATCAGATTTAAATAGAGTAGTTGGGGATGTTTTCCCAGAAACGGGATTTTTGGCTAAAGCAAATTTGTCCAATGCTGATAAAGTAATAACTCCTAATTTTGATGTTAAGTTAGGAAGTAATATCCATACTACTGTAGATTATCAAGGAGCAGGTGTGATACGATCTGCCGTCTTCGCTATGCTTAGATATAGAAGTATTAGAGAAAACAACAAAAAAAAACGTTCCAGTGAATACATTAGACCATTACTTATAGCTTTTGAAGAACCCGAAATATATTTACATCCACAAGCTGCGAAACAGATGAGAGATACGATTTATGACCTTTCACTCGAAGATAACAATCAAATAATCTGTACTACTCATTCTCCATACATGATAGATTTAAGTAGGAAAGCGAATCAGATTTTAAATTCTTTTCATTTAGAAGACCATGAGATAGACCACGATGGTACTAAAAGAAATGTAGACATAGTTGTTTGCAATCCATTTAATGTTAGTAAAGCTTTTATCAATTTATTGGATGATGATAAGTCGTATATCAAAATGTTACTTAAGATTGATGATGATATAAGTAAAGTATTTTTCTCGAGAAATGTTTTAATAATTGAAGGAGACACAGAAGAAGTAGTTATACGTGAAACGCTATCTAGGATGCCGAACGAATTATATAAAGAGTTCTCTTATAATTGGGAGGTAGTTAGAGCAAGGGGGAAAGCTACGATTATATCACTCGTAAAATATCTAAGAGCTTTAGGTATAACACCATTTGTTATTCATGATCGAGATAAGGATACAGAAAAAGCTTACTCATTTAACCAACCAATTCTAGATGCTGTAGGGGATAACTCCAAGGTTATTGTACTAAGAGAATGTATGGAGGACCTTCTTGGTTACACTGCCCCAAGCAATAATAAGCCGTTTAAGGCGTATCAATTCATTAATGATACATGGGGAGATAACTGGGAAGACATTAATCCGGAATGGAAATCTATAATAGAGCGTTTGATTTTCAACGGAGACATCGCATATGATGAAGTAGCATCTTCCTCAGAGATCACTTAAAAATCATATAGACATATATCATCTTAAGAAAACCTCGTTTCCTTTCCTGTGAAAACGAGGTTTTCTTATGTCAATTATACTTGGGAGTCAAATTCGTCCCGAACCGCCAGCATCCCGCACATGGATTTGCCGGCCGGAGTATTTGTATCGATCCGGTCCTGGATACTGATTAACTTCACGCCCATTTCCTTCAACTGATCCGATAACGTAAACAGCTGCTTTCCGATTGTGTCAATCGGTCCAGTTTGTAGATCATGAATGAGTTACCGGAACGGAATGTATCCAAAGCTCTTGTGAGTTCCGGTCGCATATCGTGAGTTCCCGACATTTTCTTCTGAAAAATCCTCTCACACCCTTATTTGTCCATTGGGTTAACCTGAAGATTGTTATTTAAAATAATATATTGCGTAGTTTTAAGTATTGAATTTCACAATGAAAATGGCAATCTTCCTAGGAAAAGAGAGATAGCCATTTATTTATTAGCTTGTTGTTCAATGTATCGCTTAAAATATGCGCAAAAAGCCACCGTAAATAACACACCATTTTTTCAATGGTGCTTTTAACATTCCAAAAACTATCGTTTATAGTAAGTAATCACTTTAAAATAGAGAAAAACTTATAACATTAATTTAATAAACGGAGAATTATATGTACACTTATATTATAAAATTGGATTTTTATGGTATTATTGGTTTGTTGTTTTAGTGTTATAGCATTTAATTATATTTTTGGAGATGATAACAATTGAGTACTAATCGTATTTTTCTATCTTTATTTGCGGGATCTATTATTATATGGGTTTTATATCTTTTCTCTTACAATATTTTCAATATATTATTCTTTTCTTTCAGCACCATTATCTTAATTAGCTCTATTATCGTAGGTGGAATTTTAGAAAGATTAGAACAGAAGTACAGCCAAAAGATATACCTTTTGTATTCGATGATTATATACATAGTATTTTTATTGTTGCTTTATTTACTTTTTCTTATTGAGTTAAATGTACTGTTATTTGTTTTATTTGGAGCGTTACTAAGCTTGGTAGACTTTATAATTGTAAAACTTCTAAAAAGAGACTCTCTCAAAGTTATTAAAGTAAGAGTAATTTTAATTGTACCTTTGCTGATTTATGCATTTGGGTTTATGGTTACTCTTTTTTTATAAAAATTAAAAGTGGAGGTTGTTAAATGAGAAGGTTGTTGAGTTTGTCTAAGTTTTGTTTATTTGTTTTAATCTTTTTCTTAGTAAGTACAAATGGTGTATTAGCTACAAACGAAGTGAAATTTAATTTAGAAAAGATGGAATTAAATTATGGAGAAGATAGATTTGAGATTTTTTATCATGAAGATAATTTTGATAAACTAGAGTTGGTTCTTAATGATAAAAAAATAGATTTCAATGATAATGAGATATCATTAGATGGTCTTGACGAGTTGGATGAGTATCCTGTTTTTGAAGTTGTAATAAACGGGTATAAAAATAATATTGTAGCTGACCAACTAACAGCTAGTATCATCTTAGTTCCTGATAATGATAGCTTTACAACATCTCACATTCAATCATTAGATGCTATGAAAATTTTTTGGTATGAACATAAAGACGCTATAGATTTTCATGTGAGCATAAATGAGAATCAAGTAGCAACAACTGACGAAAATAGTTATTTTATCCCAAAGTCTGAGAGTGTTGATAGCTATTCAGTACAAGCAAACATTGATACAGAATTGGATGTCGAGGGTGGAGATGGTGGAGAAACCATTATATTTCACACACCTATCGATCATAGGAGCTCTTTATTATCTGTTACCACACAAAGCGGTTCTACTAATTCTCGTTTAAGAGTCCGTTCAATTCTATTAGCTAATAATGGGAGCCCGAGTATAAATCAAGGGTATGTTAAATCTCCTGTTGACTCACGCTGGTTTTCAACGGATAAAACTACAAGTATTACAGCAAACTCTGGAACTTCTCGATTACAGCACGATGTACTAGTAACATGGAGTATGTCAGGCTTACCGACTTTATCTCAAAGTAGATCGGTGGGGAGAACTTACAGATACTCTTACTCAAATGGAGTATACACGCTCCAAGATAGTCGTATAGCCTCAACAGGTGGGATGGGGTACAATACAATCTCTCGTACTAACAACCATGCAGCATTTAATATGTATGGAGATGTGGGTAATCCATATGCAATTACTACAAGTATTAAATACAGTCTAAGAGCAGATATATACAGAAATAATTCAACATCTTTAAGAGGAAGCCACACCTTATTCCCATCTTTCGGAATATACAGAAATAATAACTCTGTAGGATTTAGTAGGTTATATACTTACAATCAGGGTACTCGACCGATCACAGATATTACTAGACAAACTTCTTTTAGTCGTTAATTAATATCATTATAGAACAGAGCAAAGAAAAAACGATAAACCTGTTTAACCTGACGGGCTTTATCGTTTTTTCTATTTAACTTAGTTTATTTGTATTTGAACGTGTATGTAATACCCTTCTTATCTTCTGTTTGTTAAAAAAGAGAGCACCAGCTTACTTTCTTTTTTATTTAAAATAATGAATTGCGTAGTTTCAAGTTGTTAGTGGCATTCGTAAAATGTAGGTTTCGGCAATCGTAATTATGCAAAAACTAATGTATACCCTCAGCTTTACATGGAGAGGCGGGTATGATAGGCTCGTATGCCTCGTAAAGTCTAAGGCTTGTTCCTTTACGGAAAATTATGCCCGTAGAGGCTCAATGTCAAGCATTCAAGGTCTGAAAGATTATACAGTAATATGAATATACCCCACTGCCGTTTTATACATTGAAGGATTGCCAAATACATAAAATATGCGCAAAAAACCACCATAAATGACACGCCACGCCTCTAGGGGCGTGGATTATTGTTCGAAAAGGGTATACCCTAGTTGAACATTAGAAAAGTTGCATGCTACAATAGGTTTGATTGTTCATTTTGGGTTGTTCAGTAACTTCATATTTGAAATGAGGAAAAGAAATGACGTATATAGGGTATGCCAGAGTAAGTTCTGAGGGTCAAAACATGGCTCGACAGATTAAAGAATTAGAGGAATTTGGTTGTGAAATCATCTATCAGGATACGAAATCAGGAAAAGATTTTGATCGTGAAGGTTTCCAGAAGATGAAACGGAAGATTCGAGAGAAAGATGTGTTGGTGGTTCATGATCTTTCTCGGTTGGGGCGCAATGCCAAAGAAATTAAGAAAGAGTGGGAAGAAATTCGCGAGGAAGGAGCGGACATTGTCGTTCGTAATATGCCCATTCTTGATACGAGGAATGAAGGACAGATACCAGGTGTTGGTGAGTTAATTTCTAATTTAGTTTTAACGCTGCTAAGTTGGATGGTGGAAGAAGAACGAAACCGTATTCGCACAGCACAGCGTGAAGGAATTGAGATAGCAAAAGAACAAGGGAAATATACAGGACGTAAAGTTCGTTATCATGAAGGAGCGAAAGGAGCAGATAAACTGGTTTATGACCAAATTGTTAAGATGTTATCAATTGGTCATTCTGTTATGGAGGTACATAGGAAAACAGAGGTTTCTCGTAATACAATTTATAAGATTAAAAGGACTTTAGAGAAGGGATAAGTACAAATATAATGTAAATGTCCAGTTGGTACGGAAATCAAATCCTTTAAATGATAAAATTTACAAATGATGGTTGTGGTTTATCGTTATAAAGAAGGAGGTACTTACATGGATGCGTTTATTTATCAATTCTTAGCTATACTATTTCCTATTTCTATCATTTTTTTAGTGGTCTGGATTATAAGTACATCCATAAGGAAGAGTAAACAATTAAAACGTATTGAACAAAAGCTAAGTCACATCGTAAAAAATAAAACGAAAGAACATTAGTATTGCCAACTTAAAAAAGCTAAGGAGCGTCTAGATTCTCCTTAGCTTTAAGTGTATTCCTATTGAAGATATAGGTTCATTGCTCACTTATAAAAACTGTGTCTTATCGTAACTCGTTATCCAAAGGTATAATGACTTCATCTAACGTCTTTCTCCACTGACGTTTCATCTCAGGTAAATACTTAAATGAGATGGCATCTGGGTGAAGAGCTTTATATTTGTCAAATTGCTTGCTGTTATAAATACCTCCGATATTTGGCAAAGGGTCTGCTCCTATTACGTATTGTATGGCAGACGAATGTAACTCTCCTTCTTCTACAAACCAAGTATTTGCAAATTCTTTAATGGCTTTGTTGTAGGCTTCTTTGAAGAATTGTCGTTTCACTACAAAAATATCTTCTTCTGTACCGATTTCTTTCTTATCCATAGCATTTAAAATGGAACGGTACACGTCTTTAACCATTTCTGACTTCTTTAATTTTTGAAGTGCTTTTTCAATTTCTTCGCGGATATTCTTATTATTGGCTGAGTATGTTCCCAAAAGTTGGTCAATATAAGTGGAGTCAATATCATAGATCTTGATTGTATTTTCTCCATAAAACTCAATATCCGAGAAATCCGGTTCAGGTCCTTCTTGCGGTTCTTCTTCGACTAATGAGCCTTTAACCGTATTGTATACTCCAATGTATTCTTCCAATACCTTGACCTGCTCTTGAAGTGCTTTTGATTTCTCTATTTCATCGTTGTAATCATCATAGGTCACTAAAGCTTGATAGCTATTGTTTAATTCCTGAAAGACTTTTACAAATTCGATTCGAGTCTCTAAAGATGAATGCTCGTTAATATCAGCGGGGTTAGGCACAGCTTTTTTCAAAGATTTATGGGCCTTTTTGAAACGTTTTTTTGATTCCTCATAAGTTGGATAAACAAGTGTAGATTCCTCTTGTTCTTCAGAATATAACTTTGTGGCATCCTTAACATGCTTTTCCATTGTCCAAGGTTTTCTGTATGTTACAATCAACCCTTTGGTCTTTCCGGGGTAGGTCCGATTGGTTCGAGAAAAAGCTTGGATTAGGTTAGCATACGTTAAGTTAGTTACGCTCAATTCAACCCCCAAGATAGAACAACCCACTTATGCAATTCGTCATGCGTAAATAGCTCATATTATGTAGAGTTAGCGCAACGTGTTTTATCTTCACTTTCATTTAACCCATCTAGTAACATTGATGGAAAATGGGGAAATACAACAAGAGGAGCTGTTATCGATTTTCAGAGAGCTGCAACACTTACTCAGGATGGATATGTAGGACCAGCTACGTGGAAAAAAATGGCCCATAAGTAGTTTGGGATTTTAAGAACGACTTAGGGCTTCTAAGTCGTTCTTAATTATTAGCGAGGTGTGTATGATGTATTTAAGTATAAATAAAGTTAGTAAAATAATTAAAAAAAATCAAATACTTAATCAGGTAGATTTTTCAGTAAAGAAAAATAGTATTTTTGGTATTATTGGTAATAATGGCGCTGGAAAAAGTACTTTATTAAAGATTATTGCTACAGTAACTCCTACTACTCAAGGAACTGTTACACTTGATGAAAAAAAAGTACTACAAGAGGATAAAAGTGTTCAACGTAGGATAAGTTATTTTATTGATCATCTTCCTCCTGAAAATGATTTAACTGGGGAAGAATATGTCGTGATATATCTTACTTATAAGGGAATCAATGATATAAAAAGTATACTTAAAAGAGAATGGCCATTTTCTATGGAAGCACATAGACATAAAAAAATAAAAACTTATTCTCAAGGGATGAAACAAAAGTTAGGGATTATAGCAGCTACCATTGGGCAGCAAGAATTAATAATATTAGATGAGCCACATAACTCTTTAGATCCGAGAAGTACTATTCAGCTTAGAGAATATTTAAAACAATTAATTAGTGGAGGCAGCACTATAATATTAACAAGTCATACACTTACTGAAATAACCACAGTGTGTGACAATGTTTTAGTTCTAGAAAAAGGCAATATTAAAGGGATACTTCAAAACAACGAGTTGGAAAATCTAGAACAATTATTATAAAGGAAGGAGTAAACTTATGAAAACCTTACTTAAAATAGAATATCTAAAATTTAAAAAAACCAAAATGTTTTATAGATATAGCATAGTTGTCCTCATGTGTTTTTTTATTCCTGTAATTATGTCTCACAACTATAATATAGATCAAAATCCCCCTAATGTTATATCATGAAATTTTGAACTTTAATACATATTTAACATTTCCTTTTTTGGCTATTCTTTACTATTCTGCTATTCTAAGTTCTGAATATACTAAAGGAACTATAAACTTTTTGGTTACTAGTGTTTATTCAAGAGAATCTATTTTTTTCGCGAAATTTATAATAAGTACAACAAGTTTCTCACTTATATTTATACCAGCTAATATCTTTTTATTATTATATTTATACTTAATTCATGGTTCTGGGGTTATCTATTCCAATAGTGGTATCAATGGTACTTTTTATTATTGGTATGAATTTATCGGAATAATAACTGTCACACAAGTCTTTTTGATAATTCATTTTATTGCGATTGGAGCAATAACTCTATTAATAAATTGTGCTATTCAAAATAGAATAAAGGTTATTTTATGCTCTTTCTCGGTTATTATTCTTTTTAAAATTGTTAAAGTACCCTCTTTTCTTGAAAATTATACATTTTTTAATGGGAATACTGTTACAACGGGCTTTATTGATTTTCAAAGAAGTTTCTTCACTAATTTACAAATAACATTTTCAACACTTGCTTTTATTTTATTATTTTGTCTTGTAGGTAACCTAGTGTTTAAAACTAAGAAAATTGTATAAAGGGGAAAAAAATGAGTAAAATTATTAAATATATTATGATTGTTGGAATTGCTGGACTGTTGTTTGCAGGTGCATTTTTGTCTAATGAAAGAGGAAAAGAAACTATAATAACTAGTACTTCCAACAACGCAGTTGAGGAATATATTAATTCCAACCCAGAAGATGTTGATGCAAAAAAGGAACTTGCATTTCGATACTTAATACAACATAACTATTCAGAAGCTCTAAATTTATTAGAGGTAATTAGAGAATTGGATCCAGGTGATACAATACCGTTAAATCAAATGGTAATAGCTAATATTGAGCTTGGTAACTATCAGGAAGCTATTGATTTATCAGGAGAACTTTTAAAGTTTAATAATTATAATCCTATTGCTTTAACTAATGTGGCAGAAGCATATTTCATTATTGGAGAAGAAACTGAGTTTATAAATCATTTAGAACTTGCTTTTCAAGCAGCTGTATTAACTGAAGGTGAAGAAACAGTAATTAAATTCTATACCCTCATTAATCAGTTAAAAGAGGATTTTCTTGAATTGAAAAATCAGGGTAAAGACAGTGAGGCCTATCTACTACTTAGTAAATTTGATTCTTTCTCTAAAAGAACTCAAATCGCTGCTATTGATCGTGCTTATTCTAATAATATAAAGGAAGCAAATCCAAATGAATTGGCGAGAAAAGGAATCTTAGAAATAGCTACAGAGGAACCAGCGGATGCTATAGCTACTTTTAACCAACTGATAACTAATTTCCCTAATTATAATTATGGTTATTACCTTCTAGGAGATTTATATTATAGAATTTCAAATTTCGAGGGTTTATCACAACTATTAACTCTTACGCCAACTAACTCAAATGTATCCGATTTTATTGATTTTTTGTTAGATTATAAAGATAATCCCGAAGTTGACCATCTAGAAACAATTGAGTTAATTTTTGAACAAGAGGAAAACCAACCAAAACAAATACTATCGCATTATGCAATGTTGATTGCAGAGAAAACAGGAAATGCTAAAAAACAAAAAGAATATTTCGATATTTATAACAGTGGATATGATGATGATTACATTTATAGTATTAACAGAGCTAGAGTGTGGTTAGATACTGAAGATAATAACTAAGGGGTCGAGGAATGACTTTTAAATGTTCTCGCATTAGCTGCTCTATAATATGAACTCTTCTTTTTTATTCATTTTCTATTTGAAGAGCGATAATCCGCAAGTGTATATTTACCATACTCCTAATACTGAACGAGCAATAGAGGCTCATGACAGACAGTTTAAAAATGCTATTTGATATCCATAGAGATTCAATTTCAAGGTTAGCTACGACAACAACAATTAATAGATTATGAAGAAAATTTAAAACTCGCAGAATTAATTCACAACCAGTTAGAGGAGAAATACCAAGGTTTATCTAGAGGGGTTTTAACTAAAGAACCTGCAGAGTGAAAAACATTCAACAATAACCTTTTCAAAAACCAGCTACTTTATCTCCAATTAAATCCCTAGAATTAAGGAACTAAATAATGTTAAAGAAATTAGGCTTAGAGTATTTAGATTAATATTTGATTCATTGGCCGGGTGAAGGGAAATATTAGGATCTTGGAGAGCGTTAGAAACTCTTTATAAAGAAGGCCAAGTAAAAGCAGTTGGGGTAACTAATTTCAAGTTCATCATTTGGAAGACTTAATAAAGGATGCTGAAATTAAGCCGATGGTCAATCAAGTAGAATACCATCCGCGATTAATTCAAAATAAGCTACAAGCATTTTATCATTCCAATGATATTTAGCTTGAAGCATCGACACGAACTCCGAGTTCATAGAGTATAGAAATGAGTGTTTCCTTCTATACATTTTACTATGATGGTTGATTTTAAATTGATTTCTGTTCCTTTAATTATGTAAATACCCCTCCCAAAGAGGGCAATAGTTAAGTCATAGGGGTAGAGAATAGTATGTAGAGGACGACTAATCAGGGCTAGAAGGGCTTTAGTGGACAATTGCATTGTGCAATTGTCCTTTTTAACTGAGCCACTAATGCCTAGTGACTCATGTGGAGTATATCTAACGACCGATAGTTAATTCTAGCAGTATGACCATGTCGTTTGTGCTAGTTTTGTCTAATTCTTTAATGTTCATACGTAGAGATGTAGCAAATAGAAATCGAACCAGGTACAGAATTAGATGGGGAGTTAATCGTTACCGATGAACAAGGTAAACAGGATTTTGAAGCTGAAGCCATGATGCAACGATTTTAAAGGAGTAATCATGGTCAGCAGGCACAGTATATTGTTTTTGATGTCTTACCATTCAACAATAAGAGCACTACCAAAATCCCTCAGATACAACGCAAGAAGCCGCTTACAAGCATAGTGGGGCTAGATAGCTCTTTGTTTACTCAAATTAAGAACATTATCGGAGAGGGAAATGAACTATACAGCTTCATAAAAGGTCAGGAATTAGAAGGAATTGTCCGGAATAAACAGCACTCAGTTTATAAGATTGGAAGGCACAGTACTTCCTGTTTAAAGATGATTAATTATCAATGACTTCTTTAAAGCCTTGAGCAATAACTATGGAGTGCTGTTCTTTTAACTGGGTGAGTTGATTTCTAATTTAGTCTTAACCCTGCTAAGTTGGATGGTGGAAGAAGAACGCAACCGTATTCGAACAGCTCAGCGTGAAGGGATTGAGATAGCAAAAGAACAAGGGAAATATACAGGTCGTAAAGTTCGTTACCATGCAGAGGCGAAAGGGGCAGATAAATTGGTTTATGACAAAATCGTCAAGATGTTATCTATTGGACACTCTGTAATGAATATACATAGGGAGACAGATGTTTCTCGTAATACGATCTATAAGATAAAACGTGAGGTAAAGAAAAAAGAGTAGATTACTATTTCTTCATAGCTTCGTAGTGGTAAAATTTGTATATGGTTCATTATTAAATACGGAAGGAAGGAGGAACTAGTGTGGAATCTTTAATTTATCAAGTCATAGCAATATTATTTCCAATCTCTCTCTTATTTCTAATAGCTTGGTTTATAAGTACCTCTCTAAAGAAAAGTAAACAATTAAAATCTATCGAGAAAAAGCTGAGTCGAATGGTAAAGAGTGAAACCAAAGAACATTAAGATTGAAAGTTCTTAAAAACGATTTGATAAAATTAAAAACAAAGACAAATTGGATTTTCCCATATAAAAAGCTAAGGAGTATAGGAGCTCCTTAGCTATAGGGTAGGTATATCTATGACATTTATAGATATGAATTAAGCGTTTACTCTTAATAATATTTTCTTAACACATCTTTTTTGATTTCGTTATATAGATCATTATGATGGGGATCTTCCTTAATAAAATCATATTTTGATAGTTCATTTACGTTATTGAACGTTGTAAAGTCTACACTTGCTACTTCTCCTTCTTGGCTATACTTTCCGAAATCTAAGCTTGAAATACCATAAACTAGATTACCACTCTCATCTTTAAGTCCTTCTTCGATAAAGAGGATATATTCACGTTCTTCTACCAAAGGAGTATAACCTTCAATTTGAACATACTGGTCATCTTGTAAAAAGAATGCTTCAGCTACAGTCACGCTATCACCTGAATTAAAAGGTCCTTTATAAGCTTCAAGTATTTTTAACTCATTGGTGGTTTCAGGAACATCACCTTCAATATCTTTCATTACACCGACTTGCACATTTCCAATAGATTTAACTTTTAGGATAGCATCACTACGATTCTCTAAGATTGATAAATCATCTGGAATAAAATAGTCTGCATGGAGGTCAGCATCTTTGTGAATTTCTATCTCAGGGGTTAATGCCGTTGAATTTTGAGCACACCCTACCATAAACACTGATAATCCTAAAACCGCAAATAATGATAGTGTTTTTGTCATAATTGGTTCTCTCCTTTTAATAACGCCATCTTAAATTATTTTTATCAAGAGTTGTATAATCCGTGTAAGTCATCTTCCCTTGTCTCATAACACTTACAGTTGGAGATAATTGGTGTTTCATCCCCATACCATGTCCTAATTCATGGAGAGCAAGTTTTCGATAGTTACTAGTGGTGAAATTGTCACGTTGTGTGGTTCTACTATTTATTTGAATTGTCCCTCCATTAGCATTACCTTGCCAAAGACCATACCAAGAGGAAGAACTATTAGTGGAGCGAGCATAAATACGGCTGCCACTTCCACCTCGTTTAAGGTTAATACCAGATATTTTATTAATAGTAACAAATGCATGCTCATAGGCATTTTTATGAGCCGTAACAGTTGCTGCATTTTCAAAAGGACGATTAGGGTCTCCTTTAAAACTAAATGCATCAGCGTTCTTCAGTTCTGCACCTGCGGAATCAATATTCAAAAGAAGAAAGCTAGTAACCAAAAACAAAGAACAAACAAAACTTTTCAAAATTAAACCCTCCAAATAATTAAATTGTAATATTTTCCTTTTTAATTATATACTATAAACAAAAATTAACTAGAGGAGTTTTCAAAAAAATGAAAAAAATTAACATTATTATCTTTTTAACTTTTGTTTTATTAGTAGCTTGTGGTTATGAAGAATCGTTATCTATTAGTAATAACCTTACAGAAATCAGAATTATTGATTTGGAAAATGAAGAGAACGTTGTATCTGTTAAAGACGAGGATATTAAAGCTATTAAAGAAGCTTTTGAAACAGCAGAAGGGCATGTTGGAACACTTGATATACGAGAACCAGATTATAAAGCTGAGTTTATTTATAAAGAGAGCACAGATGTCTTTCAACTTTGGTTTCCTACAGACACAAATACAGTTTTAATAGTTGAAGACGGTAATGAGGAGCTGTATTTTGAAAGTAATCATGAAACACTGAAAAGGTACTTAGAAGCTCTAAGAGAACTAAAGAAAAGTTAGTAAATTCAAATAAAGAAACAAAGGATAGCAGCCATTCGGCTGCTTTTTTATTTTGGGGTATTTTTCCGTTTGCCCCCCGAATAGTAAACCCTTTTGACATCTAACCTTGTAGCAGGCAGGACACCCTACCCTTTCCTGCTACAAGGTAAGATGCAAGCAAAAAGCCAGTCAA